>JARXAM010000121.1 GCA_029865845.1 Rhodoferax sp. | reverse complement strand
ACACGTTGACGGGGCCCCCGGAGTGTGCGGGTAGGTAGCATCGAGCCGTCCGGGTGACCGGCGGCCCAGAGTAATGGTGGTCACGTGGGGGAAACCCCATGCACAGAATCCGGCTTATCGGTGGGCTTCACACTTTATTTGCTGTATGGTCGAGTCTTCACAGTGTTGTGGGGGGAGGCTCGATGCGACCGATTCTGGAACTGTTGGAAAAACATGGGGGCTCCGTCTGGAGCCTGAGCCCGGAAGACAGCGTGTACCAAGCGCTGGAAATGCTGGCCGACTGCAACGTCGGCGCGCTCATGGTGATGGATGGCGACAAGCTGGTGGGCATCTTCTCAGAGCGCGACTACACCCGCAAAATCGCGCTTGCGGGCTTGTCGTCCAAAGACACCAAGGTGAAGGACATCATGACCGCACAGGTCATGGTGGTGGGGCCCAAGACGCGCACCCAAGAGTGCATGGCGCTCATGAGCCACAAAAAAATCCGTCACTTGCCGGTGGTGGACGGCACCAAGGTGCTGGGCATGGTGTCTATCCGTGACCTGATGGACGACATCATCAAAGACCACGAACAGACGATCAGCCAATTGCAAAGCTATATCGCAAGCTAGACGGGCTAAAACTTCTCCCAGCCCGCCAGGTAGCGCCACTGTCCGACCGGTAGGTCGGACAGGGCGACGCGGCCCAGCCGGATGCGTTTCATGGCCAGTATCTGCAGGCCGGCTTTTTCACACAAGAATGCAATCAGCCCCGGATGTGAGCCTTTGATGGCAAAGCGCAACCGGCTGGATTGTGGGGTGGTGCTGTTCACGCTGACTTTCGCCTGCGGCAGATCCAAGCGCTCGTCTTTGAGCGCGTAGCCGATGGGCTTGAGCGAATCCGGTCCCACTTCTCCCTTCACCTCGACCAGAAATTCATGCTCCATCGTGGCCATGTCCTCGGTGAGCTTGCGGGTGGTGCGCCAGTCTTGGGTGAAGACCACCAACCCGGTGGCACCGGTTTCCAGTTCTACATCCGCTTCAAGGTGGTTGAAGTGGCGTTTGAGCACGCGGGTGTCCGTGGGGTCGTCCGCCCAGTGGTGGGCCGGGATGAGCAGCGCACGGGCATTTGCGGGCGGTGCCTTGCGCGCCCGCGCGCCCGGGCGAGACGGGGTGCCTGCACGCGGCGGGGGCAGATCTTCCAGGCCATCGGTGTGCCCGGCTGGTTTGTTCAGCAGCAGGGTCACGGGGGTCAGTTCCATCAGGCTGGCGTTGGGGTCCAGGGTGATGGTTTCCCGCGCCACCCGGTGCTGGGGCTCTTCGATTACCACGCCATTGACCTGGACCCAGCCTCCTTCGATGTATTGCTCGGCTTCTTTCCGGGAGCAGCCTTTGATCTGCATAACTTTTTTCGACAAGCGCTCACCGGTATCGGGCAAGGGCTTGGGTGCCGCGCGTGAACGTGACACGGGGCTGCTGGTAGGGCGGGCAGGCTTGGGCTTGGGCTTGAGCGTGCCAGCAGGGCGGGTTGGTGCGGACGTTGCGCGTGTTGCAGCCACGGCTGTTGTTTTGGGAGCGGCTTTGGGAGCTTCTTTGGAGGTGGGTTTGAGTTTGAGGGTGGTGCGGGTCATGGCCGGCCTTGTTTGTTATCCAGTGCGTAAATGCGTTCTACATGGGCCAAAAGAGAGCGTTTGGCCACAGGCCACAGGCGCGAGTCTGCATCGTCATATGCCAGGGGCAGCCAGTCGTCGAGGCTACCTTGGGGGTGGGCGCGCATCACGCGTGCAATCTTGGCTTCGCGCGCTAGCCGGTGGGCCTTGAGTTGGGCAATCGCGTCACTTGCACCGTCCATCACGTGGCCGTGTGCCGGCAAGATGTAGTGCACCCCGTACTGCCTGCACGCGGCCGCCAAGGCATCCAGCGAATCCAAGTAGTCCTGCATGTTGCCATCGGGCGGATCGATGACGGTGGTGCTTCCATTCAAGATATGGTCGCCACTGAATAGCAGGCCGTCTTCTTCCAGTAGCAAGCACACATGGTTGGCCGCGTGGCCTGGGGTGTGTATCACTTGCAGGGTATGTGCGGGGTGCAGGGCGTTGTCAGGCTGCGCTGGAGGCAGCACGTGGGTGAGACGCTCGTTTGGCAACAGCGGTCGGTCTGGAACAAAAGCGCTGGCTGCACGTGCCGTGGGGGCAGAGGGTACGCCGAGAATCGGTGGACCGCCCTGACATAGGGCCTGCAAGGGTGCGGCACCGGGGGAGTGGTCGGGGTGTGAGTGGGTGCACACAATGCGCAGAACATTGCCGCCACTACCATCCTTAAACTGTGCGGCCTGCCACAGGCGTTGTAGGTGGTCGGCGTCGGCAGGGCCGGGGTCGATGACGGTGTAGCCCGTGGCCGGTTCGCCGACGAGGTAGCTGTTGGTGCCGGGGCCGGTCATGACGCCGGGGTTGGGGGCCGTGAGGCGCCACACATGGCGCATCAGGGGGACGGGTCTGTCAGTTTGCCAGGGGGCGGTGCGAGAAGCGGCGGCCGGTGACAGGTCACCGGCCAGAAGATGGGTGGGTCTGGCCATGCGGCGGATTGTGCAACCAAACGGGGATAATGAAAGGATGCGAATCCAGTTCACCAAAATGCAGGGCGCGGGCAACGACTTTGTGGTGCTCGACGAAACCAAGGGCCGCCTTGGCCTGACGTCCGCCCAGTACCGCTTTCTGGGCGATCGCCACTTTGGCGTGGGTGCCGACCAAATTCTCTCGGTGCGTCCCTCGCCCGCAGAGGGCATCGACTTCGAGTACATCATCCACAACGCCGATGGCAACGAGGTGGAGCAGTGTGGCAATGGTTCTCGCTGCTTTGCCCGTTTTGTGCGCGACCAAGGGCTCACGGACAAAGACCGCATCCGTGTCAAAACCATGAAGGGCGTGATCGAGCCCGTGCTCACCGCAGATGGCCGTGTGACCGTGGACATGGGCGCACCTGTCTTCGCTTGCGCCGATATCCCGTTTGACGACACCGGGTTGAGCCTTCAGCCTATGGGAACCTGGGGGCGTTGGCCGCTGCACGTCGTCCAGGCTGGTCAGGAAGATTCCCTTTGGGTCGCCACGGTGTCCATGGGTAATCCGCACGCAGTGATGCTGGTCGCCGATGTGGACGCAGCCCCCGTTGCCGACTGGGGCCCGCAAGTGCAAGCCAATCCGCGATTCACCCAGGGTGTGAACGTGGGCTTTTTGGAGGTGGTGAGTCGCAGCCAAGTGCGCTTGCGCGTGTTTGAGCGCGGCGTGGGCGAAACGCTGGCCTGCGGCACGGGCGCTTGCGCGGCGGTCGTGGCCGGTATCCGTCTGGGCCTGGTGGACGCACGGGTGGATGTGCAAACCCGTGGCGGCGTGCAGACCATTGCATGGGCTGGCATGGGCGAGTCGGTGTTCATGACCGGCCCCGCGACCACCGTGTTCCATGGCGAAATCGACTTACCCGAATAACCGGACCTTTCACACCATGACACCTCCGCTGAACCCCGCCTTGGGCAACCCCATTACCGAAGACGACATCGCCAATTACTTGGTGAATAACCCCGACTTCTTCCAGCGCCATGCCGATCTGCTGGCCTCGGTGCACTTCACCAGCCCGCACAGCCGACGCGCAGTCAGTTTGCAGGAGCGCCAGGCAGAGCTGTTGCGCGAAAAAATCAAACTGCTGGAGCAGCGGATCATGGAAATGATCCGCCATGGCAACGAGAACACCCTGCTGTCTAACAAGATACTGCGTTGGGCGCGAAGTTTGTTTGTGGTGACCAATCCTGCCGACCTTCCGCAGGCAGTGGTTAGCCTGATCCGCGACCAGTTTGCCGTGCCCCAGGTGGGCCTGCGCCTGTGGGGCGTGGCAAGTGCCTACGTGGACATGCCTGTTGCACGCAATGTCAGCGAAGACGCCAAGCTGTTTGCTAGTTCATTGAATGAGCCGTTCTGCGGGCTGAACACCGGGTTTGAAGCGGCGACTTGGCTGGATACGCCGGATGCCGCCAACTCGTTGGCGCTCATTCCGCTTCGCAGTGCTGCCGCAGGTGGGCAGGCCTCGCATGTGTTTGGGTTGCTGGTGCTGGCTTCCAGTGATACCCAGCGGTTTGACAGCGGCATGGCCACCGATTTACTGGCCCACATTGGAGAGATTGCAAGCGCGGCTTTGTCTCGCCTGCGCTGATCGGTAGATGGCGGCTTTGGACGCGAGCGGTCTGGCCTGTATCGAACGCTACTTGCAGTTCGTGCGGGTGGAAAAGCGGCTCGCTGCGCGCACGGTGGCGCTCTACACCTTGGATTTGGATCGATTGCGTTTGCTTGCTTCCAAGAGCGACGTGGCCTTGGACCAGGTCAAAAACCACCATATTCGCCGCTGGGTCGCCCAGATGCACAGTGGCGGACGCAGCGGGCGGGGCATTGCGCTGATTTTGTCAGGCTGGCGCGGTTTTTATACGTGGATGGGCCGGGAGGGGCTGGTGCCCAGCAATCCCGTGCAAGATGTGCGATCCCCCAAAGCCCCCAAACCCTTGCCCAAGGCGCTCGCGGTGGATGACGCGGTGCAGTTTGCAGATTTTGAGAGTGATGACAACGCCTGGCTGGAAGCCCGTGACGCCGCCATGGTCGAGTTGCTGTACGGCAGCGGCCTGCGCGTGGGGGAGTTGGTGGGCTTGGACGTAGCGGCCAGTAAATTTTCTAAGGGGTGGGTGGACATGCAAGCCGCTGAGGCCCATGTGCTGGGCAAGGGCTCCAAGCGTCGCAGTGTTCCGGTGGGTACAGTCGCCATGCAGGCCTTGCAGCGATGGCTGGATTTGCGCGGGACGGCATCCAGCGCCTCTGCGTTGTTTACCGGGCGCAACGGCACACGACTCACCGCGCAAAGTGTGTGGCAACGACTGAAGCGTCGCAGCCAGTTGGCTGGCGTCAGTGTGCCGGTGCACCCCCATATGCTGCGTCACTCCTTTGCCAGCCACGTGCTGCAAAGCAGTGGCGACCTGCGTGGCGTGCAAGAGCTGTTGGGCCACGCGAATATCACCACGACGCAGGTCTATACCCGACTCGATTTTCAGCATCTGGCCAAAGCGTACGACGCCGCCCACCCGCGTGCCAAGCTCAAGCCGGGCCTGGATGGAACGGGCTGATCGGCCAGCGTTTCGCAAAAAGTTTTGGTTTTTTGAAAATGCGCAAAATCACGGTATATAATCATGGGCTTGTAACGCGGGAATAGCTCAGTTGGTAGAGCGCAACCTTGCCAAGGTTGAGGTCGAGAGTTCGAGACTCTTTTCCCGCTCCAAATTCACCCCCTTCGGGATTCAAAAAAGGTCAGCAGTTTGCTGGCCTTTTTTGTTTTTGGGTTGATGCGCATCCTGCAAGTCCGGCCAGCGCCTCCAAGCGACAATCACTCCCATGAAAACCATTCGACTGCGTGCCGGTAAAGAGCGCTCCTTGTTGCGCCACCACCCCTGGATCTTTGAGTCAGCCATTGCCAAAGGTGGCGGTGACAGTGGCGAGACGGTGCGGGTCGAGTCGTCCGAAGGTGCATTTTTGGGGTGGGCTGCGTTCAGCCCCCAGTCCAAAATCCGGGCACGCGTCTGGAGCTTTGATGAACAGCAGCGCATCGATGCGGGCTTTTTCGCAGCAACCTGCGCGCAAGCAATCCGCGCCCGCGCCCGTTTCGATGTGCAAAGCGACGGTGTGCGTCTGATTCACGGTGAGTCCGATGGATTGCCCGGCTTGATCGTGGATCGCTATGGCGACACGCTGGTGGCGCAATTCACCTCTGCAGGTGTGGAAAAGTGGAAGCCCGTCATTGCGGATGCCCTGCTCAGTGCCACGGGCCTCTCCAAGCTCTACGAGCGCTCCGATGCCAGCAGCCGCACGCTCGAAGGCCTGCACGAGGCCACCGGATGGCTGCGGGGCGAGGGGGCGACGGACTTGGTGCTGCGCGAGCATGACTGGAAGCTGGGCTTGAGCATCGCTGAGGGCCATAAAACCGGCTTCTACCTAGACCAGCGCGATAGCCGCCACAAGTTTGCCCAATACACCCGTCGCCTCGGTTTCCAGCGCGTGCTGAACTGCTATTGCTACACGGGCGGGTTCACGGTTGCCGCTCTGTCGGGCGGTGCGGTACATGTCACGTCGATCGACTCCAGCGGTCCGGCGATTGAAAAAGCCAAGGCCAACGTCGCCTTGAATGGCTTTGAAGCGGCGCGCGCCGCCTATATGGATGCGGATGTCAATGCCTCGCTGCGCGCCTTCGCCGCCGAAGGGCGTACCTTTGATGCCATCATCCTAGATCCGCCCAAGTTCGCTCCCACCGTCGCGCATGCCGAGCGTGCGGCACGCGCTTACAAAGACATCAACCGCCTGGCGTTCAAGTTGCTGGAGCCCGGGGGTGTGCTGTTTACCTATAGCTGCTCCGGTGGAATCAGTGCGGATTTGTTTCACAAAATCGTCGCCGGAGCTGGGTCAGACGCGGGCGTGGACGGCTTTATCACTGAGCGCATGGGTGGCGCCCCGGACCATCCGATGACCATCGCCTTCCCCGAGGGCGAGTACCTCAAGGGGCTGGTGGTGATGCGTCGGGCCGCCTGAGTCCGACAAATCTTGAATTGCTGACTACACTCCCCAGTTGATTCTTTTGCACTGCACCATTTTTGGAAGTTGAACGATGAGCTTGATTCCCGCCACCATCCTGACCGGCTTTTTGGGGTCCGGTAAGACCACATTGCTCAAGCGCGTGTTGGCTGAGGCGCACGGCCAGAAGATCGCTGTGATCGAAAATGAGTTCGGTGAAGAAAACATCGACAGCGACATTCTGGTCAGCGACACCAACGAGCAGATCATCCAGATGAGCAACGGCTGCGTGTGCTGCACCATCCGCGAAGACTTGCGCACCACGCTGAAGGACTTGGCCGAGAAAAAGCGCAAGGGCGAGCTGGACTTTGAGCGCGTCGTGATAGAGACCACCGGCGTGGCCGACCCCGGTCCCGTGGCCCAGACCTTCTTCATGGATGACGAAATTGCAGAGACCTATTTGCTGGACTCCATTTTGACGCTGGTAGATGCCAAGCACGCAGTGCAGCAGCTTAATGACCGTCAGGAGGCGCGCCGCCAGATCGGCTTTGCCGACCAGATCTTCATCAGCAAGTCCGATCTGGTGTCTACCGACGAGTTGGATGCCCTGATGCATCGCATCAAACACATGAACCCGCGTGCGCCCCAAAAGGCGGTGCACTTCGGTGATGTGGCTATCAAAGAAGTGTTTGACCTGCGTGGTTTCAACCTGAATGCCAAGCTCGATATCGATCCGGATTTCCTCAAGGACGATGACCACCTCCACCATGACCATGACCATGCGCATGGTGAGCATTGCGATCACCCTTCGCACGCCCATGACCATGCCACCCACGGACACCACCACCATCATGACGACGATGTGAAGAGTTTTGTCTTTAAATCAAACCGCCCGTTTGACCCTGCCAAACTAGAAGACTTTTTGGGCGCTATCGTCAATATCTACGGCCCGCGCATGCTGCGTTACAAAGGTGTGCTTTTCATGAAGGGCACCGAGCGCAAGGTGATTTTCCAAGGTGTGCACCAATTGATGGGCAGCGACTTGGGGCCGGCATGGGCGCAGGCAGAGACTCGCATGAGCAAGATGGTGTTTATTGGCATCGATTTGCCCAAAGACATCTTGCTGCAAGGCCTGGAGCAGTCATTGGTGTAGTTTCGCACCGCTTGTTGGTGCGACTTCCGCCGGAATAACGCGCAGACAAGAGGGCCAAATGTAACGAAAAATGGAGGTGCGCAATGTTTGTCTCGCTTTTGCAACTAATGGGTTTTCCAACAGCGAAGCCTGTACACTCGCGCGCCGACGAAACCCCCGCTGCGCGCGTCCCTCAGGCCGGTGCAGCGACTACAACCAACAGCGACCACGTGCGGGAACACCCTGCCAGGAGACCAGAAGTGACAGCGAAATCCGGTAAGGTGAGTAAGGGAAAAGACGCCCCGGGCAAAGCAACGCCTGTCAAGGCCGTTGCCAAGGCGGGTGCGGCTGTCAAGTCTGGCACCAGCCCGGTAGAAAAATCAGTGTCCAAAACGGCAGCCTCTCTGAAGAAGGCTGCGTCTTCCAAGGCGATTGCCTCGGATAGCAAAGAACCTGTGTTGGCGCTGAAGTCCGTGACCAAAAATCCCGAGACATCGCGAAGTGTCTCCGCCAAGGCAGAGCCCGTTTCCACCGCCGTCAAAGTGAGCGATCGCTTGGCTGCGTCCACGAGCAGTAAAATCAAGCCCGAGGCGGTGCCAGCGCCGGCCAAGTTGGCAGTAAGCTCCAAGAGTGCCGACGCAGCGCCTTTGAAAGCAAAGCCCGCCGCAGTCGCTGTGGCTGCGGTCGCTGCCAAGTCGGGTCGTCCGTCGTCCCGTTTGGCCTCATTGACTGTTCCGTCAATGGCGCAAAGTGTGGCCTCCACTGCGGCAAAGGCAAGTTACAGCCATACTATTCTTCCACCCGTCGTTGCACCTGTGATACCTGCTATTGTGAAAAAAGATCCCAAACTTGCGAATAACTGGAAAACCAAGCCCGTTGCGGAATTGACAGATGCCGAGCTGGTGGCGATGCCCGATTCCGAATACATGAATGCGGTCCAACTGGCTTTCTTCCGTTTGAAACTATCCAACTTAAAGCGGGAAATTCTCACCAGTGCGGGCGAGACTACGGAGCATTTGCGCGAAGACACCTCGGTGGTGCCTGACCCGGCGGACCGCGCAACCATTGAAGAAGAGCACGCGCTGGAATTGCGTACCCGCGATCGCGAGCGCAAGTTGCTCAAAAAAATAGAGCAATCCATCGCCCGTATCGATGCAGAAGACTATGGGTATTGCGATGAAACGGGTGAACCGATCGGTGTCGGTCGCTTGTTGGCCCGGCCTACTGCTACGCTTTCTTTGGAAGCCCAGCAACGCAGGGAACTCAAGCAAAAAATGTTTGGTGATTGAGTTTGCGGCTGCTCCTTTTCAGCACGATCCATTGAAATGGCAAGCAAAGACGAAAGGCCCGGATTACTGTCCAAAATGGCCTTGTTCGTCCGCAATCCGACCAAGGAATGGTCCGAGTTGGCGACCCCCGAGGCACAGGCAGACCCGCATTACGACAAACTTGCACTCAAGGCATTGATTGAGCGTAAGCGGCAAAACGACGTGGTGCGCCGCCGGGAGTTCGACCATTTGCGCAAGCTGCGGTTTCGTGACGCGGCGGTGGGGAATGCGGTCACGCGTCCCTCCATATTTCAAAGCAGTCTCCCCACGGACGCGGATGGCCGGGCGGTGACGCTCAAAAAGATCGACGAAATTGAAGCCCAAATGTCGCGTCAGTGGTGGAAAGGCAAGGGCGATACGCCGGAGGCACGCAGTGCGGCCTCGGCAGGCAGCACACCGCGCGAGAGCGCCGGAGCTGCGCCCATACAGATTCCCGTTTCTCGGTCGGAACCCGGCGTAGCAGCGTCATTATTGGCAGATACGTCCCTGCCGCATGGGGCCACATCCTTCAACGATTATGCGTCTACGGAGATGGCGGAGGACGCCATCCCAGCGAGCTTTGAACTGCCCAGCAGACCAATGGCGCAGGCCGTTACAGAGCGGACCGATACGACGGGGTTCAATTTTTCGACTTCCAAGTTGTTTGCGTTGGATGTCACAGATATAGGCACCGACGCCGATCTTGAAGAGGCCGCCATTCGTTTTGCCAATGGTGACGATGCAGGCGCAGAAAGTGGTTTGATCCTTGCACTTGCGCGTGGCCACACAGATGCCGCCACGCTTGCCCACTGGGCGGACGCCCTGGTGGGCCTGTATGCGGCGACACAGCAAAGAGTGAAATTCGACGCCGCCGTGGTGGACTACGCCCACTTATGGGGCGACCGGGTGCCCGCGTGGGTAGGCGATTCTGCCAAGGGCCATGGGCAAACCGACGCTGGCGACTCTGCCCACCGGTCCCACTCGGCGGGGGCGGGAGAAACGGGCATGGCTAAAGCCATGTGGGAGTGCCCTGCGCTGTTGCAACTCACGGGTATGGAATCCCTGCGCGTCGCGTTGGCAAGTCATCGCATGCCGTGGACGTTGGCCTGGGGCGGACTTGAACGGATTGACGCGGAGGTCATGCCGCTGCTGGCCGGTTTCTTCTCGAGCCTGTGCAACGAGCCCGTCTCCGTTCGGTTTTCTCATGCGGACCACTTGATGGGGGCGCTGCGCACATTGACCCCTTCGGGGGACCGTTCGGTAGATCCCCTGTGGTGGGGCGTGCGCTTGAATGCCTTGCGCGCCATGAATCTGTTGGATGAATTTGAGCTGGTGGCACTGGACTATTGCGTGACCTACGAGGTGTCGCCACCGGGATGGGAAGTGGCCAAGTGTGACTACGGTGCTTGGTTCGCGCCCATGGACTTGCCGATGTCCAACGATTTCAAAACGACGATTCTGATGGAGGCCGATACGACGCCTCCGTTGGATCAAGAACTCAGTGGCAGCCTGGCGGGCGACGTCATGGTGCAGTTGGCGGACTTGGACAAAGGTGCGGACGCTATGCGGCGAATCACGGTGAACTGCCGTGCACTCGTTCGTGTTGACTTCACTGCTGCGGGCAGCATCCTGAATTGGGCGGTTCAGCGACAGGCCGCCGGCTATACGCTGCAGTTTGTGCATCTTCATCCGCTGGTTGCGGCCTTTTTTAAGGTCATCGGGATTCACCAGCATGTGCGCCTTACCTTGCGTGAGGTCTAGTCCTATCGTTGCATGGAATGTGACGGGACGACATTCGCGCTGTCCCCACCCTTACTACTTCGAACACCATGGAACCTTTTCACGGAACAACCATTATTTGTGTGCGCCGACCCACTCCCCAAGGCGTGCAAGTGGCCATTGGCGGCGACGGGCAGGTCACCTTGGGCAACATTGTCGTCAAGGCCACCGCTCGCAAAGTGCGCAAACTCCATCACGGAAAAGTGCTGGCAGGGTTTGCCGGCGCGACGGCAGACGCGTTCACCCTGTTCGAACGTTTTGAGGCCAAGCTCGACAAACACCAGGGTCATTTGGTACGTGCAGCGATTGAGCTCACGAAAGATTGGAGAACCGACCGGGTCTTGCGCAAGCTGGAGGCGATGTTGGCAGTGGCGGACAAAGACGCCGCCTTGATCATTACGGGCAACGGCGATGTGCTCGAGCCAGAAAATGGCATTGTGACCATTGGCTCGGGTGGTGCCTACGCGCAGGCAGCCGCGGTCGCTCTGCTGCAGCACTCGGAGCTTTCTGCGGCAGACATCGTGAAGCGTTCGCTGGAAATTGCGGGCGAGTTGTGCATTTACACCAACATGAACCACACTATTGAGACGCTCTAAGCGAGCCTAGGTTTCCCGACATTTATGCAAGCAATCACACCCCAAGGCATCGTTGCCGAGCTGGATAAATACATTGTTGGCCAGGCACAGGCCAAGCGCGCAGTCGCCATCGCCTTGCGAAATCGATGGCGCCGTCAACAAGTGGAGGGCAGCCTGCGTACTGAGATTACGCCGAAAAACATCTTGATGATCGGCCCTACCGGGGTGGGCAAGACCGAAATCGCCCGGCGTTTGGCCCGATTGGCCGATGCCCCATTTATCAAGGTAGAGGCGACCAAGTTCACCGAAGTGGGATACGTTGGCAAAGACGTTGACGCCATTATTCGTGATCTGGCGGAGATTGCAGTCAAACAGACCCGCGAAGCAGAAACCGCCAAGGTCCGCGCGCGGGCAGAAGATGCCGCAGAGGAGCGCATTCTTGACATTCTGCTGCCGACGGCGCGCGCAGATTCGGAGGCCTCAGCCGTTGCACAAAGCCCCGAAAACGCTACCCGCCAAGCCTTTCGCAAAAAGCTGCGCGAGGGGACCTTGGCAGACCGCGAAATTGAACTTCAGCTAAGTGTGCCAGCGCCCCACCTCGAAGTGATGGGGCCCGCTGGCATGGAGGACATGACCGAGCAAATCCGGAGCTTGTTCGGGCACATGGGCCAAGGGAAAAAGCAAACCCGCAAGCTGCGTATCGAAGAGGCCACCAGACTATTGGCCGATGAAGAAGCCGCCAAGCTGGTGAACGAGGAGCACGTCAAGACCCAGGCGCTGCAGATGTTGGAGCAAAACGGCATCGTCTTCATTGACGAAATTGACAAAGTCACCTCTCGCAGCGAAGGCAACGGCGCAGAGGTCTCTCGCCAAGGTGTGCAGCGCGATCTTTTGCCGCTGGTGGAGGGCACCACGGTATCTACCAAGTACGGGATGGTGAAAACCGACCACATCCTCTTTGTGGCCTCCGGTGCCTTCCATTTAAGCAAGCCCAGCGACTTGATTCCGGAACTGCAGGGGCGCTTCCCGATCCGCGTGGAGTTGCAGTCGCTCTCTGTACAAGACTTTGAGGCCATATTGACGCAAACCCATGCCTCGCTCATCAAACAGTACCAAGCGCTGCTTGCGACCGAAGACGTTGAACTCCACTTCACGGACGACGGCATCACCCGGTTGGCGCAGATTGCCTTTGCGGTGAACGAGCGTACAGAGAACATTGGCGCACGTCGTTTGGCGACCGTGATGGAACGTTTGCTCGATGAAGTGAGCTTCGCAGCCCCGGAGTGGGCCGGAAAAACGGTTCACATTGACGCGCAGTATGTCGATGCGCGGCTGGCCGCGTTGAGCCAAGACGAAGACCTGTCGCGCTTCATTCTGTGAGCGTGCCTGCTGGCACACTGATGACGATTACCTCAAGAATCACATTCATAGACATCGCTAAGTGCTTAATTTAGAACGGTTTTTTGAGGTCTGGCTACCTTTCAAAATCTTTCTAAGTCGTTGATTTCATTGGAAAATTTTCACGCGAGGCCCCTTGCGAAGCTGGCATTTGCTGCTACAGTGCAAAAAAGTGCAATTTTGTGGTGAAAAGTGCCACCAAGTCGCTAACGCAACACTTCTGCAGCAAAAAGGTGTTTCTTCGTGTTCCAAGGGGCTTCGTCTCTCAGTCTTGATGCCAAGGGTCGCCTGTCGGTGCCGACGCGGCATCGTGACGTCCTGAGCGCGACGGCTGCGGGGCAGCTCACCATCACCAAGCACCCGCACGGCTGCCTGATGGTGTTCCCCCGTACGGAATGGGAGAAGTTTCGTGAACGCATTGCTGCTTTGCCCATGTCCGCCCAGTGGTGGAAGCGGATCTTTTTGGGCAACGCCATGGATGTGGAGATGGACGGAACGGGGCGCGTGTTGATTTCTCCCGAGCTGCGCGAATCGGCTGGCATTGCCAAAGACACCATCCTTTTGGGCATGGGCAACCACTTTGAGTTGTGGGACAAGGCCACCTACGATGCGCAAGAAGCGAAGGCGATGCAGGGTGAGATGCCCGATGTCTTCAAGGATTTTTCTTTTTAAGGCGGCACGGTGGAAGCTCCTCGGACCCATACCACCGTATTGTTGAACGAAGCGGTTGATGCCTTGTTCAGTGATGGCGGTGCCCCTTTTGAAGCGGCGGCGCATGCCACGTATGTGGACGCCACGTTTGGACGCGGTGGACATTCGCGCAGCATTCTGTCGCGTCTGGATGCGTCCGGTCGCTTGATTGCTTTTGACCGTGATCCTGAGGCCGTAGCCCAAGCCACTCAGATCACAGATCCCCGATTTTCCATACGCCACGAGGGTTTTTCGAACCTTGGTGTGTTGTCGCCTGCCAGTGTGGGAGGCGTGTTGATGGACCTCGGTGTCAGCTCCCCCCAGATTGACAGCCCCGAGCGCGGGTTTAGCTTTCGGTTCGACGGTCCTTTAGACATGCGTATGGATACGACGCGTGGTGAGAGTGTGGCCCAGTGGCTGGCGACAGCCGAAATCAATCAAATCGCGGAGGTGATACGTGAATACGGTGAAGAACGGTTTGCTGGGTCTATTGCAAAGGCGATTGTTGCGCGCCGACAGGAACGGGGCCCAATTGCATCCACCTCCGAGTTGGCCCAACTCGTGGCTGATACGGTCAAAACCCGCGAGCCGGGCCAGAACCCTGCAACGCGCACATTTCAGGCTTTTCGGATTTTCATCAACGCCGAGCTTGAGGAGCTGCAACAAGCATTAGACGCCAGTCTGGACGTGTTGCAGCCGGGCGGGCGGCTGGCGGTGATCAGCTTTCACTCGCTGGAAGACCGCATCGTCAAGCAATTCATCACCAAGCACTCCAAAGAGGTGTATGACCGCCGCGCGCCGTTCGCTGCGCCCCAGGTCATGCAGCTCAAAGCGCTGGCCCGCATCAAGCCGAGTGCGCAAGAGGTGGCAGCTAACCCTCGCGCACGGAGCGCTATTTTGCGTGTCGCGCAAAGGATGCCAGCGTGATGCGCGTGAACCTTGTGTTGTTAGCGGCGGTGGTCATCAGCGCCCTGTACCTGGTCGGGGTTCAGTACGAATCGCGTCGCCTGTTCACAGAGTTGGACAAGGCGCGTACCGACGCTCGGCGTCTGGACACCGAGTTCGGTCGTTTGCAGGTCGCCAAGCGGGCGCAGGCGACCTCGGCGCGGGTGGAGCAGCTCGCCCGCGAAAAGCTGCACATGCGCCAGGTGACACCAGCGATTACGCATTACGTAACGTACAGCGCACAGCAGCAGGTGGGTGTTGCCGCCGGTGCCGCGACGGCAACGAAAGGCGCCCAGTGACACGCCGGGGCATTCAGTACACCTCCAGTCCTTTGCTGGCCAGCCGCACCCCGGTGTGGCGCAGCAAATTTGTGGTGGGTGCGATTGCCCTCGGATTCACCGGGCTGGTGGCGCGTGCTGCCTACATCCAGGTCTATGCGAACGACTTTTTCCAACGCCAGGGTGAAGTGCGTTTTGCGCGCACTATCGATTTACCCGCCGACCGCGGTCGCATTCTGGATCGCAACGGCCTGATTTTGGGCTCCAGCGTCCCTGCTCCCAGCGTCTGGGCAATCCCGGAGGATGTCTCGCTTGAAGATGGGCAACTGGCGCGCTTGGCAGCGTTGTTGGACATGCCAGCGGCGGACATTTCTCGCAAGCTGCAAGACGAGGACAAGTCCTTCGTCTGGATCAAGCGCCAGGTCAACGCAGACGTTGCCAAAAAAATAGCCGAGATGAACATCAAAGGCATCTACCAGCGCAAGGAGTACAAGCGCCAGTACCCCGAAGGCGAGGCCGCCGCACACATTGTTGGCTTTACCAACGTGGAAGACAACGGGCAAGAGGGCGTGGAGCTGATGTTCAACAAAGCGCTGCTGGGGCGGCCTGGCATGCGCCATGTGATCAAAGACCGGCTGGGTCGCGCCGTGGAAGATGTGGGCGAGATGGTGCCGCCGGTGCCGGGGCGCGACTTGCAACTCAGCATCGACAGCAAAGTGCAGTTCTTTGCCTACCAGAAGCTGCGCGATGCCGTGCAGACCCACAAAGCGAAAGCCGGCAGCGTGGTGGTCTTGGACGCGATCACGGGGGAAGTGTTGGCTCTGGCCAACTACCCCAGCTACGTGCCAGACAAACGCCAAAACCTCACGGGCGAACAGTTACGCAACCGCGCGCTGACCGACACGTTTGAGCCTGGATCGGTGATGAAGCCGTTTACCGTGGGGCTGGCGTTGGAAACAGGCCGCGTCAAACCCTCTACGGTCATCGACACAGCGCCCGGCACCGTCACCATCACAGGTGCCACCATACGGGACGCGCATCCCCATGGGGCCTTGACGGTGGAGCAGGTGATCCAGGTATCGAGTAACGTGGGCACCACCAAGCTCGCCATGCAAATGCCCGCCAGCGAGATGTGGCAAACCTTTTCACAAGCCGGCTTTGGGCAGAAGCCGCAGATCGAGTTTCCAGGGGTGGTGTCAGGGCGCTTGCGCCCCTACAAGACGTGGCGGCCCATTGAGCAGGCCACCATTTCGTATGGCTACGGCATGTCAGCATCCTTGTTCCAAATGGTGCGCTCCTATACCGTGTTTTCGCATGGCGGACAGATCATCCCCGCCACCTTGTTGAAAACCGGCCAGCCCGCAGTGGGCGTACCGGTGTTTTCCGAGCAGACGGCCGCCAAGGTCCGCCACATGCTGAAAATGGCGGCTGGCCCCGGTGGTACAGCGCCCAAGGCCCAGACCATTGGGTACTCGGTGGGCGGCAAGTCGGGCACGGCGTACAAGCAAATTGGCAAAGGCTACGGCAGCGATGGCAATCGCAAGTACCGTAGTTGGTTTGTGGGCATGGCACCCATTGAGCAGCCGCGCATTATTGTGGGCGTCATGGTCGATGAACCCAGTGCGGGCAAGTATTACGGCGGTGAAGTGGCTGCCCCCGTGTTTAGCGAAACCGTCCAACAAACTCTGCGCATGCTGGGCGTTCAACCCGACATGGCGGTGCAGCCACATATCGTGGCCGATGCGGTGGAGGAGAGCTTCTGATGGCCTCCTTCAATACGCCCCAACAAGCAGTCGAATGGCTACGTCGCCGTGGCGTGCAAGGCCTGACCACGGACAGCCGCAAGGTCACGGGCGCAGACGCCTTCATTGCCTGGCCCGGTGTCGCGACCGATCCAAGGCGCTTTGTCGCACCCGCCCTGGCCCAAGGTGCCGCGGCATGTTTGGTTGAGCAGTCTGGCGCTGAGGCCTTTGCGTTGGACTCGGATTGCATCGGCACTTACGCGGGTCTCAAGGCGGGCTCGGGGCCCATTGCTGCCGCGTTTTACGGTATGCCGTCGCGCGCGTTGGCGCTGATGGCCGTCACCGGCACCAATGGCAAAACCAGCACCGCCTGGTGGTTGGCGCAGGCACTGGGCCAGGTGCAAGGCGCACAGGCCATGCCATGTGGTGTCATCGGAACCTTGGGCGTGGGGCGTCCCCCGTCGCTCAAAGCCACTGGATTTACCACTCCCGACCCGGTGCTCCTGCAAAAGACCCTGCGCTCTTTTGTGGACCAAGGCCTCAAGGCCTGCGCGATCGAAGCGTCCTCCATTGGTATTGAGGAACAGCGCATGAGCGGCACGCTCATTCACACCGCGATCTTCACCAATTTCACCCAAGACCACTTGGACTACCACGGCGGCATGGCTGCGTACTGGGCCGCCAAGCGTGCCCTTTTCTCGTGGGACGGTTTAAAGGCTGCCGTGGTGAACGTGGATGACGCCAAGGGCGTCGAGCTGGCAGCGGAGCTTGCGACCACCGCGATGGATGTCTGGACGGTTGCCGTGCAGCGTGATGCGCGTCTGGTGGCCCGCGCGGTGACCCACGCCGCGCACGGGCTGGCATTCGATGTGGTCGAAGGTGCGCAGTCGGTGCGCCTGCAGTCACAGGTCATCGGCAGCTACAACGTATCCAACTTGCTGGGCGTGATTGCAGCCATGCGCAGCCTGGGCATAGACCTGTCCTCTGCCGTACACGCCTGCACCACCTTGCTACCGGTTCCGGGCCGTATGGAGTGTGTGGGTGGAGTGGACGCACCCTTGGTGGCGGTTGATTACGCCCACACGCCCGATGCGTTGGCGCAGGCCCTGCGTGCGTTGCGGCCAGTTGCCCATGCACGGGGTGGCCGCCTTTGGTGTGTGTTTGGCTGTGGTGGCGACCGAGATGCATCCAAGCGCCCCTTGATGGGGGCCGTGGCCGCAGCCCAATCCGACCGCATCGTCGTGACCAGCGACAACCCGCGCAGCGAAAAGCCCGAGGCCATCGTTGCGCAAATTTTATTGGGCCTGGTGGAGTGCCCGCATGTCAATGTGCAGGTAGATCGCGCCGTGGCCATTGCCGATGCAATTGGTACGGCGGATGCCAACGATGTCGTCTTGTTGGCAGGCAAGGGTCACGAAGATACCCAAGACGTGGCCGGTGTAAAGACCCCGTTTTCTGACATGGCCCACGCACAAGCCGCCTTGGCTTTGCGCGTTGCCACCGGGGAGTCGCAGCCATGAGCGCCATGATGAACCTGGGCCACGCCATGCAGTGGCTGAACGGGGCCACCTTGGTGGGGGATGCGGCAACACCCGTCCACCGCGTGCACACCGATACCCGCACGATCGAGGCCGGTGACCTGTTTGTCGCCCTCCAGGGCGAACGCTTCGATGCCAACGACATGTTGCACGAGGCGCAGTCCAAAGGCGCGGCCGCCGTGTTATGCCATGGCGGCTTGTCTGCAAGCGCCTACCCCGTCGGGTTGCCGCGTATCGAAGTGGCACACAGCAAGCAGGCATTGGCCGCATTGGCCACCGGCTGGCGCGCCCAATTTAACCTGCCTGTGATCGCCGTGACGGGCAGCAACGGCAAGACCACCGTGACCCAAATGCTCGCTAGCATCTTGCATGCGCATGCACCTGATGGTGCAGCCCTGGCCACGGTGGGCAACTTCAACAACGACATTGGTGTGCCGTTGACGCTGTTGCGCATGCGCCAGCAACACCGCATTGCCGTGGTCGAGTTGGGCATGAACCATCCTGGCGAAATCGCCGTCCTTGCGGGCATGGCCCAGCCCACGGTGGCCTTGGTAAACAACGCGCAGCGTGAGCACCTGGAATTCATGCACACCATCGCCGCCGTGGCACAAGAAAACGGCAGCGTGTTGGCGTCGTTGCAGGCAGACGGAAGTGCCGTGTTCCCAGCGGATGACGACTACGCCAATGTCTGGCACACGCTGTCTGCCGGTCGCACCCAGATGACATTTACCGGCCGTGATACTGGTGCGGACTGTGTGGTGCGCAGCGCCGCTTGGCACGATGGTGCCTGGCACGTGGTGGCCGGCACCTCACGGGGCGAGTTGCGTTACCGCTTGTGCATTGCTGGTCGCCACAACGTCAAAAACTCGTTGGCCGCCGTCGCCTGTGCGCTGGCCGCAGGTGTGCCCGTAGCGACAGTGGCGCGTGGGTTGGATGCCTTTGTGCCCGTCAAGGGCCGCTGCCGTGCCCACCAGGTTCGCCAGGGCGGGCGCAACTTCACCTTGGTGGACGACACCTATAACGCCAACCCGGACTCCATGCGCGCGGCCATTGACGTGTTGGCTGATTTGCCAGGGCCCCGCATGCTGGTTATGGGCGACATGGGCGAAGTGGGTGAGCAAGGCCCCGCCTTCCATGCCGAAGCCGGGCGCTACGCACGCGAAGCGGGCATTGACCACCTGTTGGCGCTAGGTGAGGCCAGTGCCCATGCGGTGCACGAAATGCCGGGAGCCCGCCACTTCAAGGACGTTGCAGACCTGAGCGAGGCCGCACTCACGCTGGCGCCTGCCGTGGCCAGTGTGTTGGTGAAAGGCTCGCGCTTTATGCGCATGGAGCGTGTGGTGCAAGCCCTGTCGGCTGGCCCCGCGTACGAGGAGGTGGGTCATGCCTAAATTGTTTGGAGAAGTTTCATGCTGTTAAGCCTGGCCCAATGGCTACAAAGTTTGTCGCCCGAGTTCGGGGTGTTTCGTGTATTCCAGTACCTCACGTTTCGCGCCGTAATGGCAGCGCTCACCGCCTTGCTGATTGGCCTGCTGGCTGGCCCCGCCGTGATCCGACGTTTGCGAGCCCTGAAAATCGGACAGCCGATTCGCGGCTACGGCATGGAAACCCATTTGGCCAAAAGCGGCACACCCACCATGGGGGGCGTGCTGATTCTGCTGTGCATCGCCACCTCCACCTTGTTGTGGGCGGATTGGTCCAACCGCTTCATCTGGATCGTGCTGGTCGTCACGCTGGGCTTCGGCGCTATAGGCTGGGTCGATGACTGGCGCAAGGTGGTGCACAAAGACCCCGAGGGCATGCGCTCGCGGGAAAAGTATTTTTGGCAAAGCCTGATCGGCCTTTTGGCCGCGCTGTATCTGGTGTTTAGTATCTCCGAGAGTTCCAACCTGCGGGTGCTGGAGTTGTTCTACAACTGGGTGCGTTCGGGCTTTGATGTGAACCTGCCGCCTAAGGCCGGCTTGCTGTTGCCCTTCATCAAAGAAGTGAGCTACCCCCTGGGCGTGTTGGGTTTTGTGCTCATGACCTACCTCGTCATTGTGGGTTCCAGCAATGCGGTGAACCTCACTGACGGCCTGGACGGCTTAGCCATCATGCCGGTGGTCATGGTGGGCTCTGCACTGGGCGTGTTTGCCTATGTCACGGGCAGTGCGGTGTTTTCCAAATACCTGTTCTTTCCGCATATTCCGGGGGCCGGCGAGCTGCTGATATTTTGCTCGGCCATGGCTGGCGCGGGGCTGGCATTTTTGTGGTTCAACACCCACCCGGCCCAAGTATTCATGGGAGATGTCGGCGCGTTGGCACTGGGTGGGGCACTGGGCACCATCGCCGTTATCGTGCGCCAGGAAATCGTGCTGGCCATCATGGGCGGCATTTTTGTGGCCGAGGCCCTGTCGGTCATGTTGCAAGTTACCTGGTTCAAGTACACCAGAAAAAAATATGGCGAAGGCCGCCGTCTGCTCAAGATGGCCCCACTGCACCACCACTTTGAGAAATCCGGCTGGAAGGAAACCCAGGTCGTGGTTCGTTTCTGGATCATCACCATGCTGCTCTGTCTGGTGGGCCTCTCTACCCTCAAATTGCGATGACCACGCCCGAGCCGCAGCCCTTCACTGAACCCCTGCACACACCGGACATCGCCGCCGGTGGGGCGCAACACGTCCCTTCGGCAGACCGTGTGCTGCCAGAAGTGGCCGCCAGCGACGTACCGCAAGCGCTTATGCCCCAGGCCCCGAGCGCTGCGCCTGCGACGGCAGGCCCCAAACCACTGCCCACTACGCTCACGGCGGCCCAGGACGCGGCGGCGTTTGTGGCGCGTATCTTTGCGGAAAACCAGGCCGAAAAATCGGAGGCGGCAGACCTTGTGCATGCGGTCGCCAGCGGGCCTCGCGCGCTAGATGCGGAGCCTGCGGCTGGCACCGACGCGGCACCGGCCCCCGCGCAGGTCTTTGCACCGCTGGCGGGTCAGCACGTGCTGGTGTTGGGCTTGGGTGTGTCGGGCCTGGCAATGGCGCGTTGGTGTGTGTTGACGGGGGCTGCGCAGGTCACGGTCGCCGATACCCGGCAGACGCCACCCCAATTGGCAGAGCTGCAGCGCGCACTGCCCCAGGTGCGGTTTGTATCTGGGGCGTTTGCCGCATCGCTGGTGGAAGGCCAAGGCCTGCACGCGGTGGTTCGCTCGCCCGGCTTGAGTCCGAAGGACATTGCGCCTGTGGTGGATGCTGCGAAGGCACAAGGCATTTTTGTGAGTGGAGAGTTGGGCTTATATGCCATGGCACTGGCATCGCTGCGCGCCGCGCGCGGCTACCATCCGGCGGTGTTGGCCATCACCGGCACCAATGGCAAAACCACCGTCACGTCGCTCACCGGGCAATTGATCGCGCATGCTGGCAAGACGGTGGCCGTGGCTGGCAACATCGGCCCCACGCTGCTGGACACGCTGACACAGCATTTGCACGCCGACACACTGCCCGAAGTGTGGGTGTTGGAACTCTCCAGCTTTCAGTTGGACGCCGCAGAAGGCTTTGAACCCAGCGCGGCTGTGGTTCTCAATGTGTCGCAAGACCACCTCGACTGGCACGGCAGCATGCCCGCCTATGCCGCTGCCAAGGCCCGCATCTTTGGACAGCGCGGCATGATGGTGCTGAACCGGGAAGACGCGACTGTCATGGCCATGCGCCCCGAGCCGGTCCGCATGCGCCTGCAAAAACCGCAAGAGCGCCCCTACATCTCCTTTGGCACCGATATGCCCAAACGCCCCGGCGACTTTGGCATCGAAGAGGTCAACGGCATGGTCTGGCTGGTGCGCGCCCTGGAGTCGGACGAAACCCGCAAGCGCCGCAAGGATGAGGAGGAAGACATCCACATTCAGCGCCTGATGCCCGCAGATGCACTGCGTATCCGTGGGCGGCACAACGCCAGCAATGCGCTGGCCGCGCTGGCTTTGTGTGCCTGTGCCGGTTGCGCGTTGGCCCCCATTTTGTATGGCTTGCGCGAATACCGTGGCGAGCCGCACCGCGTCGAGCCCATTGGGATCGTCCACGGCGTCGAGTTCTTTGACGACAGCAAGGGCACCAATGTCGGCGCCACGGTGGCTGCGTTACTGGGTCTGGGGGCAGACCGCCGCATCGTGCTGATTTTGGGGGGCGATGGCAAAGGCCAAGACTTCGCACCCTTGGCTGCACCGGTTGCGCGCTATGCCCGCACGGTGGTGCTGATCGGGCGCGACGCCCCCTTGATCCGCGCCGCCCTGGTGCCCACCGGCGTTCCCATGGTGGATGCAGACAGCATGGGCGCCGCCGTAGTGATAGCGCATGGGCACGCCCATGCGGGCGACGCGGTGCTCATGTCGCCGGCCTGCGCCAGCTTTGACATGTTCAAGCACTACGAGCACCGTGCACAGGTGTTTTGCGAGGCGGTCAAAGAGCTGGCCCTGTCGCACGGCACTGAACTGGAGCAAGCCCCATGAAGCGCTTGGGCAACATGTTCGCCGCATGGTGGGCACCCCAAGCGCCCGACGCGGCCGGTGTGCTGCCTGTGCGCTTGGGTGGGCGCGGTTCCTTTGCGGCCACCACGACGCCAGCACAGGTCAAGGGCTTCGATCAGCCGCTGGTCTGGGTCACCGTGGCGCTTCTGTTGTGGGGATTGGTGATGGTGTATTCGGCATCCATCGCCATGCCCGACAACCCCAAGTTCGTTGCGTACAACCACAGCCATTTTGTGGTTCGCCATGCTTTTTCGATGGGGGCCGCGTTTGCAATGGCTCTGTTGGCGTTCCAGATTCCCATGCACATGTGGGAGCGTATGGCACCCTGGCTGCTGATTGTGGCGTTGGTGCTGCTGATGGTCGTGCTGGGTGTGGGGCGTGACGTGAACGGAGCCAAGCGATGGATCGCGCTGGGGGCATTGAACTTTCAGCCCTCTGAACTGGCCAAGTTCGCTGTGCTGCTATATGCCTCGGACTACATGGTGCGAAAAATGGACGTGAAAGAGCACTTCTTCCGCGCGGTGGCACCGATGGCGGCAGCCGTCGCGGTGATTGGCCTGTTGCTGCTGGCCGAGCCCGACATGGGGGCCTTTTTGGTGATCGCGGTGATTGCCATGGGCATCTTGTTTTTGGGCGGTGTGAACGCGCGCATGTTCTTTCTGATCGCCACTGTGATGGTGGTTGCATTCGCCTTGATGATCGCGTTTTCCGAATGGCGGCGGGAGCGCATCTTTGCCTACCTGGACCCGTGGAACGACAAATACTCCATGGGCAAGGGCTATCAGTTGTCGCACTCCCTCATCGCATTTGGTCGTGGTGAGATTTTTGGGGTCGGCCTGGGTGGCAGCGTGGAAAAGCTGCATTGGCTGCCCGAAGCCCACACCGACTTTTTGCTGGCCGTGATCGGCGAGGAGTTTGGGCTGCTGGGGGTCATCGCGGTCATTGGGCTGTTCTTGTGGCTGACCCGTCGCATCATGCACATTGGTCGCCAGGCCATTGCCTTGGACCGCGTGTTTTCCGGGTTGGTTGCGCAAGGGGTGGGCGTGTGGATGGGCTTTCAGGCCTTCATCAACATGGGGGTGAATCTGGGCGCATTGCCCACCAAGGGCTTGACCCTGCCCCTCATGAGCTACGGCGGCTCCGCCATCCTGATCAACCTCGTAGCCATCGCCGTCGTCCTCCGCGTAGATTATGAAAACAGGCAACTCATGCACGGAGGCCGTGTATGAGTTGCCTGTTTCGCCAAAATTGGCACAAGGCGCAAGCCTTGCATGGCGCGCCAGCGACATCCATGCACGGAGGCCGTGTATGACACAGAAAACAGCGTTGATCATGGCTGGCGGCACCGGGGGACACATCTTTCCGGGGCTGGCTGTGGCGCAAGCTCTGCGGGACAAAGGTTGGCGTGTGCACTGGCTGGGTGCCCCCGGCAGCATGGAAAGCCGCATCGTGCCAACCCGCAGCATTCCCTTGGAGCTGGTTGCGTTTGGTGGCGTGCGCGGCAAAGGGATACAGACACTGGCCTTCTTGCCTTTCAAGCTGTTGCGTGCGTTCTGGCAAAGCCTGCGTGTGGTGCGTCGCGTCAAGCCCGACGTAGTGGTGGGCCTAGGCGGCTATATCACGTTCCCTGGCGGCATGATGGGCGTGCTGTGTGGCAAGCCTTTGGTGCTGCACGAGCAGAACTCGGTGGCGGGCCTGGCCAACAAGGTTTTGGCGGGCGTTGCCGACCGCGTGTTTGTCGCCTTCCCGAACGCCATGCCCAAGGCACAGTGGGTGGGCAACCCGCTGCGTGCGGAGTTTTTGAACCTGCCCGCGCCCCACGAGCGCTTTGCCGGGCGCAGCGGCCCGCTCCGTGTGTTGGTCGTGGGAGGCAGCTTGGGTGCGCGCGCCCTCAACACCGTGGTACCCCAAGCCCTGGCGCTGATTCCCGAAGCCCAGCGCCCGCTGGTAACGCACCAGGCCGGAGAGAAACAGATCGATGAATTGCGGGCCAACTACGCCGCCGCTGGTGTGCAGGCCACGCTAACGCCTTTCATTGACAACACCGCGCAGGCCTTCGCCGATGCGGATTTGGTGATCTGCCGCTCTGGTGCCAGCACGGTGACCGAGCTGGCAGCGGTGGGTGCCGCTGCGGTGTTTGTGCCCTTTCCTGCGGCGGTGGATGACCACCAAACCTTCAATGCCCGCTTCTTGGTGGATCAGGGCGGCGGCTGGCTCATGCCGCAAGCCACGCTGACCCCTGAAGCGCTGGCAGACATGCTGATGAACACAGAGCGGCCTGCGCTTTTGCAGCGCGCGCTGGGAGCTAAAAAAATGCAACAACTACACGCCACCGCAGCGGTGGTGGCTGCCTGCGAGGCGCTGGCACCATGAAACACGCCGTCAAACACATTCACTTCGTGGGCATAGGCGGCTCAGGCATGTCCGGCATCGCCGAGGTGCTGAGCAACCTGGGCTATACGATCTCGGGCTCCGACCTGGCCGACAACGCCACCACCCGCCGTTTGGCGGGCTTGGGCATCACCACGTATGTGGGCCACGCGGCCCACCACGTGCGCGGTGCCGATGCGGTGGTCACCTCCACCGCCGTGCAGAGCGACAACCCCGAGGTGATCCGCGCCCGGGAGATGAAGATTCCCATCGTGCCCCGCGCGTTGATGTTGGCCGAGCTGATGCGCCTTAAGCAGGGCATTGCGATTGCGGGCACCCACGGCAAAACCACCACCACCAGCTTGGTGGCCAGCGTGTTGGCCGAGGCCGGTCTGGACCCCACCTTTGTGATCGGCGGGCGCCTCAACAGCGCGGGGGCCAATGCCCGCTTGGGAAGCGGTGAGCACATCGTGGTCGAGGCCGACGAGTCGGATGCGTCCTTCCTGAACCTGTTGCCGGTGATGGCGGTGGTGACCAATATCGACGCCGACCACATGGAGACCTACGGCCACGACTTTGGCAAGCTCAAGAAAGCGTTTGTCGATTTCTTACACCGCATGCCCTTTTACGGCACGGCAATCCTTTGCACAGACGATCCGGCCGTGCGCGACATTTGCGAGCAGGTCACCTGCCCGATCACCAGCTACGGCTTCAACGAGGGCGCCGAAGTGCGTGCCGTGAATGTGCGCGCCGTCCATGGCCAGATGCACTTCACCGTGCAGCGCCGCAACGGTGTGGTGCTGCCCGACATAGACGTGGTGCTCAACCTGCCCGGCCTGCACAACGTGCTCAACGCACTGTCCGCCATTGCGGTGGCAGTGGAGCTGAACATCCCCGACGCAGCGGTCGTGAAAGCGCTGGCCGAATTCAAGGGCGTGGGCCGCCGCTTCCAGCGCTATGGCGACTTGGCCTTGCCGCAAGGCGGCACGGTGACGGTGATTGACGACTACGGCCACCACCCGGTCGAGATGGCCGCCACGCTGGCGGCTGCACGCGGTGCGTTTGCGGGCCGGCGTTTGGTGTTGGCCTTTCAGCCGCACCGCTATACCCGCACCCGGGATTGTTTTGAAGACTTTGTGAAGGTCATCGGTGCCGGTGCCGATGCGGTGCTCTTGGCCGAGGTGTATGCGGCTGGCGAAGCCCCCATCGTGGCCGCCGACGGGCGTTCGCTGGCCCGCGCCCTGCGTATCGCAGGCAAGGTGGAGCCCCTGTTTGTGGACGACATTGCCGCCATGCCCCAGGTCGCCATTGACAACGCACGCGACGGCGATGTGTTGGTCTGCATGGGGGCGGGCTCCATCGGCGCAGTGCCAGGGCAGATCGTTGAACTCCTGAAGCATGCAGAGCTGCGCCAGCAGCAGGAACCAGAGTTATGAGTGCAGTAGGTGAAAAACTTGGAAAAGTGGCGGTGCTAATGGGCGGCGCCTCGGCAGAGCGCGAGGTGTCGCTCATGTCGGGCACCGGCGTGCTCAACGCACTGCGCTCGCAAGGCGTGGATGCCCACGCGTTTGACCCCTCCGAACGCGCCCTCGATGCGCTCAAGCGGGAGGGCTTTGATCGCTGCTTCATCGCGCTGCATGGCCGTTTTGGCGAAGACGGCACGGTGCAGGGCGCGTTGGAACTGCTCGGTATCCCCTATACCGGATCGGGGGTGATGGCGTCCAGCATCTCCATGGACAAGGTCATGACCAAGCGCATCTGGCGTTTTGAAGGGCTGTCGACTCCGGCATGGCAACAGGTCAACAGTGCAGCAGAAACCCGCGCGGCGTTTGCCGTGCTGGGTGCGCCCATGATCGTTAAGCCCGCACGCGAAGGCTCGTCGATCGGCTTCACCAAGGTGATGACGGCTGACCAATGTGATGCTGCCTATGCCCTGGCCTCGCAGCATGACAGCCACGTGCTGTGCGAACAGTTTATTGCCGGTGACGAGGTCACCTGCCCGGTGTGGGGGCCGACCTCGGCCCCCGAGGCCCTGCCTGTTATTCGCATCGTGGCGCCCGAGGGCAACTACGACTACCAAAACAAATACTTCACCGATACCACCCAATACCTGGTGCCTGCCGGCTTGCCTGCGGGTGAAGAAGAGGCGATTCAAGCGATGGTGTGCAAGGCCTACCAGGTGCTGGGCTGCCGTGGCTGGGCGCGTGCCGACGTGATGATTGACGCCCACACCCGCACGCCTTACCTGCTGGAGATCAACACCTCGCCGGGCATGACCGGCCATTCCTTGGTGCCCATGTCGGCGCGTGCAGCCGGCATCAGCTACGAGGCCTTATGTGTGCGCCTGCTGCAAAGCACCACCACGGATGGGAAGGCTGCCGCGTGAACCCCATTGCCACACCGCTGGACATCAAACTCATGAACGGGACCGCTGTGCTCCTGTTCATGGCGTTTGTCGTTCTTGCAGTCGTGGCGGGGGGCCGCTGGCTGGGGCGCATGCCTGTGTTTGCCATCAATGGCATCACCATCACGGGCGACGTCAACCACAACAGCGCCCTGACATTAAGGGCCAATGTGGCACCTCGCTTGCAAGGAACATTTTTCTCGGTCGATTTGGCCCAGGTGCGCGCTGCCTTTGAGGGCGTGCCGTGGGTGCGCCATGCCGTGGTACGGCGCGAGTTCCCCAACCGCTTGCGGGTGCATTTGCAAGAGCACATCGCGGTGGCGTATTGGGGGGCGGATACGGAGTTGCGCCTGCTCAATAGCTACGGCGAAGTGTTTGAAGCCAATGTGGGCGAGGTAGACCAGGATGCACTGCCCAAGCTCTTGGGGCCAGCAGGCCAAAGCAGCGATGTATTGGCCATGTACCGCGCCCTTGCGCCCTTGCTGGCTGGCATGGAGTTGCCCTTGGAGCATCTGGAGCTGTCGGAGCGGGGGAACTGGCGCGCACGGCTGGAGGGGGGTGCCGCGCTGGAGTTGGGCCGTGGCGCGTCTGACGAAGTGGCCGCACGACTTCAGCGGCTTTTAACGACATTGACGCAAGTCACTGCGCGGTATGCACGGGGCCCTGGCTCCGTGGAGTCGGCGGACTTGCGGCATGCCAACGGATATGCGGTCAAGCTGCGCGGCGTCACCACGCTGGCCGCTGACAGCAGCAAGAAATAGCGCAAACGAAGCAGGGTACAACTATGGCTAAGGAATACAAAGATCTTGTCGTCGGGCTGGACATCGGCACTGCCAAGGTGATGGCTGTGGTGGCCGAGGTCATGCCCGGCGGTGAGCTCAAACTGGCCGGGTTCGGGGTCGCACCCAGCAACGGGCTCAAGCGCGGCGTGGTGGTCAACATAGACGCCACGGTGGCCAGCATCCAGCAGGCGCTGAAAGAAGCCGAGTTGATGGCCGACTGCAAGATCACCCGGGTGTACACCGGCATCACCGGCAGCCACATTCGTGGCATCAACAGCAGCGGCATGGTGGCGGTGAAAGACCGCGAAGTGACCCCGGCCGACGTGGCCCGCGTGGTGGAAACCGCCAAGGCCATCAACATCTCCACTGACCAGCGCTTGCTCTTGGTGGAGCCCCAAGAATTCATCATCGACGGCCAGGATGTGCGCGAGCCCATCGGCATGAGTGGCATCCGCTTGGAGGCGAAAGTGCATATCGTGACCGGTGCGCAAAGCGCGGCGGAAAACATCATCAAGTGCGTGCGACGCTGTGGCTTGGAGGTCGAGCAGCTCATGCTCAACCCCTTGGCCAGCAGCCTGTCGGTGCTCACCGAAGACGAGCGCGAACTCGGTGTGGCGCTGGTGGACATTGGGGCGGGTACCACCGACGTGGCCATCTTCACCAACGGCGCCATTCGCCACACGGCAGTGATACCGATTGCCGGTGACCTGATCACCAGCGACATCGCCATGGCCCTGCGCACCCCCACCAAGGACGCAGAGGACATCAAAGTCGAATCAGGGCATGCCAAGCAACTGCTGGTGGACCCTGAGACCCAGGTGGAGGTGCCCGGCCTGGGTGACCGCGGCCCCCGCATGCTGAGTCGTCAGGCCCTGGCAGGGGTGATTGAGCCGCGTGTAGAAGAAATTTTTTCGCTGGTGAACCAGGTGATGCGCGAGTCGGGCTATGAAGAGGTGCTCTCCAGCGGCATCGTGCTCACGGGCGGCAGTTGCATCATGCCCGGCATGGTGGAGCTGGGCGAGGACATCTTCTTGAAGCCGGTGCGCAGAGGGGTGCCCAAATACAACAGCGCGCTGGCTGACATGGTGGCGCAGCCCCGCGCTGCCACGGTGATGGGGCTGATGGAAGAGGCCCGCATTGCCCGCATCCGGGGTTACAAGGTGGCCCAAAAATCCGGCACGATGAAATCGGCCTTCAGTTCGCTCAAGGACTGGTTTGTAGGGAACTTCTGACCATGATGCACCCCCTTTGCCTTCAACTGGTGGTACGCGGCCATGTGCCGTGTGCCATGTGCGCCCGCCAGCAGCTTGCCCATCGCAGCCAAGACCCGCCTTCATAGCCACAGGCAGCTTGCGACGGCTCTGGCCCCGCACTCTCCAACCCCCAAATTCTGTATGCAAGATTTAAATTCAAGGAGTAACCTCATGAGCATCGAAATGATCGAACACGAAGCGTTTCACCAAGGCACCCAAATCAAAGTGATTGGGGTGGGCGGCGGTGGCGGCAATGCGGTCGAACACATGATCAGCACCGATGTGGCTGGCGTGGAGTTCATTTGCGCCAACACCGACGCACAGGCCTTGAGCCGCAGCAGTGCCCATAAACTGATTCAACTCGGCGCTACCGGCTTGGGTGCCGGCAGCAAGCCCGACAAAGGGCGCGAAGCCGCAGTGGACGCCGAGGCCGCCATTCGGCAAGCGATTGATGGCGCCCACATGCTGTTTATCACCGCCGGCATGGGCGGCGGCACCGGCACCGGAGCGGCACCCGTGATCGCGCGGGTCGCCAAAGAAATGGGAATTCTGACCGTGGGTGTAGTGACCAAACCCTTCGACTTTGAAGGCGGCCGCCGTATGAACAATGCGGACTCTGGCCTGTCCGAGTTGGAGGCCAATGTGGACTCCCTGATCGTGGTGCTCAACGAGAAACTGCTGGAGGTGTTGGACGAAGACGTGTCCCAAGAGGATGCCTTTGCCCACGCCAACGACGTACTGAAAAATGCGGTGGGAGGCATCGCAGAGATCATCAACGTCAAGGGTGAAATCAACGCCGACTTTGAAGACGTGCGTACCGTCATGGGCGAACCCGGCAAAGCCATGATGGGGACTGCCACCGCCCAGGGCCCAGACCGCGCCCGTATTGCCGCTGAACAAGCAGTGGCCTGCCCGCTGTTGGAGGGTGTGGACCTGTCGGGCGCCAAAGGCGTGCTGGTGCTGATCTCGGCTTGCAAGGGTTCGCTGAAGTTGAAGGAATCCAAGATGGCCATGGAGACCATCCGTGCCTACGCGTCCCCCGACGCCCACGTGATCTATGGCACGGCGAATGACGAAAAGCTCGGCGACGCCATCCGCGTCACCGTGATCGCCACCGGCTTGAGCCACCACGGTGCACGGCGCGTTGCGCCCCCCTTGCAGGTGCTGCGCACCGGCACCGACAACGTTCCGTTCCAGGTGCCTACGCTGCACACCCTGGCCGGGCCGGTGGGCGGCGCAGGGTCGAGCGTGCCGCCCGGGGTGTCGAGCGGCATGGACTACGGCAGCATGGCCACGCCCAGTGTGTGGCGCACCAACCGCACCCAGGCCGCCGCCAAAGTGGATGCACTTTCCAGCGGTGGCATGGACGACTACGAGATCCCAGCGTTCTTGCGCAAGCAGGCAGATTGATGTAGCACACCCCCCGGCTACGCGCACTGCGTGTCGCTTCGCTTTCCCCCTTGCTGGGGGCAACACCAGTGGGCCGGCTCAGCCGGACCCACGGTGTTTCTGGCGAAATACGCGCTCTTTGGAAGCGTTTTTGCGCTACTTTTACAATAGACCCGTGCTAAAACAACGAACACTCAAATCCCTGACCCGCGCCGTCGGCGTGGGGCTGCATAGCGGCCAGCGGGTCGAGATCACCCTGCGCCCTGCGGCACCGGATACGGGCATCGTGTTCCGACGGGTGGATTTGCCGAATGCGCCCGACATTGTGGTGTCGGCCGAGTCGGTTACCGATACCCGCTTGGCCTCCACACTCTCCTGCGGCAATGCCAAGGTGCACACGGTGGAGCACTTGATGTCGGCTTGCGCTGGCTTGGGGGTGGACAACCTCTTTGTGGACATCACGGCCGAGGAGGTGCCCATCCTTGATGGCTCTGCGGCGTCGTTTGTGTTTTTGCTGCAAAGCGCGGGCATCGAGTTGCAAAACGCGCCCCGGCGCTTCATCCGCCTCACCCGCCCGGTAGAGGTACGTGAAGCCACGGGGGCCCAAGAAAAGTGGGCACGGTTGGACCCTTACCATGGCTACAAGCTCGCCTTCGAGATCGACTTCAACCACCCGGCCGTGGACTCCACCGGCCAAAAGGTAGAGTTCGATTTGAGCACCGGCAACTATTCGCGCGACATTGCGCGGGCCCGCACCTTTGGCTTTACCAAGGACGTGGAAATGATGCGATCCAACGGCCTGGCATTGGGCGGCGGCCTGGACAACGCCATCGTGATGGACGACTACAAGGTGCTCAATGCCGACGGTTTGCGCTATGACGATGAGTTCGTGAAGCACAAGATTCTTGATGCCATCGGCGACCTCTACATCGTAGGCAAGCCCCTGCTGGCCGCCTACAGTGCACGCCGTTCGGGGCATGCCCTGAACAACAAGCTCTTGCGTGCATTGCAGGCCCACCCCGAAGCGTGGGAAGTCGTCACCTTTGAAGACGTCAAGCAAGCCCCCCAGGGCTTTGCCCAACCGGCGCGTGCCTGGTAGGCTGGTGTATGAACACGCTGCCCTCGATCGCGTTGTCTGGCCTGAATGCCGCACAGTCTCGCCTGCATGCGAGTGCCCACAATGTGGCCAACCTCAGCACCGAAGGGTTCAAGCGTCACGAAACCGTGCAGACCGCACAGCCAGGCGGTGGCGTCAGCACGCAACCGCGTGAGGCCAGCACGGCAGGCCATGCCTTGGAGCACGATGTGGTGGCACAGCTACAGGCCAAAAATAGCTGGATGGCCAATCTGGCGGTGTTCAAGACCCACAACACCATGGCTGGTACCCTCTTGGACACCAAGGTCTGAACCTCCAACCCGCCCTGCGGCGAGCCTGAACCAGCTACTGGCTGCGGCCATCGCGGTAGTGGACTTTTCCGTTGCCGCCCGCTCCGTCGGCACCCGCCAACAGGGCCATGGCTTTGCCCGCGTGGGCGTGCGTGATGGCCAGGCCCAGCGCATCGGCCGCGTCGGGTCCAGGCAAGCCGGGCAAATGCAGCAGGCGTTTGACCATTTCCTGGATCTGGTGCTTGTGCGCCCGCCCATGGCCCGCCACTGCCTGTTTCATCTGCAGCGCGGTGTACTCCGCCACCGGCAGTCCGGCGCACACCAGGGCCGTGACTAAAGCACCGCGCGCCTGGCCCAACAACAAGGTCGATTGAGGGTTCACGTTGACGAACACAATTTCCACTGACGCACATGCGGGTTGGTAGCGCTCCACGACCTCGCCAATGCCATCAAACAACACCTTCAGGCGGGCGGGCAGGGCGCGGGTGTCCAAATGCTGGGTTCCGATGGTGCCGCTGGCAACGTAGCGCACCTCGGCCCCGTAGACGTCGACCACCCCAAAGCCGGTGGTACGCAGCCCGGGGTCAATACCTAAGATACGCATGGCATGGGTTCTGGGTGTGTTGTGACTGCCTATGGCTTACAGGTCGAAGTACCAGCGGGCGGAGTGGAAGAACACCGGTGCGGCAAAGCACAGCGCATCGACCCGGTCTAGCAAGCCCCCAGCTCCGGTTACCGAGCGCACGGAGCCGCCCCAGCTCGGAATGCCACGGTCCCGCTTGAGGGCTTTCATGACAAAGTGGCCCAATGAGCCCGCCGTGCAGGCGATGAACGAAAACGCAAATGCGGTGCCTGGCACCCATGGGGTAATGCCGGCAAGCAAGGCACCAAACACACTGGCGGTGAACACCCCCACCCACCAACTGATCCAGTTAAAGCTGCGGCTGATGGCGGGCGCCGCCGGAGTGCGTTGGAGCATGCGCGAAACCAAGTGCTGGATGGCCATGCACAACTGCACCACCAGAACCAGAAAGACGACCATAAAGGCGTTTTGGTGGTTGTAGCCGGGAAAGCGCAGCATCAGCAGTGCAGGCACATGGCTCATGCCATAGATGCACACCATGATGCCCCATTGCAGCTTGGCATTGCGCTCCAAAAAACGCAGCGGATCGTTGTTCAGTGCGCTGATCACCGGGAGCGCGAGAAACACAAACACCGGAATGAAGACGGCAAACATGTCAAAGTGCTGTGCTGCCACCAGCCAATACTGCAACGGCAGCACCAGGAAAAATGCACAGACCAGGCTGCGGTGGTCGCCGCGCCGCGTCGGGGACAGCGTCAGGAATTCGCGCAGTGCAAAGAACGACACCCCTGCAAACAGCGTAATGGCCACCAGCGGACCACTGAGCCACCCAACCCAAAACACCATCACCATGAACCAACTGGTGCGTACCACGCCAGAAAAGTTCTTGCGCTCTGCCCGCTTTCGTTCGCCAGCTTCATCGTCATCAAACTCTTGCAAGGACATGGCGAATGCCACCATGCTGGCAAGCAACAACAAGCCAAACACAATGACGAACAAGGCACCGATTTGCTCGGTGGCATCGAGGTTTTTGAGGTAGAAATACATGCGCTAGCGTCAGACGTCGCGAAGGGCTAGCACGGCGTTGCGTGCGCGGTCTAGGAAGGCGTGCCGGTCCTCACCCGCATGGAGCTGCATGGGTGCGCCAAAGGTCACCGAGCACAGCACGGGCACGGGCACCACCTCACCCTTGGGCAAGACGTGCTGCACATTGTTAATCCAGGCAGGCACTAACACCACGTGCGGAAACCGCAACGCCAGGTTGTAGAGCCCCGCCTTGAAGGCTTGTGGCTCGCCGGTGTGCCCCCGCGTGCCTTCGGGAAACAAAATGATGGAGTCGCCGTGGGTCAGTGCTTCGATCAAAGGCTCCAAGGGGTCTTCGTCGGCACGGCGGTCGCGCGAGACATAAATGACGTTGAACACCGCGGTGGTGATCCACTGCTTGAAGGGCGACTGCGTCCAGTAATCCCTGGCCGCGATGGCGCGGGTAATGTGGCGCAGCTCTTGGGGTAGCGCCGCCCAAATCATGACCAGGTCGGCATGGCTTTGGTGGTTGGCGAAGTAGATGCGTTGCTCTGCCTTGGGCGGGCAACCGTGCCAACGCGCCTGCGCACCAGTTAAAAAACGAATCAGGCCGAGTAGAAAATACCCCATCAATTTGGCAAGCATGCGCGGATGATACAGAGCCAGCGGGCGCGGGCGCATCGGCTCGCGCAGGGCCACGGATCAGGGGAGTTGGGCGTCTGGCATGCGCGACAAAATGGTACTTGCGCGATTGCCCAGGTAGGCGGAGTTGGGTACTTTTTCAAAAAACTTGGGCCGTGGCAGCATCACGGCCAACCGGGCCGCCTCCCACGCGCTGAGCCTGCTGGCGGGCTTGCCAAAGTAGTGTTGGGCTGCGGCCTCGGCGCCAAACACGCCTTCGCCCCATTCCACGCTGTTGAGGTAAATCTCCAGAATGCGCTGTTTACTCAGCAGGTGTTCCAGCAGCAGGGTCAACACCAGTTCTTGCCCTTTGCGCAGCAGGGTGCGCTCTCCCGACAGCAGCAGGTTTTTGGCGAGCTGCTGGCTGATGGTGGAGCCGCCGACTATTTTCGGGGGCTTGTTGGTTTTGCGTTGCTCTGCGCGCTGTTCTGCCTTTGCGTTTTTGGCCCACGCTTTTTTGAGGGCATCCCAGTCGACCCCATCGTGCTGGCTAAAGCTGTCGTCCTCTGATGCGATCACCGCGCGCTTGAGAGGGTCGGCAATGAGGCGGTAAGGCACCCATGTCTGGCGCCAGCGAAAGGTATCGCCCTCGTGGGCCAAGCGCCACGCCTCGGAGCGAGCAAATGCGGTGGACTCGGGGTCAATCACCACCATCGCCGCAATGCGCAGCACAAAAAATAATTGCAGGGCGATGCCGGCCAGCACACACAGCATGAGCCCACGCAGCAACTGCTTCATGGGGCCCCCGATACCTTGGCTTCCAGGGTTTCTTCGCGGGTAAACCGAAAGCGTGAAACCACCACCAGTTGATCAAATTCCTTGCGCATCTGTGGCGTGAATGTCCCAAAGGCCCCTGCGCTGCGCACGATGGCGGCGGCCCGTGTGTCCAGCGCTGTGCTGCCCGAACCTTGTGCGATTTCGGTATCCACCAGGCGTCCGTCGTGGTTGATGGTGATTACCATGGTCAATTCCCCATACAGTTTTTTGCCGGCAATTTGCGGAAAATTCTGGGTGCCACGCGCTTCTACCAGTTGCTTGAAGTTGTCGTAGTACACGGCGTACACGCTTTCTTGTACAGACGGGGCCACATACCGCTTTTTGGGGCGTGCATTTTCGAGGTTGATCCGACGCTCAATCTCGGCCAACAGCTTCATGAGCTGTTTGCGCTTTTCTTCGCGTTCGGTCTGGTCCAGTCGCTCTGTGGGTGTGCCTGCCTCTGGCTGTGCCAAGGCCGCCAGTTGGCGTTTGACCTGGGCGAGCAACACATTTTGCTGCTCTTGCAGGGTTTGCACTTTGCGGGTCGGGTCCACGTCTAGCGACTCACCGATAGCGGTCAGCGCGGATGCGGGCAAGGGGCTTGTGGCACGGCCCACGTCTACATCGCCGCCACCGGCCAGTGAGGTTTGGGCCAAGGCCTGGGCCTTAACGGGTTTGTCGTGGCCCCGCGCATTGACCAAGATGACTTCCAAGGGCTGGTCGGCCACCATGCGCGCAAAGGCTTCGGGGTCCACCAAGCGGAGCGTCAATAGCACCCCGTGTATCGCGAGGGATACACCCAGGGCCCATTGCAGTGTGGTGGGTTTGCGCAGCGTCACGGGGCTGGATTATCGCCCTCGGTGGCGGGCGCCTCATTCACATCGACCGCAATCGCGATCGGGCCGGCCACATCGTCGTCTTGGCCGTCGTCGTCATCCGGCGAGTCCACCCCGGCGGGGGCGTCCAGACGCTCCAGCACGGTGCCCTGAACATCCAGGGAGATAAGGTCCATGGTCCCCAGCTTGACGCGCACTTTGGCGTGGCGTGGCAGGCCTTGCGCACCCAATACCGGTAGCACCAGCGGGATGTCGTCGGCCCGTACCATGCCGTCTTTGAACAAGCTGGCGGTGAGCTCTGTGATGCCGTGTTGCTGCGCGTAACGCAGGGTCCAAAAGCGCTCCATGGCTCCTTGGTAGCCGTTGTAGGCGCTGTAGGCCGCGTCAAACGACGAGATGATGGCAAACAGCTCGGCATCCTTGGGTTTGAATGGTGCGACCAGTGCCGCAGTGTTGCCGTGGCGCGCACAGGCAATGATTTGCCATTGGTTGACCAGGTCGGTATAGCGGCGCAGCGGTGATGTGGCCCACGCATAGGCTTTGACGCCGATACCGGCATGTGGCGCGGCTTTGGTGCCCATGCGCACTTTGACGCCTGGTGCCAGCGACGCTTGGCTGCGGTAGATGCCAGGCACGCCCATCTCGGCGAGCCAACTGCCCCAGGTGCTGTTGGCCAGGATCATGGCCTCGGCCACGATCAAGTCCAGCGGCGCACCGCGTTGGCGGATGCTGATCTGCACGGTTTCGCTGCCATCGGGTTCACGGCCCTGGTTTTCGACCAGCCGGAAGTTGTAGTCCGGGCGGTTGAAGGTCTCAGGCTTGCCGCGCACGATTTCACGTTTGGCCTTGAGGTTATTTGCCAAGCGGTAAAGAAACGACATTTCGCTACGCAAAGTGGGCAGCGGCGCGGGAGTGTTTGCGGGTTCGTAGTGCGCATCTTGCAGCCAGGCGTCAGTCACCACGCCGTCAAGCTGATCGTGTCGCAGGTTGTGAGCGATGGGCACGCGTTCGAGCTTGGTCTGGCTGCCGGTGATGTCCAGCGTGGGCTCGTTAAAGGTAACGTAGAGCGAGACGGATGGGCAGTCCCGCCCCGCCATCAATGTGTAGGTTTGCACGACCTCGTCGGGCAGCATGGTGACCTTGTAGCCAGGCATGTAGACCGTGGAGAGGCGGGCGCGGCCCAGCGCATCTACCGGGCTGCCCGGCTGCACCGCCAAGCCGGGGGCGGCAATGTGAATGCCCACGGTGACGGTACCGGTGCCCAGGCCTTGCACGCTCAGGGCGTCGTCAATTTCGGTGGTTTGGGAGTCGTCAATCGAAAAGGCCTGCACGGCAGCCACGGGCAACTCGTCGGCAATGGCCGGTGCGGCAATCGTGGGGAAGCCGGTGCCTTTGGGGAAGTTCTCCAGCAAAAAGCGCTTCCAGTGGAACAGGTAGGGCGAGGCAATGGCGCCGGCCTTTTGCAGCAGTTCCAGCGGCGCAATGTGGGTGGCTCGGCTGGCCTCGACCACCGCTTTGTACTCGGGGGCGTTTTTGTCGGGCTTGAACAGGATTTTGTACAGATGGTCTTGGATGGACGGGGGGCAGCGGCCAGCGGCCAACTCTTGTGCCCACTGGATGATTTGCTCGGCCTGCAGGCGTTTCTTTTCAATGGCCGCCAAGGCTTGGGCAATGATGTCGGCAGGGGCTTTCTTGAATCGGCCTTTGCCCGCGCGGCGGAAGTAGTGCGGGGTGTCAAACAGCTTGAATAGCATGCCCGCCTGCTCTGCCTGGCTGGCTTGGGCAGAGAAGTAGTCTTTGGCCAAGTCGGCAAAGCCAAATTCCTCGTCGGGCGCAAATTCATACGCCATGTCCAGCTCAATGCCCGCCGCTTGGGCCTGGGCAGCCGCGACAAACTCCGCCGGGGTGGGCTTGTCAAATTTGATCAGGATATGGGCGCCCTTCACCTTGACGCGCTTGCCCGAATCGAGCTCCACCTGCGCAGAGGCCTCCGCCTCGGACAGGACACGACCGGCCATGAATTTTCCGGCTTCTTCAAACAGTACAAACATAGGGAGCGATTGTCCCCGCAAAACGGCCCGCTCCGCAGGGCGGGCGCTGCACGCTGCTAAATGCGGGAGCGCAGCCCCATGAACTGGACGAAATCCGGCAAAAACTCTTCGAAACCTGTCAGGGCGTGGTCCCGGCCTTCCAGCACCGTGACCTGGGTGCGCGCATAGCGGGCGTGCATTTCGCGCCAGTCCAGCACTTCATCGCCCGTGGCCAACAGGGTGCGGTAGCGCTGCGGGTGCCGCAATGCGCCGACAGACAGGGTGCGCAGTTCGTCCACGTATTCCGGCAAAAAGTAAAAGCGCTCGTCTGGGGCATGCCACTGCGCGTTCTCACCGATGTACTTGCCAAGGTCCCGCGCCGGGTCTACCGCCGGGTTGATGAGCAGTGCCAGGCAGCCTGTGACCTCGGCAATGTGGGTGGCGTAAAACCCGCCCAGCGACGAGCCGACTACTGCCATGGTGCCGCGCGGCCAGTGTGCAATGCCTTCCAGCAAGAGCGCCATAGCCGCGCGCGGGGAGGGCGGTAGCTGCGGGCACCACCACTGCACCTGCGGATAGTGCTGTGCCATGTACGCCGCCATGGCCTGCGCCTTGTGCGACTGCGGGGACGAGCGGAAGCCGTGGAGGTAGAGGAGGTGCGTGGTGGGGCCGGTGGACATGCTGGGATGGTAAGGGCGCAAAAAAGCCCCGCAGGTCACCCCGCCGGGAGGCGGGGCGCAAGCGATGTGTGACAGATCACTTCACGATGTCGCGACGATTGTCTTGGTGCTTATTGTGAATCCGCGTTGGTTTTGCGTGTGCTGTAGTTCAGCGACATTTGGAGTCGTTTGTTGTCACGCCCGGTAAATTGCAGATAATTCCATTGGGCATTCACAAACTTCTCAGTGTTCGCTTGATTGCTTTTTTCGCAATGGTTGCCAGAACCTGTGCACGGAATAGTGGCCTTGCGTTTGGTGGAGGCTACGTCCAGACCTTCATCCCAAGTGGAGCCGTAGACTTTGACACGAGTGGGTGCCCACGCGCCCTTGTCCACACTCCAGCCCTCCACCACCAAGGCAGCGGCGGCATTGTTGCTGCCAATGCTGACAAATCCCAGGCCAGTGGCTGCTTCACTCAAACTGGTGAGCGTGGGGTCTTTCAGGGCAGGCCATTTCATGGCCTTGAGTTCAGCCACGGTAGGTGCGCGGTTGATGGAGCGGCGATATTGGGTAGAGTTTTTCTGGGTACCGTTGGCGGCATTGGCTGCCACAAAATCATCCGTCAAGGTAATGTCAAATTTCCAATTGCCTTGGTTGGGAATGGCAGCGAGTTTTTCGTCTGACCAGTCTGTTGCAGGTGCCCAAAACTCTTTGGTAAATCGCTCACTAGGCAGTCCAGCGGTTGCCGCATTCAGATAGGTACCGCTCAACCGAACAGTAGCGCTTGCGCTGACTTTTCCGCCAGTGCCAACCAACCCAAGATAACCATAGTTGTTGCCGGGTATGGGCTTGAACGTGAAGGACTTGCCCGTCGGGGCGCTCACGACAACTTGCTCATAAATCGAGACCTTGGGGGTAGTGGCGTTGCTGTCGTGGTTCCATTTGCGTTCGGTGACGTTGATGTTGTAACCGGTCGCAAGGTAGGCGTAGTCTGACACTGCGGGCATCTCTTCGCGACGGGCTTGGGCGTTGATGTTCAGGTCGTGTTTAGACTGGTTGCCAACCAATTTGAGCTCGTCACCTTGAATGCGGGCTTGGTATTCCCCCACATCCGTTTGTCCCAGGTTCGGACCTGCGTTGGGGTCTGTCACCGTCCATCGGGCAGTAAACACGACATCACCCTCCATCGGCTTGGAAGAGTCCGTGGTGTTGCCATTGCGTATGGTGTAGCGGTACTCGGGCAAGTCAAATGCAATGCCTCGCACGTTGTTGAAGAAGCCATTGAATGCGCCCGAAAAACGGCCTCCCATATCAGTGGGCAATATGGCGTCGACATGGCTAACTACCGTGTTGTTGTGCAAGAACTTGCTGGGGTTGTTGTCTACAAAAATGGCTTTGCAGGTGTCTGCGGTAATTTCTGTAGCCAGTTTCGCTCCCGCGGGTCGTCTGTCTGCCGGGGCCAGTGCGTAGCAGGCCTGGATACGTCCCAAAAGGCCTTTGATTTTTTGGCTCAAACCGTCACTTGGGAGTGCAGCAGTTATTTTTTCTTGTGTCAGACCCGACACAGCAGGCGCTATGCCTTTGTTCAGCGTGATCTTGGGGGAACTGTTGCTTGCATCGGGTGCATCATCGGAGCCGCTGGTTTTGATTTCAACTTCTACGCTGGCTTTCCCATCGCTGCCTCTAACGATTTTGGGTGTACCCAGTATGTCCAGCGCTTTGTCCAGTCCCGAGCTGTTGGCTGAAAAGTTCATGCTTAGTGGGTTTTCATCGGCTGCCACACCCGCCGCATCAAGCACGGGTTTGAGTGCTGATCTGACTTCAGCCATGGCCTGTTGGATTTTTTCCTCTGATAAATCCGAAGCACTGAGTGTGGTGGGGTCGCCATTGGCTGCCAAGCGCGCGGCAATCAGGGTCGTCAACGGCGAGACGTTGACCCTTGCAGATTTGGCGGTGTCTATCATGCTTACCAACGGTTCGTCCAAACCCTCTTGCGTGAACTTCAATACAAAAGGGCCTTTTGCGGCGGGCTTCAGTTCGAACACGAACTGACCGTTATCAGGCACGGTGCATGGTGCGCAAGCTTGCATTTCTGCGCCAGTGCTATCGACCACCACAGCCGTAGCGCCCGAAAGGGGTGCGCCGGTTGCGGCGGTGCCAGATAACGTGATGTTGCTCACGGCATTCGACCCCCCTCCACCGCCACAGGCCGCAATAGATAACAACGCGGCAGCGGACATGGCTGCGCCCAAGGGTAAGGGTTTGATGTACAAAGGTTTCTCCAATATATGAAACGTCGTTGAATCCAATCAGCTGCACCTGACCGTGGCCGTGATGATTGTTTTGTACTGTTGCAAAACTTTCCACTTCGCGTAATCCCATGAATATGGGAGTACGTTTGCGGCCCTCTTCGGGCAATGGTCTCTGCCCCGTGGGGTGTGCTTGAAGTGGGGGGGTACTTTGCTACCTACCCTAAGCCGCCTTGTTCCTGATGCTGCTGCCTAGGGATCATGTCCAAAACTCAACCTGAGAATCGGTCATAAGCGAGTACGTCGCGCCAGACGAGGCACCTGCGTCAATTGCTGCCAATTTTGGCCGTAGTAGGCGATATTTACACCACGTTGCAGTCCTTTGGCTGTTTGCAGACGCGCTCATGCAGGCACCCTGTGCAAAAGCCTGCTTCTGGCCATCCAAATACTGGAGAGCGCAAATAGGGTGATGAGTGGCGCAGTGTTTTTCGTGAGCCCACGGTAGCGCATTTTGGTGTGACCGAACTGACGTTTGATGACTCTGAATGGATGTTCCCCTTTGGCCCGCACACGGGTCTTGGGTTTTTCAGCCTGCTCGGTGAGCGCTCCCCAGCGAGTGTGCTTTTGCTGCTTGCGTTTGCCTGCTCGCATGGGAATACGCCAATCCACGCCTGTAGCTTCAGGGCGCTTGGTGGCACCGCTGATAAGCGGCATCAGCAAACACGATGGACTCTTTGCCGTGCAGCAACCCGTGTCCTTGGGTCACATCGTTGACGTTGCCCGCCGGTGCGTGCGGCGTGATCAGCGCCAGCAGTTCGCCCCGCGGCATGACTTGCTCCACTTCATCAAGCAGGATTGGCTTGCGCGTGCGCCGCGTGCTGAGTTCGAGGCCAAGGTTTTTTTGTTTCAGGTCGTCAATGGTCGCAATTTGTGTGCCTCAGTAGCCTCAATTTCGAGAGGGTTTTGAACATGATCCCTAGGGCCGAAAGAGGCGCTGAAGCTAGCAGCGGTATAGAAATACACCAGCTTCGCATCCAGCGCAATTGAGCTTCAGGGACCGTGCATACTCGGATAAATTCGCATTGAAGTGACGAGCGTTCACCGTCGCAACACTGCTATTCATTGGAATTGCAGTATCAAAACCTGAGGATCTAAAGAGTGGAAAAGTTTCTTTCGGGAGTTGGCTCCCTGTTGTATTGCATGCGTTTCACCATGCTGTTCTTTTACATTGGATTGGTTGGAATTATTTTCGGTATCTTGGGCAAGTTCTTGCTGGAGACCTACAAGCTGATGAACACCGTACTGTTCGGCAACTTGGAAAAAATTGATCTCATCATCAAGGTGCTTGAACTGGTGGATATGACTATGGTGGCTCAACTCGTTTGGGTAGTGGCTCTGGCAGGTGTGTCGCTCTTTGTCACCACAGGACACTTCGACAAAACCGATATGAAAAAGCCCGATTGGCTGGACCACGTCAACACCTATAACCTCAAGTTAAAGCTCGCATTTGCGATCATTTCCATCTCAGGCGTCCACGCACTTAAGACGTATTTGAGTGGAGACCTAACGATGGAAAACATTCAGATCGTCACCATGGTGGCAGTTATCCACTTCACGTTCGTTTTGTCAGCGATGGGGATATCTTTTGCAGAGCGGATGACCAGGGAACACTAGTGGATCCGGCCAGAATGGTAGCTATGGATTGATTGCGGTGGAGGCCGCTCCTTAGCTCGAGGCCCAGCGAATCAGGTTGGTGGCCGCTACGGTGCCACCCCACCAGAGCAGCATGACCGAGATCAATGCCATAACGGTTACTCCGTAGCCTGCAAGAATCATTCGACCATCACGCAGACGCAAGCCCCAGGAGATCAGCGTGATCGCCAAAGCGGGCAACACGTTGTCAAAAGTGACCACCGGGACAGGCACCACCATGGTCAGTCCCGCAACTCCCAACATGAATCCGTTGAGTCCTCGTGCCGGTTGACGGCTCAAAGAGATCATGCGTGGCTGCCCCATTCGCGCAACAAAGAATAGCACTCGATGGATCATGCGTGCCAACATGGTTTTGGCCCGCACACTGAGCGTCCGTTTGGCCAGCCACGCTGGGAGCTGGACTGGCCTGCCCTTGCATAGCCCCAGAGCCACCAAAAGGCAGAAAGTTCCGACTACAGAAGCCATGCCGGGCAGCGCAATGGGGAAAAGCAGCGGCATAGCCAGCAATCCCAACCATACGAGCTGCTGGCGAGGTCCCTGCCCCACGGTTTCGCCGAGTGTATTTCCCAAGGCCCCCAAGTGAGCCGACGCAATCCGGTCCATCTGGGACCTGCGCTTGGCTGTTTGACGCACTAACGACTGCACGCTTGGATCTGGCTGCTGCGGCGTGGGTTGGGGCAACATGAAACACTCCACTTTCGCTACAAAAAAACTGGGCCTTAAGTTACAGGACAGAACTGGACTAAACCCAGAGAGCCCCCAAAAATATTCCAACCATCACAAACGACAGGACGACCTTTGCCACCATGCCAACCATCAGACCCAGCCAAGTAGCAAAAGCAACCTTGGCAGCGCGCTGTTGGTTTCGTTGTGACCAGTATTCGCCAATTGCTGCGCACACAAGTGGCATAAACAGTACTCCGACCAGTCCCATAAAGATCCCCACCACGGTTCCAAGTGCTGCGCCGACAAGCGCCAGCTTGCTTGCCTTGGCACGCTTGGCACCCATTAAGCCCGCAACAAAATCGAGCGCCCATGCAAGTACTGCAATAGCGGTAATGATCACCACTGTCCCAATACCCACACGCGTGTAGTCGTCGATCCATGCCCCGACGAGAATGCCGCCCCACACCAGCAGAGTGCCCGACACCAGCGGCAGCACGGTACCTGCCAGCCCGATCACAATGAGTGCGGCACTGACAGACCAAAGAATATTGACATCCACAATCAAACTCCAGCGCTTTGGATGGAAATCTTCATTTGGGTCCAATAGCAGTTGCAGGTTCTCCGCGCGTCTTCCACAGCGACACCAGCACGCCACCTGCAATCAGGCCAAAGGTCACGCTCAATGAGATAACCGCCGGAATCTTGCCGATGATTCCGACCAGGAAAATTTTGCTGCCGATAAACACCAGCACCAAGGCCAATGCGTACTTCAGGTACTTGAAGCGGTGAATCATTGCGGCCAGTGCAAAGTACAGAGCACGCAAGCCCAAGATGGCGAAAATATTGCTGGTGTAGACGATGAACGGATCGGTAGTGATGGCGAAGATCGCTGGCACGGAGTCCACCGCAAACACCAGGTCGACGAACTCCACCAATACCAGCGCCAGAAAGAGCGGCGTGGCAAAGCGCTCAACCTTTCCGGTTTTCGGGTCTGGCTCTTGCACCCAGAAGGCGTTACCACGCAGGCCTTCGGTCACACGCATATGCCGTTTGAGGAACTTCAGCAACGGGTTGTTTGCGATGTCGGGCATGTGGTCCGCAATGATCCACATCTTGATACCGGTAAAGACAAGAAAGGCACCGAACAGGTACAACACCCAACTGAACTGACTGACCAGCGTGGCACCCAGGCCGATCATGATGGCACGTAAAACGATCACGCCCAGAATGCCCCAGAAAAGTACGCGGTGCTGGTATTGCCTCGGGATGGCGAAGAAGCTGAAGATCAGCGCAATCACGAATACGTTGTCCATGGAAAGCGACTTCTCGATCAAAAAGCCTGTGTAGTAGTCCATGCCACTTTGCGCACCCAGGTACCACCAGATCCAGGCACCGAAAATCAAAGCAGCGGAGATGTAGCCTGCGGAGAGCAATAGGCTCTCTTGGACGCCGATTTCTTTGTCATCTTTGTGCAACACGCCAAGGTCGAAGGCCAGCAGTGCCACGACCACGACGACAAAGGTAAGCCATATCCAGGCGGGATGACCCAAAAAGTCAGCGGTGAGAAAAGGGATAAGTGCTTCCACGATGTGTCCTTAAGTCGTTTGCAAAAGTAGTGAAATAGCTGCCCGATTTTATTTCTTAAAAAAAGGATAAAAAGATGAATAAATTTCGTAATTTACGAACTGTCTAGCACCTTAATCATTGCGTATCGGTCTGATGTCAGTGACCTTGCAGCAGACAAATGTCTGATTCGCATCCGAAAAGTCCCATTGCTCGACACGGCAACAACCCGCCTCTGAAGCAGCGCCCCAGCGCAGCAGGTTGACCGAGTTCGGCACGCCCGGGCGTACGCGCGAAGAGACAGCGGTACCCGCCTGCACCACCCATAAGGGGCGCGCCAAGCCCGGCATTGCCAATACATAGGGCAAATGGATGTGCCCGCCCATGACGATGTCGGCTCCGGCGGCAGCCCAGCGCCGCAGAGCGGCAGCGCGGCCACGCATCAAGTTGGGCACATCTTGGGGGCGCGTGACGGCGAGAGGCTGATGCACGACTACTACGCGCAACTGCTTGGAATCTGCGCTCGCAAGGATGCCCTCTACGCGCTCAATCTGTTGTGCTGACACTTCGCCATGCTTGTGCCGCCAGGGACGGGTGGTGTTGACGCCCACCACGATCAGGTCGGGTGACGCGTGCATCTGTTCGAGATCAGCCCCAAAGGCGGCAACATGCTGAGCATAGGGGCGGCGCAGGCGAGTCCACACATCGAACAATGGTATGTCGTGGTTACCTGGCACCGCCAGCATAGACGCACCCATACGGGACATGCAATCGTATGCAGCCCTGAACTGCTCTGGGCGAGCGCGTTGGGTGATGTCACCTGAAAGCACCAGCAAGTTGGGGCGCTGCTGCTTCGCAAATGCCACCAGTGCTTCGACGACCAGGGGCTGTTCTGTGCCGAAGTGGGGGTCGGAGATCTGCAAAAGCACACTCATACCAGTGCCCCGTCCACATTGTCAGGGGTACAGGGCTTCATCAAATACATCGGCGTAGCGAGCACTCGAAAATCAAGAGGCGCGCGCAATCGCGTTACCTCGCCGTCAAAGGCGACCTTCACACCCCGACGACCGGGGGTGAGCGTGGGCTTAACCACCATGTGATCGAAGTCGAAACGTTCCACACCCTGCGCTTCTCCGAGCGTACCCATCGCGCCATGCAGCATTAGCCGCAGCATGGACAGCGTACCGATCGGACGCAGCATGACGGCGGTGATGTGGGCGCCCGCCTGGCTGTTGTCAGGGCAAAGCAGCGGTCGTACACCCAGTTGCTCCAGCTGCAACCGGTTATTGCCCACAAACAATGTCAAGGCCTGCACATCACGCACGGATGCACCTTGCTCGATGTGAAGGTGCAAGCGCCGTTGCGCGCGTAGTAGCGTGGCACTCGCAGCCCACAGCGCGACCCACCGGCTGCGCCCAAAACGCGCCTTGTAGGCCTCGCGGTCTTCCAGTAAATCGGGGTACAGCCCCACGCTCGCGTTGACTAGAAAAAGATGCTCGTTCAGAGCCGCTACCTGCACTGGGGTTGGTATTGCATGCAGGAGCAGCCGTGTGGCCTTAGCCGGATCGGCAGGTATGCCATGAGTGCGTGCGAAGTAGTTGAAAGTGCCCTGCGGAACCACGCCCATGGCGCAACCCACACGGTGGGCAGCCTGAGCGACGGTGTTCAATGTGCCGTCACCGCCCACAGCCACCACCGCCGTTCGGATTGCCCTTGCCTTGGCAGAAGCCTCTTGCGCCACACGGGGCAGATCGGACGGGCGGCAAAACAGCAGATCTCCACGGCGTTCGCAACGCCGCAAAGTGGTCTCAATGGCCTCGCGCTTAGTAGCGATGTCACTGGCACCCGCGCCCGCGTTGATAACGAACTGTAACGGTGACTCGGGGTCTACCTCGGGGCGCTCTGCCATGTCGGGGCTAATCGTGGCGCAGCAGGTCACCAAAAACCGTATATTCGCCATCCTTGCGATCCGCCCCTGGTGCGTCGTATAGGACAAGCCAACTTGGCCTGCCGCCCGACATTGCCACTGGCAGTTCACACAGGGCCTCGGCCCGGTTGGTGCCACGGCCATGGGGTAAGGAGACCGACTCGGTCAACGCTGACTCAAAACGAACAGGTTCGCGGTTGGCCGCCAGCAAGGGACGGGCGGCAGGCCACTTGAATACGCGAATTTCGCCGTTGAGCACCATAGTGGGGCCGGCCAAAATATATAGATCGTCCTTCGAGAAGTGTAGGTCGCGCACACCCAATCCATCGAGATGCAAAAAGTGCTTACGAATGAGCGTGCCACTGTCGTCCATGGGCACCAGGCGCAATTGGTCGCCACGGGCCTCGATGGCAATCTCCAGCAACGCTGACCAACCGCGCAGCACGGGGCCGCGCAGCCCCAGTAGCAGCCTGTTACCGTCGGTGGCTAAGCCTTCAATATCAAAGCCGTTGTCTTTGCCCGGAATCGCCATGTAAGGCCCAAAGTGCGGGTCATCGGCCAGTGCGCGGGTAAGCAAATTGGCTTGAGCATCGCCCTTGAGTCGCAATGCTTTGCGGCCATCCTGGGCCTGGCGCACAAGGTGTGGCTCCCCCTTGGCATCCAACTCAATAGGCAGGCAGGCCAGCAGGCGCCGGTTGCCGTCGAGCGACGTCTTCGCAAGTCGCTTAGCATTTTCTGCGTTATCCCTTTCGGCCTTTGCGTTTTTACGTTTGAGGCCGTGTGAGCCCACCACCCACAAAAAGCCGTCCGCCTCCGCCATGCCTTCCAAATCGGCTTCTTCATCGGTCGTGCCCGGCAGATCCAGCAAATCGGCCAAAGGAAAGTCGCGTACCTCGCCAAAGCGCAGCGTCTCGTTTCCTAATGGCTGGAGTCGGCGAAGACGATCGATGCCGCAGGCCTCATCGCCTGCTACCCACAGCCAGTCACCTGTAAAGGCGGCGCCAGACAAGTTCGTTTGAACCAGGGAGCCGGGCGCAAACTCCAAGCGAACAGCATTGTTGCTGCGAGTGTTGGGCATGATCAGGATACTCCTGAGGTTCGGGTGTAGAAAATGATCTACCAATCAGGCAACAGCGGGGGATTCCAGCGTGCGTATACAAATTATGCAGTTGATGTTTGGAATACCGCGCAGGCTTTCCCGAAGTCTGACTGTGCGAAAAGCTGCTCCTTGAGTGCAATTACTGGCCGCGAGGACACCCAGTCAACCTACGGATCATGTTTAACACTTTCCCCAAACTGAGGCTACTGAGGCACTCCGAATCGACCGGGTTTGAACTGACCCCCAGAGGTTGGACGGTTGCCGTTCTGTCAACTATGCGGTGTTTTTCATCCGGTACTCCACCGGGCTGAGTCCTTTGAGTTTGAGCTTTATGCGCTCATGGTTGTAGTAAGGGACGTAAACTTGGGACGTGTGCAGTGCCGTGTACGCCGACATGGCCCGCGCCGTGTGCGACTGCTGCGATGAATCGCAGGGGTTCAGTTTCGCTGCCTACGCAGGTTTCATGCACTCCCACTTGCCAGATGCCGTGTTCACAGTGCTAGCGTATTCCAAGCATTGGCGTCACGTACATCCCATGAACATGTGATTCACCCGCCCTGGGCACACGATATCCTTGCTGCTTTGGCGGTGGCCTGGAGTACCTCACCCGTGTGGCGTGTTTTGATTGTTGAAGACGATGTGTCTACCCGCGACTTCTTCGTCCGCAGCATTGACGCGTGTGCTGTGTTGCAAGTTGCCGCAGCGGTGGGCACGGTGGAGCTTGCCGCCGATTGGTTGTTGGCCCATGCAGCCTCGGTCGATGTGCTGCTGACCGATCTGGGCCTGCCTGATGGCAGTGGGCTGGACGTGATTCGTTTGGCACGCCGCCTGAACCCGGCGTGTGAGCCTTTGGTGATTTCCATGTTTGGTGATGAGGACAACGTGCTGGACAGCATTGAGGCGGGTGCGCTGGGCTACATTCACAAAGATTCGGCCCCCCACGATGTGGCCCAGACCATTTTGGACATGCGGGCAGGCGCATCCCCCATTTCGCCCATGATTGCGCGTCGGGTGCTGTCCCGGTTTCATCAACTGCGCCCCGCCGGCCAGGTGCCTGTGCTTGGGAGTGCGCCAGATTGCAGGCCGTTGACTCCGATCTTGCCCGATGCGCTGGTGGTCTTGACCCCCAGCGAGCAAGATGTGTTGGGGCTGATTGCACGGGGGTTTTCGTATGCAGAGATTGCCAACTTGCGGGGCTCAAGCGTCCACACGATCCAAACCCACATCAAAAAGCTGTATGCCAAGTTGAGTGTGAACTCCAAAAACGCCGCAGTGTTTGAGGCGACACGCATGGGCTTGCTGTGATGTGGCGAGGTGTGCGAGGTTGGTGGAGGCTAATTGCCTTGGCATGTGTGTTGGGAAGCGCGCTCCCTCAAGTGGCATCTGCTAGCGTGTTGTTAACCCATGCCTTTGTAATTAGCGTAGATCCAGCCATTGCAGGGAAAGCCGACACGCTCGTCGATTTGCCCTACCTGTGGGACCAGGCGCACCCCGGCAGTTCGGGCGAGGTTGAACTGGTGACGTATTTCACCTTGTCGGAGATCCCCGCCGGGCAGTACGGATTGGTTGCCAGCAAGATGGCCAATGCCTATGCCGTGAGCCTGAACGGCGTGTTGTTGGACCAGTTCAGCGAGACCGAAGCTTTTGGCGTGGGCGACTCCAAGCTACCACGTCTATTGCCTTTTTCGCACGCGCTGCTGCAAACGCACAACGAAATCCGCATTCGTTTGCGGGGTGACGCGGGGCGCCAAGGCGGCCTCAGTTCGCTGTTTGTCGGCCCGTTTGCGGAGGCAAAAACGGCGTATGACGCAATGTGGGTGAGCCGGGTGGGTGGGCGTTTGCTCGTCATCATGTTCAGTGCCGTCGTCGGTCTTGTGGGGTTGGCGTTGTGGGCGACACAGCTACGTCGCAACGCGACAGGTAAGGCAGTGCGAGAGCGCTTGTATTTGTACGGCGGCCTGGCAGAAATGTGCTGGGTGTTTCGGGTGGGCGATTCGCTACTGGAGACACCTCCCTTGCCCACCATGTGGTGGTCGGTGCTGTCCTCGTTGGCATTGGGCGGGTGGGCTTGCCTCACGGCATTGTTTGCCTTGGAGCTATTGGGCGCAGGGTCGTCTCAGCTGGCGGGGCGTTGGCGCAAGCACTTGTTGTGGTTGTGGATGGCCGGCATTCCCGCGTCCATTGCTGGTTGGGTTTACATCGTGCCCCGTGCGTTGACTGCCTGGTATGTGGCCTTGGGTGTGGCGTTTGCCATTTTTGGCTGGGTGTATGCACGCTTGGTGATTCGGCCAGGCGTGGGTTGGGCACCACGCGCGCTGATGTTGGCGATTGCGGTAAACGTGGTGGTGGGGTGTGTGGACACTTATCTGTTGCGTATCGCACCCTCCACAGCCGGGAGCAGCAGTCTGTATTACACGTCAATGTTGTTCGGTGTTGCTGCCGGCATTGTGGTGTTGATGCGTTTTCGTCAGTTGACGCGGGAGGCTGACGAGTTTTCTGCCACGCTAACGTCTCGCGTGGCGCAGCGTGAGGAGGAGTTGAGGCAATCCTATGCCCAACTGGAAGTGCTTGTACGGGAACAGACACGGGTGGCCGAGCGCACCCGGATTTTGCGTGACATGCATGACGGCGTGGGTTCGCACATCAGTGCGGCCATCCGGCAGTTGCAAAGCGGATTGGCATCCCGAGAGTCCGTGGTTCACACCTTGCAGGAGTCCATGGATCAGCTCAAATTGTCTATCGACTCCATACACCTTCCCGCTGGTGACATCAACGCTGTGCTGGCGAACGTTCGCTACCGCATGGAGCCCCGGCTGGTGTCGGTGGGCATTCAAGTCATTTGGCAGGTGGAGGTGTTGACGCCGCTGGCGCATTGGGACGAAAAACAAACCCGACAGCTGCAGTTCATGGTCTACGAATGCATTTCCAATGTGCTGCAGCACGCGCATGCGTCGCTTATTCACATCCGGGCGCAGGAGGGTGGCGAACAAAGCGCGCTCGAAATAACCGATAACGGGCGCGGTTTTGACGTAAACGCCACTGGCAACCGGGGGCTGCACGCACTCAAGCAGCGCGCTCAAGCCTTGGGCGCGCATTTGCGCTTGGACAGCCGCCCGGGGAAAACGTCCGTGGAGATCGTGATCCCTTGGCGATAATCGCCGACCATGTCTTATCAATTCGGAAAAGTCCCTCTGCGTCAACGCATCGCCCCCTGGCTGGCCGGCTTTGATGGCCCCTTGGCATTTGCTGTGTTCCTGCTGGCATGCGCCGGATTGCTGACGATGTATTCATCGGGCTACGACCACGGAACCCGGTTTGAGGACCATGCGCGCAATATGTTGATTGCTGCGTCGATCATGTTTGTCGTGGCACAGGTGCCCCCTCAGCGACTGATGCACGCTGCAGTGCCTTTGTATACGGTGGGTGTTGCGTTGCTGGTTGCGGTGGCTTTGTTTGGCATTACCAAAAAGGGTGCTCAGCGCTGGATCAACTTGGGTGTAGTCATTCAGCCCAGTGAAATTCTGAAAATCGCCATGCCGCTCATGCTGGCGTGGTGGTTCCAAAAGCGCGAGGGACAACTCCGCACCCTCGATTTCGTTGTTGCAGCGATTCTGCTGGCGTTGCCCGTGGGACTGATCATGAAGCAACCCGACCTAGGAACCGCCTTGTTGGTGCTGGCCGCAGGGTTGTCTGTGATTTTTTTTGCTGGCATGAGCTGGAAACTTGTCATCCCCCCACTGGCGTTGGGGGCGCTAGGCGTTTTTGTTCTTGTCGTGTTTCAAGGTCCGCTATGTGCAGATGGCATGCGTTGGCCAGTGCTGCATGATTACCAGCAACAGCGCATCTGCACGCTGCTGGACCCCACGCGGGACCCTCTGGGCAAGGGCTTTCACATCATCCAGGGCATGATCGCCATCGGTGCGGGCGGCATTACGGGTATGGGTTTCATGAAAGGAACGCAGACCCACCTGGAGTTCATTCCCGAGCGGACCACGGACTTTATATTTGCTGCTTACTCCGAAGAATTTGGGCTCTTGGGAACCACGTTTCTGATACTCGCCTTTCTCTTTTTGATCATGCGGGGACTGACGATCGCCTTGGGCGCTCCTACCTTGTTTTCGCGCCTGCTCGCAGGTGCGGTCACCATGATTTTCTTTTCGTATGCCTTCGTGAACATGGGCATGGTGAGCGGAATTCTGCCGGTGGTGGGAGTTCCCCTTCCATTCATCAGCTACGGAGGCACTGCGATGGTGACGTTGGGGTTAGCGCTGGGCATTTTGATGTCCATCGCCAATTCGAAGCGATTAGTGCAGAGCTAAGGCGGGGTATGGGGCTAGGCCTTGCGGTGCTCTTGCAAAGCCAAGCCTAAAATGCTCCTATGATTTCCCGCGAACCTACCATTGAACGCTTGGCTACGGCCAAATCTCTGTTGCTCACGCCCTTTGGGTTGGATGAAGGCCACCTTATCCGTGCACTCAACGAAATCAAGGCGCATCAGGTGCATGAAGCGGATCTCTATTTCCAGTACACCCGGTCAGAGGGCTGGAGCTTGGAAGAAGGCATTGTCAAAACAGGCTCATTTAGCATCGATCAAGGCGTGGGCGTGCGCGCTGTCAGTGGAGAGAAAACGGCGTTCGCCTACTCTGACGATATTTCTGAGGCGTCCTTACTGGACGCTGCGCGTACTGTGCGAACGATTTCCGCTGCTGCACAGACCAAGCGAGTCAAGGCAGGCACGCCCAAGATCGCGGGTGCCCGCAAGCTGTACGCCGGTGTGGACCCGATTGCCACCCTAGACAGCACTGCCAAGGTAGCGCTGTTGGGCAAGGTCGAGAAGTTGGCCCGCTCGAAGGACCCACGCATCATCCAAGTGATGGCTGGCTTGGCCGCAGAGTACGACGTGGTGCTCGTAGCGCGTGCAGATGGCACCTTGGCCGCCGATGTGCGTCCGCTGGTGCGACTGAGCGTGACCGTGATTGCCGAGCAAAAAGGCCGCCGCGAGGTGGGCTCCAGTGGCGGAGGCGGTCGCTTCGGGCTGGCGTATTTCACCGATGCGCAGATTGAGGACTACGTAAACCAGGCAGTGCACGCCGCACTGACCAATCTGGACGCTCGCCCCGCACCTGCCGGTGAAATGACCGTGGTACTGGGCGCCGGTTGGCCGGGCATTTTGTTGCACGAGGCCATTGGCCACGGATTGGAAGGCGACTTCAACCGCAAGGGCAGCAGTGCCTTCAGTGGCCGCATCGGCCAGCGCGTGGCAGCCAAGGGCGTGACTGTGCTGGATGACGGCACGATTGCCGATCGCCGCGGTTCGCTCAATGTGGATGACGAGGGCAACGCAAGCCAACGCAATGTGCTGATCGAAGACGGCATCCTGAAAGGCTACATCCAAGACAGTATGAACGCGCGCCTTATGGGGGTAAAGCCTACAGGCAATGGCCGCCGTGAAAGCTACGCCCACCTTCCCATGCCCCGCATGACCAACACCTACATGCTGGGCGGTAACAAGGCTCCGGAAGAAATCATTGCCACCATCAAAAAGGGCTTGTATGCCCCGAATTTTGGTGGCGGCCAGGTGGATATCACCAGCGGCAAGTTTGTGTTCTCTGCGAGTGAAGCCTATTGGGTTGAAAACGGGAAAATCCAATATCCGGTCAAGGGCGCGACGCTGGTGGGTAGTGGTCCGGAGTGTCTCAAGCGCGTCTCCATGATCGGCAATGACATGAAGTTGGACCCCGGCGTCGGTACCTGTGGCAAAGAGGGCCAGAGCGTGCCCGTCGGTGTGGGACAGCCCACGCTGCGTATCGATGGCCTCACGGTTGGCGGAACTGCGTAGTCGGCTGAGCCGCCTTGTTGCGCAAGCTGTGCTACATTGAAGCCCATGCATTCTGCACGGTTCTTTTTTAGCTACTTTTGGTTCTCACGCACATCTGGCGGTCGAGAGTTCTGAACGTACCCAAAAGAAACGTCCTGAATCCCTCCAAAAACCGCCGGCATTCCCGGCGGTTTTTTTATGCCATTTTCAACTTGTTTTTCGTAACCTGGACTCTGGAGACCTGACATGAACGCAAAAGCCTCTGCAACCGGTGAGTGGTATGGACAAACCCGGTCCGCCGACCGCACCAGCAAAACTGACGACGAACGCATCAAGGACATCACCGTGCTGCCCCCTCCTGAACACCTTATCCGTTTTTTTCCTATCCGCGGCACGGCGGTAGAGACCCTGATTTCGGACACGCGCAACACCATACGACGTTTGATGGCGGGTACGGATGACCGTTTGCTTGTCATCATTGGCCCGTGCTCTATCCACGATCCGGTCGCTGCCTTGGAATATGCGCGCCGCCTGAAAGTAGCGCGCGAGACATACAAAGACACTCTGGAAATTGTGATGCGGGTGTACTTCGAAAAGCCGCGCACCACTGTGGGTTGGAAGGGCTTGATCAACGACCCCTACTTGGACGAGAGTTACCGCATCGATGAAGGCTTGCGCATCGCGCGCCAGTTGCTGATCGAGATAAATCGCCTGGGCATGCCTGCTGGTAGCGAGTTTTTGGATGTGATCTCTCCGCAGTATTTGGGAGACCTGATCTCGTGGGGTGCCATCGGGGCGCGCACTACGGAGAGCCAGGTGCACCGCGAACTGGCCTCCGGCATCTCCGCGCCCATCGGGTTCAAGAATGGAACAGACGGCAACATCAAGATCGCGACTGACGCCATTCAGGCCGCAGCCGGTGGCCACCACTTTCTGTCGGTACACAAAAACGGACAGGTGGCTATTGTCCAAACCCAGGGCAATCCGGATTGCCACGTCATTTTGCGCGGCGGCAAGGCGCCAAATTACGATGCAGCCAACGTGGCAGCAGCCTGTGCCGATCTCGCCAAAGCCAAGCTGCCCCAAACCCTGATGGTGGATTGCAGCCATGCCAACAGCAGCAAACAGCACGAGAAGCAGTTGGATGTTGCTAAAGACATTGCCGCGCAGATCAGCAGCGGCTCCAGGAGCGTTTTTGGGGTGATGGTGGAGAGCCACCTGCATGCGGGTGCCCAAAAGTTCACTCCCGGCAAGGACGATGCGTCTGCGCTGGAGTATGGAAAGAGCATTACCGATGCCTGCCTGGGGTGGGACGATTCGGTCGAGTCGCTGGAAGTGTTGTCTGCGGCCGTCAAGGCGCGTCGCGCGGTGTGATTGCGCACCACGCAAGCAGGAGCAGGCGCTCCGGCTTGCAGCATGAAGCGGGCCTTTGTGCCCGTTTTTTGCGTCTTATTGCAGCGGATCTGGTGCCCGCAGGGACTCCATCACGGCATCTGGCGTGCCGCCAGCCGCCAGATGTGTTTTGTACCAAACGCTCAAGATGGTGCTGATGACTGGGCCGGGGTTCTCTCTCACCTTGGCCATGTCCCATTGGTTCAGTTGGCAGATACGTTCAACCAGGTCCATGTCCATGTCGATAGCTTGTGCGTCGCAACGGCGCAACTGCAGGTCGGCGAATTGGGCGCCTTCGGGTAGGCGGAGTTGAAAGTTCGGGTCGGTGTGCATGGGGTTGGTAGGCAAATGTGCGGGTGGCCGCACTTGACAATGTGTGCGTGGCTAGGAAGTTTGTAGCAAATTGGCGAGCTTGGCGTGAATGCCGCCGAAACCACCATTGCTCATGCACAGCACGTGGTCGCCCGGCCGCAATGCGGCCGCGACCTGGGTCAGCAAGGTATCGATCGTGTCACCCACATGGGCGCGAGCGCCCATAGGGGCAAGTGCCTCTTTGGCGTCCCAGCCCAGGCCACCACTGTGGCAAAAGGCGAGGTCGGCTTCTTCTAGGCTCCACGGCAATTGGCTTTTCATGGCCCCCAGCTTCATGGTGTTGGAGCGTGGCTCAAATACTGCCAGAATGCGCCCGCCTCCGACCTGTCGGCGCAATCCATTGACGGTGGTGCGTATTGCCGTAGGGTGGTGGGCGAAGTCATCGTAGATGGTCACGGGTGCACTGCCCGGCTGCGTTGCCAGTGGGGCACGGTTGCGTACTTCCATGCGGCGCTTTACGTTTACAAACTGGCACAGGGCTTGGGCCGCCAGCGCGGGCGGCACACCCACATGCTCAGCGGCGGCAATGGCTGCCAGCGCGTTGAGTTGGTTATGCACGCCGCCCAAACTCCAGAGCACCCGGGTGACTTCACGGCCGTGATAGTGCACGGCAAAGTTGTGCGGCTCACCAATGGCAAAGAAATCGCTTACCGCCGTGCCGAAGCTACGTTGTTCGCTCCAGCAGCCCTGGTGCAGCACACGGCTGAGGCTTTCTTCTAGTCCGTTGACGACCACACGGCCACTGCCGGGCACAGTGCGTACAAGGTGGTGGAACTGTCGTTCGATGGCGACAAGGTCGTCAAAAATGTCCGCGTGGTCGAACTCCAGGTTATTCAGAACGGCGGTGCGCGGGCGGTAGTGCACAAACTTGCTGCGCTTGTCGAAGAAGGCGGTGTCGTATTCGTCGGCTTCTATGACAAAGACTCCCGCGCCTGAAATGCGGTGGACGGGTGTCTGTGCCGATCCACCGAGTCGCGCGGATACACCGAAGTTCAGCGGGACGCCGCCCACCAGGAATCCTGGTTGCAGTCCGGCGTATTCAAGCACCCACGCGAGCATGCTGGTGGTGGTGGTTTTTCCGTGTGTGCCAGCTACCGCCAGCACGTGTCGCCCTTGCAGGACATGCTCTGCGAGCCATTGCGGACCACTGGTGTAGGGAGCGCCCGCATCTAGGATGGCTTCCATGAGCGGGAATTTTGGGCTGCCGTCAGGCAGCCGGGCACGGCTGACGACGTTACCAATGACAAACATGTCAGGCTTCAACGCGATTTGCTCAGTGCCGAAACCCTCTATCAGGTCGATACCCAAGGCCCGGAGCTGGTCACTCATCGGGGGGTAAACACCGGTGTCGCAGCCCGTGACGGTGTGGCCTGCCTCACGTGCCAATGCCGCCACGCCCCCCATGAATGTCCCACAAATGCCCAGGATGTGTATATGCATGGCGGGCATTTTACGGGGGCGTGCACAATCAGCGGATGGACGATTCGAAGCAAAACATTGCAGCCGCCGCTGCCCGCTGGGTGGTCGAAGAGGGCTTGGAGTACCGCGCAGCAAAGCTTCGTGCCGCGCAGGCTTTGGGAGCCCGTGCGCGCACGGGCTTGCCCGACAATGCCATGGTGGAGACTGCGGTAAATGAATACATAGCCTTGTTTTGCGCTGAAACGCAGGCACACGAACTTCGGGCATTGCGAGAGCTGGCATGGGATTGGATGCAGCGCCTGACTGCGTTCCGCCCGCACTTGTCCGGGACGGTGTGGCGGGGCACGGCGACACGGCACTCTGACATTCACATACAGTTGTTCTGCGACGATTCGAAGGCCGCCGAGATTTACTTGATTGACCAAGGCATACGGTTTGACGTGCAGTCTGTGGTGGGGTTGCAAGGCAAGGCAATTGATGTGTTGAGTCTGCACGTGCGCTGCACTGCGCTGGGAGAGTACGTGGGATTACACCTATATATTGACGATTTGGATGCCATACGCGGTGCGTTGCGGCCAGATGCCTCGGGACGGGCCTTGCGCGGCGACCTCACCGCGGTGAGCAAACTATTGGGAGAAGTCCATGCCGGATCTTGAACAACAAGCAGGCAATCACCGGACACGGCGTCGCACCTTGCTGTGGGGGGGCCTGGCAGGAATGGCCGGCCTTGGGGTGTCTGTGGGCATGTCTGTTGCGCCTCCGTGGACGGTCGCAGCGCCCGTGCCTGGGTTTTGGGACTTGCGGTGGCCAGGCCCGCAAGGCCAGGAAGTGTCATTGGCAGCCTTCCGGGGGAGTCCACTTATTGTGAACTTCTGGGCGACTTGGTGCCCCCCATGCGTGGAGGAGCTACCGATGTTGGACGAGTTCTATCGTCAACAACGAGGCAATGGAACGCATGTCGTGGGCTTGGCGATCGATCGTAAAGATGCGGTTGTGGGCTTCCTCGCCAAGCTTCCCTTGTCGTTTCCTATAGCGATCGCGGGGACTTCCGGTATGGAGCTCGGCCGGGCTTTGGGGAATCTCAAGGGTGGATTGCCGTTTTCAGTGGTCATTGGCTCGGACGGCACGGTTGCCCAACGAAAGTTGGGGCGCCTGGTGCTTGCCGATTTGGAGCAGTGGAGATCGGTAAAATAAGCCCGTCACTCTGTGTGTTCGGATCGAATACACTGTCTCTCGCCCCACAGGGGCGGTATTCTGGCGATTCTCAAAGCCTTTGCATATTTTTGACGAAGTTAAGGTTTTTTGGGCGCGAATTGCGGTAAATTCGCCTTTCCTAAAGTTGGTTGTTGGAGATTCCATGGATTTACGCAAACTCAAAACCCTGATCGATTTGGTGTCTGATTCCAATGTGTCTGAACTCGAAATCACAGAAGCGGAAGGCAAGGTCCGCATTGTGAAAGGAGGCGCAGCCGTGGTCCAGGGTTTTGCAGCCGCGCCCCAGATGGTGGTGCCAGTACCTGCAGTGCCAGCCGCGCCTCAACCTGCCCACAACGCGGTTCCTGTGGCCGCTGACGCAGCGGCGCCAGCGGGCCATGCAGTCAAGTCTCCGATGGTGGGAACCTTTTACCGCTCATCAGCGCCAGGTGCCAAGCCGTTCGTTGAAATTGGCGACTCAATCAAAGCCGGCGATACGATTTGCATTATCGAAGCCATGAAGATACTCAACGAAATTGAGGCGGACAAGTCCGGTACGGTGACGCAGATTTTGTGTGAGAACGGGCAGGCCGTGGAATACGGCCAACCACTGTTCATCATCGAATAAGACGCAGCATCCATGTTTAAGAAAATTCTGGTCGCCAACCGGGGCGAGATTGCGTTGCGTATCCAGCGCGCTTGTCGCGAGTTGGGTATCAAGGCCGTGATGGTGTATTCCGAGGCAGATCGCGACGCCAAGTATGTGAAGTTGGCCGAGGAAGCGGTTTGTATCGGGCCTGCTGCGTCGGGCCTGAGTTATCTCAACATGCCTGCCATCATCTCCGCCGCAGAAGTGACGGATGCCGAGGCGATCCACCCAGGTTACGGTTTTTTAAGCGAGAACGCAGACTTTGCCGAGCGGGTTGAAAAAAGCGGCTTCCAATTTATTGGCCCCACACCCGAGTCCATTCGGATCATGGGTGACAAGGTGTCTGCCAAGCAGGCCATGATTCGGGCCGGTGTGCCATGCGTTCCCGGTTCGGAGGGCGAGTTGCCCGATGATGCTGTGGCAATGAAGCGTATTGCAAAGGCCATTGGTTACCCGGTGATCATCAAAGCCGCCGGTGGTGGTGGTGGTCGCGGCATGCGCGTGGTGCATACCGAGGCGGCCTTGGTCAATGCGGTGCAGATGACCAAGGCAGAGGCCGGTGCGGCCTTCAACAATCCGGCGGTGTACATGGAGAAAATTCTCCAGAACCCCAGGCATATTGAAATTCAGGTCTTGGCGGACAAACACAAGAATGCAGTGTATCTGGGTGAGCGTGATTGCTCCATGCAACGTCGCCATCAGAAGGTACTGGAAGAGTCACCCGCCCCAGGGATCAATCGCAAGCTCATAGAGCGCATCGGTGAACGTTGCGTGGCCGCGTGCAAGAAAATCGGTTATCGCGGAGCTGGAACTTTTGAATTTTTGTACGAGGATGGAGAGTTTTACTTCATCGAGATGAACACGCGCGTGCAAGTAGAGCACCCAGTAACAGAGATGGTGACGGGAGTTGATATCGTCAAAACCCAGATCATGGTTGCTGCGGGAGAAAAGCTGCCGTTTACGCAGCGGGATATCGACGTCAGTGGACACGCCATCGAGTGCCGGATCAACGCTGAGGATCCTTATAAATTCATCCCTTCTCCTGGCCGTATCACGATGTGGCATGCGCCAGGTGGTCCTGGTGTGCGGGTGGACTCGCACATCTACACCAATTACTTTGTGCCACCCAACTATGACTCGATGATTGGGAAAATCATCGTTCACGGTGATACGCGTGAGCAGGCCATGGCACGCATGCGAACCGCATTGGCTGAAACCGTGGTGGAGGGCATCAGTACCAACATTGCGCTTCATCGCGAATTGATGGTCGATGCGAAGTTCATGGATGGTGGAACAAACATCCACTATCTGGAGCATTGGCTAGATCAGCACAAGCGTTAGGCGGCGGCATGGTCGAGTTGCAGATCATGTGTCCCGAGGCTTTGGTGGAAAGCGTCAGTGAGGCCTTGGAAGCCTTGGACGCTTTGAGCGTGAGCGTTGAAGATGCTGACGCGCAGACGGATGCCGAGGTCGCGCTATTTGGTGAACCTGGAATGCCCCCGCCCAAGGAAGGATGGCAGCGCTCACGGCTCACCGCGCTTTTCGCAGACGGGCGGCTCGCAGAAGAAGCTTCTCGAATTTTGCATGCCCAAGACTTTTTTTCTGACTGCGAGTTTTTGGGTATTCGCGCCTTGGCAGACCAAGACTGGGTGCGTCTGACCCAGTCTCAGTTCGCACCGGTCGAAATTACTCCCGCGTTTTGGATCGTTCCTACATGGCATGCGCCGCCGGCGCAGGCGACAGAGGTCATCCGCTTGGATCCGGGATTGGCCTTTGGTACCGGGACGCACCCCACCACCCGCATGTGTTTGCGTTGGATTGCGCAGACGGTACGGTCCGGGCGTGTGCTGGACTACGGATGTGGATCCGGAATTCTTGCGATCGGGGCGGCCAAGTTTGGAGCATCCGAAATTGTTGCCGTAGACATCGACCAAGCCGCTGTAGAGGCCACCCGTTTGAATGCGCAGGCTAATGCGGTGCAAGTGCACGCGGGCTTGACCGATGTTGCACGGGGCCACTTTGACGTCGTGCTGGCCAACATACTTGCAACTCCGTTGAAGGTGTTGGCCCCTCTCCTGTGTGGCCAAGTCAAGGCTGGTGGTCACTTGGTGTTGGCGGGAATTCTTGAGCGCCAAACGGAAGAGTTAAAGGCTGCTTACGCGCCCTATTGCAGCCTGGACGTAGCGGATGCGGAAGATGGCTGGGTGTTGATGACGGCCATCGTCTAGTGTCTGACGTTGTGTAGCTTTATGACCTAACACAATGCACCTAGTCACCCAATGTCCTGCTTGCACCACCATGTTTAAGGTGGTTCCAGACCAGCTTCGGATATCGGATGGTTGGGTGCGGTGTGGTCGATGTGATGAAGTATTCGATGCGCATCAGCATTTGGTGACGGGTCGTGCGGAAGTGGATGACCATGGACCAGAGACTACACCTGTAGCTGTGGACGCGGGGTCACCTTTGGCAGAAGCGCTGCACGCTACAACAAGGTCACTAGACGTACCGCCCCAGGATGTGGGAGGGGCCTGCAGTGCCCCTGCTACCTCATCCGAGTCCCTGTCTTCGTCCGAATACGGCACGCCGGTTGCGACAGAAGATCGCTGGAATGAACTCTTGGCACACAGCCCGGGGGCAGAGCCCTCCCCCTCGAGTAGCACCTCGGCCTCGGCATACCGCTTTAGCGATGCCATGGAGCCGCACCTCACGTCGTCGTCCCTGGAAACAAGCGTTGTCATTCCTACTGCCCGTGTGCAATCGGATGGCATTGCGGAGCATGCGTTGCCTACCTTTATGCGAAATAAAGGCCTTCATACGCGAACCACGCGGATGGGTAAGGTGCTTTGGGGTTTGGCTGCGATTTTTCTGAGCTTCACTTTACTGCTCCAAATCACCGTGCACGAGCGCGACCGATGGGCTGCATACGAACCAGCGATGCGCCCGGCAATCCAATCACTTTGTGCTTGGCTCGGTTGTCAAGTTCGGCCACTGCGCAGTATTGAAGCATTGGCGATAGATCACTCGTCCTTCATCAAAATGCGTGAAGGGGTCTTTCGTCTGAATGTTGTTCTCAAAAACAATGCCTTGTTTGCGGTGGCAGCACCTTCACTAGAGCTTGCGTTAACCGACATGCAAGATCAACCGATCGTTAGGCGAGTGCTACTTGCCTCGGATATTGTTAATCACCCGACAGAGCTCATGCCAAGTTCTGAAATATCTGTGTCTTTGGCAATCAGTATTCAGGGCGAGTCTGTGGTGCGCCGAGTGTCTGGGTATCGCGTGCTGGCTTTTTATCCTTGAGCCCCGATATCAATAAAAAAAGCTTGGTGCACAAGGCGCCAAGCTTTTTTAGATTCCGAACGACGAGTTAGGGCTTTGTAGACGTTGGGAAAGGCCACGCCGCTTGGGGGTTGAGAGTGGTTTTGGCGGCAGGGGCAGGTTTTGTCGCTGAAGGCTTTGCTGTTTTGGTCGCCGCTGGCTTCTTGGCGGGCACCGCTGGCTTTTTCACCGCAGCTACCTTCTTTACCGCTGGTGTCTTCTTCGCGGGAGCAGCGGCTTTTTTTGCCGGGGCTACTTTTGTGGCCGCGATTGCTTTTTTCGCAGGGGCAGCAGCTTTCTTTGCCACTACTGCCTTTTTGGCGGGAGCGGCCTTCTTTGCCACTACTGCCTTTTTGGCGGGAGCGGCCTTCTTTGCCACTACTGCCTTTTTAGCGGGAGCGGCCTTCTTTGCCACTACTGCCTTTTTGGCGGGAGCGGCCTTCTTTGCCACTACCGCCTTTTTAGCGGGAGCGGCTACCTTCTTCGCAGGGGCTGCTTTTTTTGCTACCACTTTTTTAGTGGGAGCAGCCTTCTTCGCGGGTGCTGCCTTTTTTGCAGCCGGTTTACTTGCAGTTGCCATGATATTCTCCTTGTTCAGGGTGCAAAGAGCACTTTCTGCTGCGTATTTGGCAGGAAGTGATTCATGCCAATAGGTAACTTCCCATTGGCATGAACTCGGTAATGCCCAGTCAGCGTAGCCACTATTTGGCAGACGTTACTGAACAAAATCTTGATGTGCATACGATGATATCAATCCCAGGACAGCGCACCGCCAGATTGATACTCGATAACACGTGTTTCGAAAAAATTGCGCTCCTTTTTGAGGTCAATCATTTCACTCATCCACGGAAATGGGTTTTCCTCATGCGGGAAAAGTGGGTCAAGGCCGATCTGGGTAGCGCGACGATTGGCAATGTACCGCAAGTAGCCCTTGAACATGGACGCATTCATACCCAAGACACCTCGGGGCATCGTATCTTCGGCATAGCGATATTCCAACTCCACCGCTTTCTCGAAAAGTGCCTTGATCTCATCTTTAAACTCCGCAGTCCAGAGTTGCGGGTTCTCAAGCTTGAGCTGGTTGATCAGGTCGATCCCAAAATTGCAGTGCATGGATTCGTCGCGCAAAATATACTGGTACTGCTCTGCAGCACCGGTCATTTTGTTCTGCCGACCCAATGCGAGTATCTGCGTAAAGCCCACATAGAAAAATAGGCCTTCCATGAGGCAGGCGAACACAATCAGTGACTTGAGAAGCGTTTGGTCTGAAGCGGGAGTCCCGGTATGGAAGTTGGGGTCCATGATGGCTTCAATAAAGGGAATGAGAAACTGGTCCTTGTCCCGAATCGACTGGACTTCGTTGTAGGCGTTGAAGATTTCACTTTCATCCAACCCAAGTGATTCAACAATGTATTGGTAGGCATGGGTATGTATTGCTTCCTCAAACGCTTGACGGAGCAAAAACTGCCGACATTCAGGCGCCGTGATATGCCGATATGTCCCCAAAACAATATTGTTGGCCGCCAGAGAGTCTGCGGTGACAAAAAACCCCAAGTTTCTCTTGACGATGCGCCGCTCGTCTTCAGTCAGGCCGTGAGGGTCTTTCCATAACGCGATGTCGCGCGTCATGTTGACTTCTTGGGGCATCCAGTGATTGGCGCAAGTTGCCAGGTACTTTTCCCAAGCCCATTTGTATTTGAATGGGACCAGTTGGTTAACGTCTGTTTGGCCGTTGATGATCCGCTTGTCAGACGCCTTGACCCGAAAGCCACTAGGCGCCGCGAGGGATGGCGTCGCCAACGCACCCACACCTGCAGGCGAGGTCAGGTTTGAACTTGGCGAGGCTGCCGATGTGTGGGCGGGCGTATAAGTCTCTGGCCCGTGCCCAGCGTAGGCCGGAGCCAGTGCGGGTTTAATTTCTTCGTCCCAAGAAAGCATAAATAGTTCCAGTATTTAGATTATCCAAGCGGCAATTTGAATTGGAAAGTAATTATTCAAATTTCACTATCCATTCGTTGCGCAGCGGCATCGCAATTTACATTGCGACACTGTTACGCATTACTGGCACGATTCACAGGTGGGGTCATCAACGCCGCAGAACTTGATATCTGTTGCAGCCATTTGTGCAGTTTCCATTTGGGCCTGTGCTGCAGCAGCGGCTGCCTCCAGCGCACTGGATGTACGTGTGGCTGTCCCCTGGCTCATTCCACCCGAGGAAACGGCGTTGAGTCGACCGGCTGCCACAGTGGATTTCTCTGCATGGGTTGCAGACATGGTGCGCAGGTAATAAGTGGTCTTGAGTCCGCGCAACCACGCGAGCTTGTAGGTTTCATCCAGCTTCTTGCCAGATGCACCGGCCATGTAGATATTGAGTGACTGGGCCTGGTCAATCCATTTTTGGCGACGTGCTGCGGCCTCGACCAACCACTGCGTCTCTACCTCAAATGCTGTGGCGTACAACTGCTTGATGTCTTGGGGGACCCGGTCAATGGGGCTGAGAGAGCCATCGAAATGCTTCAGGTCCATCACCATGACGTCATCCCACAATCCCAAGCGCTTGAGGTCGCGCACCAGATAACTGTTGATCACGGTGAACTCGCCAGATAGGTTGGACTTGACGGACAAGTTACCAAAGCAGGGTTCGATAGACGCATCCACACCAATGATGTTAGAAATAGTTGCCGTTGGCGCGATAGCCACGCAGTTGGAGTTGCGCATGCCATCGGCAGCAATTTTGTTGCGCAACGCGTTCCAGTCCAGCGTGGATGAGCGGTCCACTTCCACGTAGCCGCCGCGCGCAGCGGCCAACATGTCCAGCGTGTCGGGTGGTAGCACGCCCTTGTCCCACAAGCTGCCTTTGTAACTGTGGTACTTGCCACGCTCGCGGGCCAAGTCCGTAGAAGCCCAGTAGGCGTAATAGCTGATGGCTTCCATGGATCGGTCGGCAAATTCCACGGCGGCGTCGCTGGCATACGGAATGCGCAGCTCGTAGAGGCTGTCTTGGAACGCCATCACGCCAAGGCCTACAGGGCGATGGCGCATGTTCGAGTCACGCGCCTTTTTCACGGCGTAGTAGTTGATGTCGATCACGTTGTCCAGCATGCGCATGGCTGTTGAAATGGTGCGCTTGAGCTTGTCGTGGTCAAGACCACCGTCTTTTATGTGCTGCAACAGGTTCACTGATCCGAGGTTGCAAACGGCTGTTTCGGTGTCGGATGTGTTGAGGGTGATCTCTGTACACAGGTTCGATGAGTGCACAACCCCAGCATGCTGCTGTGGTGAACGCACGTTACATGCGTCTTTGAAGGTGATCCATGGATGCCCAGTTTCGAACAGCATGGTCAGCATCTTTCGCCACAAATCGGTCGCCTGCACCGTGCGGCTGGGCTTGATCTCGCCCCGCGCAGCCTTTTCCTCGTAGGCCACGTAGGCGCGTTCAAACGCTGCACCAAACAGGTCGTGCAAATCCGGTACGTTGGATGGGGAGAACAGGGTCCAGCTGCCTTTTTCCATGACGCGGCGCATGAACAGATCGGGAATCCAGTTTGCGGTGTTCATGTCGTGGGTGCGGCGACGGTCATCGCCAGTGTTCTTGCGCAATTCCAAGAACTCTTCGATGTCCAGGTGCCACGTCTCCAGGTAGGTACACACCGCACCTTTGCGCTTGCCGCCTTGGTTCACCGCCACGGCGGTGTCATTGACTACTTTCAAGAACGGAACAACGCCTTGCGATTCCCCGTTTGTACCCTTGATGTGAGAGCCCAAGGCGCGCACCCGCGTCCAGTCATTGCCCAAACCGCCCGCGAACTTGGAGAGCAGTGCGTTTTCCTTGATGGACTCATAGATACCATCCAAGTCGTCTGGCACAGTGGTCAGATAGCAGCTCGACAGCTGCGAACGCAATGTTCCACTATTGAATAGCGTAGGGGTACTGGACATGAAGTCAAAGCTGGACAGCACTTCGTAGAACTCAATCGCGCGGGCCTCGCGGTCAATTTCGTTCAGGGACAGCCCCATGGCCACCCGCATGAAGAATGCCTGTGGCAGTTCAATGCGGATTTTTCCTTCATGCAGGAAATAGCGGTCATACAAAGTTTGCAGACCCAAATAATCGAACTGCAAATCGCGCTTCGCGTCTAGCGCATGCGCCAGACGCTTCAGATCGAATTGTTGCAATTTTTCGTCCAACAACTGCGCCGAAATTCCACGCTTGATGAATGCTGGAAAGTAGTCCGCATAGGCTTCCTGCATGTCGGCTTGCGCGACATCGCGGCCAAGTACTTCGCGTGAAATGGTGTGAAACAGCAAACGTGCCGTGGCGTAAGTGTAGTCGGGGTCTTTTTCGATCAGGGTACGCGCAGCCAGAATGGCAGCTTTGTAGACTTCGTCCAACGGAACGCCATCGTACAAATTGCGCATCGTTTCAGACACGATGGGCGCTGCCTTGACATCCGCCCCGAGCCCGGCACATGCCGCTTCGATGCGTGCTTGCAATTGGGCCAAGTCCAGAGGCACACGTTGCCCCTGGTCCATCACGTGAATGGTCGGCGCCGCAGGTGCCTGTGTTTGTTGTTTGGCGCGCTCTTGGGTACGGCGCTCACGGTACAAAACATACGCACGGGCTATTTCGTGGTGTCCACCGCGCATCAGGCCCAGCTCGACCTGGTCTTGTACATCCTCAATATGGAATGTGCCGCCGCCTGGGCGGGACCGCATCAGCGCGCGAATCACTTGTTGGGTTAGGCCATCCACCGTTTCCCGCACACTGGCAGAAGCAGCGCCTTGCGTGCCGTGAACGGCCAAGAAGGCCTTCATCATGGCCACTGCGATCTTGTTGGGTTCGAAGGGCACCACGGCACCATTGCGGCGAATGATTTGGTAGTGGGCAAATGTGCTGTGAGACACGGGTTCGGAGCCAGCAGCCGCAGAAAGCAAGGGAGCGATCGGAGACTGTGTGGCGGTAGAAATAGATTGCATGATTTCCTCGTCTAAATCGATGTTTTATTGTGTGGTTCTTGTAGCTGCAGGGTGTGTCGCAGCTATACCAGATGTTCTTGTGCAATAACCAGGTCACACTATATCTGGGGTATTGAATGGTGGCAAGCCACTACCGGTAGTGTATCCGTCTGAGGCTGCGAAAAAAATGTATTGGCGAAGAAAGTAGCGAAATCTCTGCGCGGAGTCCCTACATGGACGCCGACTTCTTGGGCCTTTGGGGGCTTTTGTCAAGCCACCCGGCGGCTGGGTCCGCTATGCGCTGCCCGTGGGTGAAGAGCCTGCTTCTTGCGCATGGTCTGCCGGAAACAACCAACCGAGGGTAGACAGGGAGGCGTGCAGCCTCGACCAAGAAAACCCCGGTCCGGGGTCACGCTTGCGTCCGGGTGCCACATGTTCATGGCCCGCGATGTACCGGATAGGGTAGCGTTGCGCTAGTGCCTCGCAGAGCTGGCGCAGACACGCATACTGGGCGTCGGTGAATGCATCCGTGTCCGTTCCCTCCAGCTCAATGCCTATGGAGTCATCATTGCAGTTGCTTCGCCCCCGGTAATGCGACAGGCCTGCGTGCCATGCCCGATCGTCGCAACTGACGAACTGCCACAGCACACCCTTGCGGCACACGAAAAAATGGCTGGACACCTGAAGGCCGCGGATGCTTTGAAAATACGGATGTGCATCCCAATCCAAACCATTGGTGAATAGCTGCTGTACGTGGGGGCCTCCGTACTCGCCCGGTGGCAGCGAAATGGAATGCACCAGTACCAAATCAATGGGTGCTTGGGCGGGTCTGGCACCGAAGTTGGGCGAAGGGCATGGCCGAGCGGCATGCCACCATCCACCGGTCCACAGGGAAGCAACAGGGGAAACCTCAGTTGGACTTGTCATCCTCTTCCCCATCTCCCGGTACCACAATACGCAGCCGCTCCATGCGGTAACGTATTTGCCGAAGACTGATCCCCAAGCGGTGGGCCGCGGCAGTCCGGTTAAAGCGTGAGTCCTTGAGCGCTTGAATCAAGATGTTGCGTTCTTGTGCGTCGAGGTGACCTTGCAAATCAGACGGGATGGAAGTGGGTGCTTGCGGCTCCCAGCTCATGCCCGGAGGGCCACTCTCCAGGTGCTCCGAAAATGATGGCCCACGGGCATGCGTGTGTGGTGGTGTTATGCCTTGGATGGGGGTCAAGTCAGCCGCGACATCTTCCGCGTGCGTGTCCATTTCAAGTACCAAATTGTCGGAAAGGGCGAGTGCCCGGTGCAGTAGATTCTCCAGCTCCCGCACATTCCCCTTGAGTGGGTGGAACTGAAGCTGCTGACGCATGGACTCTGACATCATGGGCACGCCCACGCCTGCCTCATCGCAAATGCGGCGCAGGATTGCGGTGCAAAGGTCATCGAGATCCTCCCTTCGGTCACGCAACGGCGGCAGGTGAATGTCGATCACGTTGAGGCGGTAGTACAAATCTTGTCGGAACGTATGGGCGACCACTTCAGCGGCCAGATCCTTGTGGGTTGCGCTGACCAAACGCACATCCACCGACTCTTCGAAGTTGCTGCCAATCGGTCTGATTTTTCGTTCTTGGATCGCCCGTAGCAATTTGGACTGCATGGACAGCGGCAGGTCGCCTATTTCGTCAAGAAACAAGGTGCCGCCATGTGCGGCCTGGAAGAATCCGTCACGGTCATGGCTTGCGCCGGTAAATGCGCCCTTGCGTACACCAAAGAACTCTGACTCCAGCAAAGACTCGGGGATCGCCCCGCAGTTCACGGCGATCCATGGGCCCTTTGCACGATGACTGCTCGCATGGATGGCACGGGCCGCCAACTCTTTGCCCGTGCCCGACTCTCCGTGAATCAACACCGGCGCCATGCTGCGAGCCACTTTGGCAATGCGTTCGCGTACGGCCAGCATCGGGGCGGACTTGCCAACCAGTAGGTCCAGTGCGGGGCTTGCGGGGTCGGAATGGGTCAAGCGGCCTTTTGCGCTAACCAGGGCGGTGGTCGCAAGTTCGCTTGCCTGGGGTTGCCGGTTGCCGTTCCATGCCGAGGCTACGGCACTGCGAAATTGCTTGAGATCGACGGGTTTGGTCAGGTAGTCAAAGGCGCCTGCTTTCAGGGATTCGACAGCGTTTTCCGCTGAGCCATGGGCAGTGATAACAATGCATCGCTCCGGTCTCTTTTGCTCGCGCAGGGGCTTTAATACCTCAATCCCCAGTCCGTCCGGTAGGCGCATGTCCGTAATGACAACATCGAAAGTCATTTGGCTCAAGGCATCCAGTGCATCTCGAACCGACCCGGCCGTAGTGACAAGATGCCCTTCACGCAGCAGGGTGAGTTCGTACAGCGTTCGCAGGTCGGGCTCGTCATCGACCACCAACACATTGGCGCAAGGGGTAGAGGGGGGGCTTGCCATGAAAGCGTCTGAATGGCGTCAGTGCAACGAAGAGGAGGGCACACAGACGAGTGTAATAAGGAACTCGTTGCCTTCTTTCAATTGTTTGCCTTGTACACGGGCGTTGCGTTGGTAGGTCAAGGTGGCGGCATGGCGCTCGCACAATTCTCTGGAGACAAACAGCCCCAAACCGCTGGAGCGACTCTCCGACGAAAAAAATGGCTCAAACAAATGCCGCTCCACCGTCTGGTCCATGCGCTCACTGTCACTCCATACTGCAACATATGCGTGGGCTTCGCTGTAGTGCACGGCGACCTGAATGGCCTGCACGTTGCGGCTGCAGTAACGTAGGGCGTTGTCCAGCAGGTTGACCAGCACTTGGCGCAGGTGTTCAGGGTCGAACCGCACGGACTGCACCAGAGGTGCGATGTCATAGCCCATAAAGCCAGTCTGTCCGTGCTGCGCCGTCCACTCTGCCGCCACACGATGCACCAGTTCACTCAACCCATGCAAGGTGTCGATATCGGTAGAGTGGGTGGTTCGCACGCGTGCAACGTTCAAGATGTCGTCCACAATTTTTTCCAAGCGTTTGGTGTTCTGGCTCACCATGTGGGTGAGCCGCAGCAAATGTGGCGCCGTCAAGTCTTCTGCCAACAGGGCATTGGCTTGGGCAATCGCAGCCAATGGGTTGCGTATTTCGTGGGCCACCGCTGTCGACATACGCCCCATGCTCGCTAGCTTTTCGGTTCGAATTTTGGCTTCTGCCTGGCGTTGGTCTTGCAAGAACAAGACGCACAAACTGTCTTCCCCGATGCCCTGTGGCGCTGCCAAACGGGTGCGTGCAAGCAACTTGAGTGGCGCGCCCCGGTCGTTGTACAAAGAGACCTCTGCCTCTTGGTTGTGCCCGCTACCCAAGCTGAGCTGGCTCAAGTGCAAAAGCGGCCGCCAGGTGGGGTCGGCCTTGAGGTCAAAACCCACAGTCCGCAGTCTGTGGCGTTCACCCAAAAGTGCGTGTGCGGCCGGATTCGCGGCGCGCACAAAGCCACGTTGATCGACCATCATCACGCCCTCGGGCATGGCGTCGATCACCAACTCGTTGACCTCGCGCTGCACCGTGGCCGCCATTTGGCTTCGACGGGCGCGCTGCCCTACGTTTGCCAAACGGGATGCCAGCTGATTGGCCAAAAAAGCAATCACCAGGTAGCCGACCCCACTCACGCCAGACTGGATAAACGCGGCGGTATTGTCGCCACCGTCATGCCACCTTGTCCAACCAGCGCCTAGAAAAAGCAAAGTGGTCACGCCAGCCGCAGTACCAAAGGCCAAGGACAACGAGCCCAATACCGACGCCAAGAGCACTGGCAATGCAAACAACGGCGTGTAGTTAAAACTGCCCGCATGCAGCCATTGCAGCAGAGAAAACACTGCGATATCGACGCCTATCAATGCAACCCACGCCGGGGTGAACATGCCCCCCAAGGGCGAGGGTTTGAGGAAAAAGTGTGCGAGCAAGGCCGCAGCGAAGTGGGCTGCGCAGATGGCCAGCAATGCTCCGTTATGCGCCGCGCCAGAAATGTAGAGCGCAGTCTGGAGTGCCACCAACACCAACCCCAACACCCACCGCGCGTTGGTAAAAGCGAACCACAGACGCTGAAAATCTCCCTGTGCATCGCTTGCGCTGGGACGAGGCTCTACAAGGGCGGGCCCGAACCAGGAGTGTTCTGGCTCCAGCTTGGGCATCAGCGTTCCGCCAAATCGCGGTGTGCTGCACAGCAATAGCGTGCTTTGGCACCGGGCACCTTGTCAGCGTCGGAGGTCAGCAGCCCGCAGTAGGCACACGCCTCAAGATCAACGGGCTTGGCGGTGGCAGAAGGCGGAGGGGCAGGCGTTTCATTCTTGGACGACCGGGTGCGCCAGAGCCACACAATCCACAGTGCGATGAGTAGCCACATCAACAGCTTCATATCCCGCGCTCCAAAAGTACCTCCAGTACGAAGCGCGACCCCACATACGCCAGCAACAGAAAAGCGGCCCCGGTGTAAAGCATCACAACCGCCCGCTTTCCGCGCCAACCCAAACAAGTACGCGCCAACAGCAATAGTCCCAAAGTACACCACGACAACAAAGAAAACACGGTTTTGTGATCCCAGTGCAGGGCGTGCCCATGACCGTACACAACGTCACCAAACACAAAACCCATCGCCAGCGTCGCGGTCAGCAGAGCAAAGGCTGCGGTTGCGAACCAAAACGTCAGGCGTTCGAGCGTGAGCAACGGAATACCGCTGTGCGGTTCAGCCGCCATGCGAATCTTGGCTTCCGCCCGCAGCATGAGCCATGCATGTACCACTGCCGTGCCCAGTAATCCGTAGCTCGCCACCCCCAACACAAAATGGACAGGCAGCCACATAGAACCGCTACGGGCGATTGGGGAGCCAGGAAACAGACATGCCAGCGTGACCGCAACTGCGCCCGCAGCAGCAAGCGTCCATTGCGTCTGCATTTGGGGATACCAGCGGCTTTCAATGGCGTACACCGCAGCAACCAGCCACGCGGTCACGGACAGCGCAGGCGCAAATCCAAAATGCACTGGCGGCACCGACAAGCCCAAGATCAACACCGCGCCATGCAATACCCAGGCAGTCGCGACCCAGCGCCGCGCGGCCACCGCCGTCAAGTGGGCAGACCGGTAGGCTGGCCACGCATAGGCCAGTGCTGCCAAAACGGATAAGGTCACACTGGTGGGAGAGGCACTGGCTAAAATCATGTGCACAGTTTAGCGTTTTGCTCCCTGCCGGCACCGTCTGGCTCACACCGCAGGTTGCGCCTGCCGGAATACTCACTATGGCCTCCGCTCTCACCGACAAACTATCCCGCCTCGTTAAAGACTTGCGAGGTCAGGGGCGCATCACCGAGTCCAATGTCACCGACATGCTGCGTGAAGTGCGCATGGCGCTGCTGGAGGCTGACGTGGCTCTGCCGGTGGTCCGCGACTTTATTGCGCGGGTGAAAGAAAAAGCATTGGGCCAGGAAGTGCTGGGCTCCTTGCAACCCGGCCAAGTGCTGGTGAGCATCGTGAATCGGGAGTTGGCGGCCACCATGGGCGAAGGCGTGAGCGACATCAACCTCGCCGCCCAGCCGCCCGCGGTTATCTTGATGGCAGGTTTGCAAGGCGCAGGCAAAACTACCACGACCGCCAAGCTCGCCAAGCACTTGATCGAAAAGCGCAAAAAGAAGGTGCTTACGGTGTCCGGCGACGTGTATCGCCCCGCCGCGATCGAGCAGCTCAAGACGGTGACTGCGCAGGCGGGCGCGGAGTGGTTCCCCTCCACCCCGGACCAAAACCCGGTGGACATCGGCCGTGCCGCACTGGACTATGCCAAAAAGCACTTCTTTGATGTGCTGCTGGTCGATACGGCAGGCCGCTTGGCGATTGACGAAGCCCTGATGGCAGAAATCAAAAACCTGCACGCCGCCCTGAACCCGGTCGAAACCCTGTTCGTGGTGGACGCCATGCAGGGCCAGGACGCGGTCAACACTGCCAAGGCCTTCAAGGAAGCGCTGCCACTGACCGGCATCATCCTCACCAAGACCGATGGTGATTCTCGTGGTGGTGCTGCGCTTTCTGTGCGTCAGATCACCGGCGCACCCATCAAGTTTGCCGGTACCAGCGAAAAGCTTGACGGGCTGGAGGTGTTTGACGCCGAGCGCCATGCCGGTCGTATTCTGGGCATGGGCGACATCGTGGCGCTGGTGGAGCAGGTTACCGCCGGTGTGGACATAGAAGCCGCCAAAAAGCTGGCTGAAAAGGTCAAGAGCGGTGGCGGCTTCGACCTGAACGACTTTTTGGCTCAGATTCAGCAAATGAAGCAAATGGGCGGCCTCTCCAGCCTGATGGACAAGCTGCCTGCGGCTATGGCCGCCAAGGCCGGTCAGGTGGATATGGACAAGGCCGAGAAAGACATCAAGCGCAAGGAAGGCATCATCCATAGCATGACGCCGCTGGAGCGTCGCAAGCCCGAACTCATCAAAGCCACGCGCAAGCGCCGTATCGCCGCCGGTGCGGGTGTGCACGTGCAGGAAGTTAACCGCATGCTCAAGGAGTTTGAGCAAATGCAAGAGATGATGAAGAAGATGAAGGGCGGCGGCATGATGAAGATGATGAAGCGGCTGGGGGGCATGAAAGGCATGCCCAAAATGCCCTTCTGAGGGCTGCGCTCGACGGCAGCCCACTGCCATCCGGCTCCTGCCGGACCAAGCGGTCGCTCAGGCGGTTTGAGTTGCCATGACCACTTCCCCGCGCAGGGTGTAGCTGCGGGTTTCTGTGATCGTGACGTCTACCAACTGCCCAACGAGGCGCGGGTGGCCGGCAAAGTTGACCACGCGGTTGCATTCGGTGCGGCCCATGAGTTCGCCGTTGTCGCGCTTGCTGCTGCCTTCCACCAAGATGCGCTGTACGGTGCCCAAGCGCTGGTGGCTGATGGTGGCAATGTTGGCGTTGATGGCGGCTTGCAGTTCCTGCAGGCGTGCGAGCTTGACCTCGTGCGGGGTGTCATCTGGCAAGTTGGCTGCAGGCGTGCCGGGGCGGGGGCTGAAGATGAAGCTAAAGCTGTTGTCGAAGCCGATGTCGTGGATCAACTTCATCATCTTGGCGTGGTCTTCGTCGGTCTCGCCGGGGAAGCCGACGATGAAGTCCGAACTGATGCTCATGTCTGGCCGGATGGCGCGCAGCTTGCGGATGGTGCTTTTGTACTCCATGGCGGTGTAGCCGCGTTTCATGGCCATCAAGATCTTGTCGCTGCCGTGTTGCACGGGCAGATGCAGGTGGCTTACCAGTTTGGGCAATTTGTCGTAGGCGGCAATCAGACTGGGCGTGAACTCATTGGGGTGGCTGGTGGTGTAGCGGATGCGCTCAATGCCGGGGATGTCGCTCACGTATTCGAGCAGGGTGGCAAAGTCGGCCATCTCGCCGGAGTCCCCCATGGCGTTGCGCCACGCGTTCACGTTTTGCCCGAGCAGGTTGACCTCTTTCACCCCTTGGTCGGCCAGGCCGGCAATTTCCACCAACACATCGTCAAACGGCCGGTTGATTTCGGTGCCACGGGTATAGGGCACCACGCAGTAGCTGCAATACTTGTTGCAGCCCTCCATGATGCTCACAAAGGCCGATGCGCCGTCTACCTTGGCAGGCGGCAGGTGGTCAAACTTTTCAATCTCGGGAAAGCTGATATCCACTTGGGGTTTGTCCAGTGCCTTGCGGGCATTGAGCAGCTCGGGCAAGCGGTGCAGGGTTTGGGGGCCGAACACCACGTCGACATACGGTGCGCGTTTGATGATTTCGGCACCCTCTTGGCTGGCCACGCAGCCGCCCACGCCAATCTGTACCCCCTTGGCCTTGAGGTGTTTGATGCGCCCCAGGTCACTAAACACCTTCTCTTGCGCTTTCTCGCGCACCGAGCAGGTGTTAAAGAGGATCAGGTCGGCCTGCTCCACGTCATCGGTAGGCTCGTAGCCTTGGGCTGCGCCCAGGACGTCGGCCATCTTGTCCGAGTCGTACTCGTTCATCTGGCAGCCGAAGGTTTTGATAAAGACTTTTTTGGACATGATCGGTACGGTGGGGTGCTTACTTGGAATATGAGGGCTTGGTGGGCAGGCGCTGGGCTTCCAGCGTAGTCAGCACCCATACGTCGTGCAGCATGCCGTTGGGTTCGCGGGTGTACATCACGGGGAGCGTCTGTCCCAGCAAGGACGCGGACAAGGCGATCATGCCGTTGGCGCCACGGATGCGTGCGCCGGGGGACAGCCGGTCGGGTTGGTTGTCCAGCAGCACGTTGGGCGGCGCCTGCACTACCAGGGTTCCGCGCAGGGCACGAGCCGGAAAGGTACGCAGTGCAACCACGGTGCCGTCGGGCTCCGTGACGTACTGGCGAATGGGCTCCGTTTGCGCTGCGGCATTGCAGGCCCACAGGCCCAGCGCACAGAGCAAGGCGAAAACAGCGTTGCAGCGGTTCATGGTGTGTATCCAGAGGCTGTAGATGAAGGGTGGGATTTTATCGGTAAGCCCTGCCACGAAAAAAACCGGGGGCCTGAACACCGGGTGGGTGCGCCCATCGACGGGCTACGGCGCTAGGGTGTACGTAGTGAGCACATGAAAAAGCCTGCTGTCCGAAAGAGAGCAGGCTTTGACGAGTGGTGGTGTGGGGTTTGCAACCAAACCACTCACCACTCACCATTGGAGCCGATGTGCACTGCTGCGTGTTGCCGCCGTTCCAGCGCCAGGTAGCCTTCTTGCCAACACTGACTGCATATCGTGGCGGCCATCAGCAATCAGGTAGATGATGACTTGGCTGCCCGTGACGCGGCAAATCAAGCGGTACGGTTTAAAGAAAGTCTGGCGGTATTCATTGATGCCAAGGCCGACCAATTCCTTCGGATAACCATAGGCCCTCTTTGCTCCGCAAGGTGCGTTGGAACCTCTGCAGCGTTGGCGTTGGGATAGCTGATCGGCTTGACTTGTGATGAATAGCGCATGGCTGTGCCTCGGCCTCAGGAAAGACTTAATGGGGTCTATATATGGTCTTATCCCAAGATGCTTGAATCAGATGCAGTCATGCTATCAAGGTGTTGAAGGCGACGAGATAGCCAGTGGAAACCGATGTGCTCCTGTTCTAACCGCAGTCCAGTGCGAATACGGTTGTCGCGCAGGTCCTTGTAGAGGGCTCTCTCCTCGGGCGTGAGCCGGTGCAAGTCCACGCGAAGCGGTTTGTCCTCACTTCCCCAAATGGAAACGTGCGCGTCCAGCGTGGCCCTGTCCATCAAGAATGAGGCCACGTGGTCAAAATGGCCGCGAAGCTGATCCAGAATGCCGAAGCCATGTGTGTCGATGTCACCCCAATAATGGATTGAGCGTTTCTTTAACCAATGACTTCGGGCCAGAGCATCCCAACCATACCCGGCACCGAAAACAACGATGGCATTGGATGCCGGCGGAAAGGCCAGGAAGTTGGTCTCGTTCTCTGTAATGAAGACACGCCGCACGTCCAGATCCAGGCGGCTGAAGCTACCTGCATCCAGCGTCAAGTCGGGCGATGTCAAACCGGGCACTACCCGAATCGAAGGATCAAGCACGCGGAAGCGAATGCGCGTCGGTTTTTCCAGAAAGCCGTATCGAGCAGAAAACTGACTGACACCGGTTTTGCCAGAATCCACTGCATCGACTGGTAATGCCAGATCGAGCAACTCGGCCAGCACGCCACGATGTGCTTCGATGAATTTGCTGTGAACACCAGGCAAATCCACCTGCCGCAGATACATGCCAGGACGTGGATGTTCGACGAGCCACGCCACCACGGCCAGAAATCGAGGCCACTCGGCGGACAGATCCAGCGCCTGCAGCGGGCGCTTCTCTAACCACGGCAGCAAGGCTGGATGGGTTTGCCGAGTAGTGGAAACCTGTGCCGAAAAGCGCTCCCAATCTTTGCGCTTGCCTAACCACGTCAACGCATCTTCTAACGTCTGGACCCACACACCAGCCGGTAGCTTTTGCGCGCCCTGGACACGGTGCCTGAGCTCCTGCCACTCTACACGCACAGAGTTCGTTGTGGCCAATTCGGCAGCCCAATCGCGAACTTCGTTAAAACGATCTGTGATGTCCGCTGACGTTGGGGACTTGAGGGACATCCGCAAAGGAAAACGCACATTGCCCGTTACTGCGTCTCGCAGCAGTTCACCGCGCTCCCAAAACCGCGCCAACTGGGCTTTCAATTCTTTGGGGCCAGTCCACGTCACGGCGCAGACTCCTGCGCAGATGGGGCTGGCATCAAGGCCTTCTGCGCGCGGTATTCCTCGATGGACAGATTGCGCAGCTTCGATGCTCGTCCCCCTTCGTTATGGACGAAGCCAACACTGGAGACATAGGGCTCAATGATGTGGATTTTCTGCAGCGGCGTCACAATCAACAGTTGCAAGTTGAGTTGCTGGAACAGCTTCAGTCCGTATTGGGCGGATTCATCAGAACCGCGCCCGAAGGCCTCATCAATGACCACGAAGCGGAAGGAACGCGAACGGACCTCCCCCCACTCCAAGCCAAACTGGTAGGCCAGACTGGCCGCCAGAATGGTGTACGCCAATTTCTCCTTTTGCCCGCCCGACTTGCCACCGGAGTCTGAGTAATGCTCGTGTTCGCTGTTGTCCTCACGCCAGCGCTCGCTGGCGGCGAAAAGGAACCAGTTGCGTACATCAGTGACTTTCGCCGTCCAGCGGCGATCCTGTTCGGACAACCCTTCGCGCCCCCGGAAACGGTCGATGATCGCCTTGACCTGCAGGAACTTTGCCTCGGAATATTGGGCGTCATCCGAACCTGTGACAGCGCCTTCGGTGCAGGCGCGTAGTTCCTGTTGAAAATCGCGGATCTCGGCGTCGGGGCTGGCCTGCGACTCCAGCACGATGTAGCGGCCGGCGTTGTAGTCGATCTCGCCCAGCGATTTGTTGATGTGGGCGATGCGCTCCTTGATGGTTTCGCGCTCGCGGGCCAACTGAGCATTGAAGTTCGCAATTTCGTTGATGGTGTTGACGTTGAGCAGTTCCTTGAAGCGCGAAACAAAGCGCGGCAGGTCGTCGCGGTTCAACTGCGTCAGCAGGTTTTCATATTCAAAGGCCGCTTCAAGGCTGGCATCCATCTCGGCCGTCTCCAGCTTGAATGCCTCCTTGAAGGACGCCATGGCTTTGATGATCTTCTCTGCCAGACGTTTGAGCTTCACGTCTTCGGTGTCAATCCTTGATTGCAGCCAAGTGCGCACGTCCTGCTCGCGGTTATCGCAGGAGTCAACCGTGAGTTGGTGTTCCCCCAACGCCGCGGCGCGCATGGCTTCGAGCTTTGCCAACAATGCATCGTCGACGACAAAACCATCAAGCCGCTCCATGGTTTGCTGTCGGAGGTCTTGCGTGTCAGAGCGCCGCTGTTCCACCTTGGCCCGCTTCTCGCGCGCAGCCTGTAAGGCTTCCACAGCCTCCTTCTGCGTGTTCTGCAAGGTGCGCAGGTTTTCGTTCAACTGTTTGAGTACATCCGATGCTGACTCCAGCCGGTTGCGTTCATCCACCAACTGTGCAATCTCGGTGGCAACGCTGGCCCAATCCTGCTCGTCGAACGCCGTAAACTCTTCGAGACGGGCCAGCGCATCAAGACGACTGGTGAGCTCGTCACGTTGTTTCTGGACAATGCCGATTTCACTGCCAAGCTCGCCGAGCCGCTCCTCGAGCTGGCGGCGCATGGCCTCCAGTGCCGCGATCTTGGCGCTATTGCTCCAGCCCAGTACATAGCGGCTGCGATCATCAATACGGTGACGGTCATCCTTTTCGTGTCGGCCACTCGGGTCTTTAATCTGGCCCGCGCGGGTGATGGCGCGGGTCTCGCGACGGAATTGCTCTTGCGTGGCACAACACGCGACGTCAAACCGATGGGCGAGTTCGCGTTCCAGCCAATCGTAGTTCGGCGAGTCTGGCTTGATGGCCAACTTGCGGACCAAGGAATCACGGTGCAGGTCAGGCAGTTCAGCGGACTTGCGTGACCGCACATGAAAGTACACAAGGCGGCCGCGCAAATGGGCACCATCCACCCATTCGGCTACGGCCTTGTAATGTGCATCCGGGACCAGCAGCGCCAGGCCGAAGCCGCGCAGCAAACGTTCGGCAGCGCCTTCCCAATCGCGCTCATCTTCGCGCACCTGTATCAACTCACCAGCAAACGGCATTTCCTCTACGTTTAGTCCTAGCGCCGCACACATCGCGGCGCGGATCTGAATTTGCTGGTCATCAATGTTGCTGCGTCTGCGCTTAAGGCTGTCAATCTCCAAGCTCTGTTGCTCGTGCTTTTGCTTTCCCTGGCGCAAAGTCACGCCGTGTTCAGTGAGGGTGTTTTGCAGATCCGCATCGCGGTTGCGTGCATCCACGCGCCAGTTTTGATACTTGCCGCGCTGCACAACGAAGCTGGTGGCATCGGTCGCGGGTGGCTCACCCAGTACGGCAGCCAGTTCACCATAGCGACTGGCCTTGGCTTTACGGGTATCCCGCAGCTGCTCTTTTTTGCGAATTTCGACGGCAAGGCGTTCCAGTCGGTCGCCGCCGTTGTCGTTGATGGCCTGTTTCAGTTCATCTATTTGCTGGCCTTGCGTCTCCTGCGTAGCATCCAATTTTTGTATGTGGGCATCCACGCGCTCCCATTCTTCTGCCAGCGAGCCCAACCGTTTATCAATGAGCCCAAGCTTTAGGCCCGCAAAGTGGGGCCTCAGACTGTCTCGGCATCCACGCAGACCGTTCACCTCGGCTGCCAGCGCCTTGTGGCGGCCACAGTCATCAATCAGAGGCGTGAGCAATTCGACCTGTTGCTGGGTTTTTAGCACGGCCTGATGGGCGCGGTTGAGATCATCGAAGTGGCCGATCAAGGCTTGCAGTCGCGGGCCAACCTCGAAGGGTTCAAGCATATGGCTGCGCACGAAATCCGTCAGGTTGCCCACTGACTTCATCGACACCGTTTGGTGGAACAACTCCAGTGCCTGATCGTTTTCAATGCCGAAGCGCCGACGAAACCACGCCGCATAGGGTGGAAAGCTGTCGTGCAATTCAGCGCCAAGCCCGCGCAGCCTCTTTCGCAGTTGGGCAATATCCGATCCGAAATGTGAAAAGTCAGTCGCAATAGATAGCGCACGCTCCGCGCCCAAGAAGAACCGCGCTGGTTGCCCCTGCGCCTCCTTCATCCAGAACACCTGTGCCAGCGTAACTGTCTGGTCGTAGCCTGCGTTGTGGAAAACACCCAAGATCACTGAGTAGCTATTGTGGTCTCGCAGGCTCACCGGCTTGGCCGCGCCGGTCACCTCATTGCGCTCGGATTTGTAGTGTCCAAGCACGTAGGAGCGCAGTGTTCTTTCCTTGCTGTCCGCGCCGGCTGCCTTGTTGTAGGCGATCCGGTTAGCAGGCACCAGCAGAGTGGTAATGGCATCCACCAAGGTGGATTTTCCCGAGCCAATATCACCCGTTAGCAAGCCATTCTTGCCATCCAATTGCAGCGTCCACACCCGGCCGTCAAAGGTGCCCCAGTTGAATGCCTCCAGCCGCGTAAGCCGAAAGCCCGACAACATGTCATCGGCGCAGAAGTCCAGGCCTAGTGATTGCGGATCATTCATGGCCAGCACCTTCCTTGGTGTTACTCACCCCCGCCAACTGAGACTGATACGTGGCCAGACGCGTATAGAATTCGGCCAGCCATTGGGCGTCGACAAAGGCTTTCAGAATCCGCCGTACCTCGTAAGTGGCTGGCCCGACCGCCGTGCCACCAGCGGATTTGAGCTTCTGCAGAAAACCCAGTTCGGCCACCTTGTTGATCGTGGCCTCGATCTGATCCATCAGTTTGGCTTCATTCGGGCCATCAGGCAGAAACACCCGCACCAGTTCCACGATGTCGTCGCGGGATAGCACCAGCCGTGTGTCTCCACCGCCCGCGTCGAACTCGGCCAGTTTCTTACGTAGCAGCGCAAGCAACAAACTCACGGCGAAGGACAGCGGGCGGCGCGCGACCAAGCGAGGCAAACGTGGAGATGGATCGTCGTCGGCAGGCTCGGGACGGCTTTTCAGAAATGCATAGCCTTCTGCCTCATCGAGCACCAGATCAAGACTCAACACTGCCACGTAATCACGCACTCGTGCTTGCAGGTTCAGCAGAGCGGCCCATTGGCGTTCATCGCCATCCCGGTAGAGCACGCCTTTGAGCAAGCCGATCAGCAAAACCGACAAATCAGCGGCTGTAGGCACCGTCGGGTGTGCAGTCGGTGTTGCGTTCAAGAATTCTTCTTCCATCCCTTGCCTCAGCTTTTGGTCTTTTTCAGCGCATGAAGATCACGCGGGGCAGCCGCGCACTGCGGGTAATGGCTTGATCATCCGTTGCCACGGCCTGCCAGCGGATGGGTTCGGGTGTGTCTTCGTCCACCACGGTGTTGAATGCTTCACTGCCCAATTGCAGATAGGCCACCAACTCGGCCAGCCCCTGTTGCAAGGGCTGATTTGCCACCAGCTCACTCAAGGTAATCTGGGCACGATCCTGCAAAGCGTGGCGGATATGGCGGGTAAGCCGCGCCTTGTCGACCACTATTTGATCGAACAATGCCGATGGGTCAATATCTTCATCACCCGTTTGCAAGGCCAGATCGGCGATTACCGGTTTAATGGCCGGGGTGAACAGGGGCCGCTCCATTGCCAGCTCAATATCTGCGCAGGAGTCAGCCATTTCCATCACGTTGCCTGGTGGGGGCGCATCGCGTAGCGCCAGCGCCTTGCTCTCGATGCCGTGCAAGATGTCCATAATGCGGCGGTTTTCCAGCCAGGCCTGGTCATCCAAAAAGCGGCGCAATTGCTGTGACAAGGCCGCGACGGTGCGCTGGGTATGCTCGCCCGCTTCCATCCAGTCGTAATGCACGCGGCGGGTGCGAGTATCCGGATTCAGGTCCGCCACCGCAGGCAGTGCGAGCACACGACCCAGCAACTCGGTCAATTCTTCTTGCCGTCGGCTGGAGAGTAGAAAATCCCAGAAGGCGCGGAAACTCTTTCCCTGATCGGAATCGGCAATCGAGTCGCGCTCGCCCATGATGTCTTCTAGCAGCGCGCCCTTGCTGCCTTCCCACAGCGCTATGCGCTCGCGCACACGCCGGTCTAGCTGACGGAAGTTGTGCTCTACCTCACGGAAGTCGGTCAGTAACTCGCGCGCTCCCTGCATGAACTGCTGGAAGCGATCTTTCAACGCTGTGTCGTCCAGCAACGGTACATCGCCTGACAGCACCCGGGCGATCTCGGCGTCGATGTCATCACGTTTTTTGTGCAGTTCGGCAATGCGCTTGGCCGGGTCCGCCTCGCTGCCTTCGCTCATCTGCTTGAGCAGGTCGAACAGCGTGAGCAGGCGCGATTCGGTGCCGACGAACTGCCGCTCGCTGAGCTGCGCCAGCCACGCAATAGCCTTTTCGCTGGCGGGCGTCAAATCGAATTGCGCCTCGTCCGTGCCCGGACGGTAGAACTTGCGCAGCCAGGCCTTGTCGGGCGCGGCCCAGTCGTTCAGGTACTCCAGTGCGGGTTTGGGAAAGGCGCTGTCGCCCAAGTGCAGGCGCAAGGCGTACAACTCATCCTCCAACGCCTCAGCCAAATCCGCCGCCGCCATCATCCGCACATTCGGTGCCACGAACACCCGCTGCAGAAAACTCGCCACCAGCGGTGCATGGTCTGAGCGCAACAGCCGCCACGCGGGGTGGTGGGTGCGCAGGGCATTGAGGGTGGCGAAGTCGAGGGTCATGAGGCACTCGGCTCGGTGGGGCTAAACAGGGACGCCGCGAAGGTGGCCCATGCGGATTGGCGCAATGCCGTGGCTTCTGTACGCTTTGATTTCGCACTGGGCATTGCGTCGTGAAGTGCTTGCGCAAGGACTTTTTGATGGGCGGGATTGGCAGCGGCACCTTGCGCGCCTTGATTTCTTTGCCGCCAATGGCGAAGTTTACCGCTGTTCGTGCTGCCGATTCAATTTGGCTACGCACAGCGCGTACCGGGTACGCTTGAGCGCCAAGGGCGTGCTCAGCGGTGACGGCGACAAGCCCCCGACTGTCACGGCAGGGCAAATGGAGCTGGCCCGCCTGCGCGCGGAAGTTGTATATGGCGGTCGTCTTTGACCTGTTCAGTCGGCAGGTGGTGGGCTTGAGCATGAAGGACCACATGCAAACCAGACTGGCCAAGGATGCACTGACAATGGCGCGCATTCGTCGCCGATCAGGTGCAGGATTGATATTCCATAGCGACAGGCGCTGAATCCGCCAACGCCCGTCTCGGCCGCCAGCGGAATACTGCCACACGGCCCAAACCCGCGCCAACACGGGCGTCTGCGGCCGAGAAAGAAAAAGCCAGAGCAAGGCTGGCTTTGTCGAATTGGTGGTCGTAGGTGGACTTGAACCACCGACATCAGCATTATGAATGCTGCGCTCTAACCAACTGAGCTATACGACCGAAGACCGGCATTGTAGACCAAAAATTTATCGATTCGTAAAGTTGGCGGCGCGTTTTTGGATG
>JARXAM010000107.1 GCA_029865845.1 Rhodoferax sp. | reverse complement strand
CAGGGAGTTTCGGAACAAGTGCATGAACACATTGCGCAGCGTATCTGCGAGCTGGGTGCGAACCAGAATGCCCGCGTCTTTCATGACCACTTGGGGTGCAGCCTTACCCAGCTCTTGCGCAAGGGAGGGGAGGGAGTCCGTCACACCGCTGAGCATTCGGGACAAAGGCTCTGCACCTAGCTGGTTCAGGGCATCACGCGCCTGTTGCAGCGCAGCGGCTTTCTGCTCAGCGCTTTGTGCTCCAGCTTCATCCAGACGCTGGATCAGGTCCTCTACGACTTCTTTGGGCACCATCAGGAACTTGTCCACGCTGCCCCGGCGGCCCGGGCCTTTGCGCCCCAAGGTCACTTCGTTGATGCGGGCGTACTGCGCCACAACGTCAGCAGTCAGCTGGAGTTCGGTTTGCAGCAGCTCGGTGTTCCATTCTTGCTTGCCTTGGCGTATTGCGTCGTAGCGTTCTTCCGCCTGGTGCACTACGTCAGTCAGTTGCAGCAGGCCATAGGTGCGGGCATTGCCTTTGATGGTGTGCATATTGCGGAACAGCACGGCAATGGCTTCCCTGCGCCGGGCCTCAGTGCCGGCGGCTGCAATGATCAGTGCCTCGTTTTCTGCGATGAATTCTTTGGCACTGCCCATGAATTCTTGGAACTTCTCTTGCCGCACCGCCAGAATTTCGCCGATCAGAGCCAGCTCTTTTTTCTGGGCGTCCGCTGCTTTGGCCAGGGCGCGCAGGTCGGTCACATCGCGCAGGCACAGCAGCAGGCGAAGAGTCGTGCCCGTTTCGTCGGTAATGGGAGACCAGTTCAGGTCCAGCACCTTGGTGCGCCCATCCCGCATGGTCTTGTCAATCACAAGGGGCAGTAGGTGGGCGTTGAACTCGAAGTTCATTTCGTCCTCGCCGATGCAGGCGCTGATGGCGGTTTCCATCTGGTTGAGTGCGTCCACGCCCAGGCCACTGCCATCAAACACCACATGCATGACGTCGCGGCCGGCAATGTCGCTGGTTTCCAGCACGGTCTTGAGGTGCTCAGAAAACTCGGGGTGGATGATCCCGCCGCTCTCCAGCGTCAAGATGCCCTGGGGGATGTAGTGCAGCATGGCGTGGATGTCGGCCGTTTTCTGGCGGATCTCTTCATTGCTCTGCTGGATCTTTTCGATCATGGCGTTGAAAGCCACGACCGATTTGCCGATTTCGTCCATCTTGGTCACCGGCAGGCGCTGGGTGAAGTCTTGGCTGGTGGCAATCTCGGTCATTTTGGATTCCATATCGCCAATGGGGTGGATCACCTGGCGATACAGCAACAAGCCCATGGCGCTCAAACCGGCAATCGCCAGCAGGGTCACCACCGAGAGCGTGCCCGTAGTAGCCCGCAAGTTGCCGTTGACCGCTGCGATGGCTTCGTCCTTGCTGCGGCGCTTCTCGACCTGTACGGTTTCGATCACACTGATCTGTTCCCGCAGGTACTGGTCCACGGTGGCGGCCATGGTGGCTTCGGCCAGCTCCTTCTGCCCCTGGAGCATGAAGTTGGCGGTGTCGTCAATCGAGCCGAAGTAGTTGAGCAAGCTCTCTTCGGCTTGTTTCACCAAGCCGCGCTGGGCGTCGTTGTCGGCTGAGGTCATCTGGTCAGCAAGCGCCTTTTGCAGGTCCGCCTTTTTCTTCTTCACCTCATCATGCGCTTGCGTAATGGCGGCCTTGTCAGGCGCGCTCACCATAGCCAGCGTGGCGATTTGCACGTCTTTTAACTGGCCCATGAGTTCTACCGACTTCAGGCTGCTGGGCACCACGCCCTCAGTCACCGACTTGACCTCTTTGCTGCTGCTGGTGTTTTGGAATACTGCAAAACCGCCGGTAAACAGCAGGGCTACAAAGCTCAGCGCGATGAGTAACAGAATGCGTTGACGAATGTTCATGGCAACCGGGCGCCTCAAGCGCAAAGGGTGAATCAGTGCTCAGCCTGGATAGGCAAGCCAAGATGGAAAGATGCGATATCTTTCAAATTCAATGATTCAATGGGCCCGTGACAACAATATTTCAGTTTGGGGAATTTTCGAAGACGACGCTGCCCCACCCGGGAAAAAATGGGCTTGAGCGCCCGTATAAATTGCGTCAATTGCTATTAAAAAAATAGCAAATAAAAATTTCAAATTTTAATTTTGAGAGCGAATTCAAAATTCCTAATCAAAAAAAGGGTTTGCCCTTGTTTTAATTTTTACGATTTAGTTAATTTAGATGAGGCGGTGCAAAGCCGAAAGCCCAATGCTACGAGAGCAAGCCCTTATCAGCAGACGCTGCATTCACCGGTACTACGCTGCGCTGAAACTTGGGCATCGTAGTTAGCGATGCTCTCCGGGACGGACCAGCGCACGGGTCACCGGCGACTCCCCGCATAACCAAGAAATGTGTGCTTAAACAAGCGGTTCTGTGCTCATGCCCGCAGCCTGCCAAGCTGCGATGCCGCCTTCAAGAAAGCGGGCATTCAGTCCCATCACCTGCAGTGCGGTGGTCAGGCCTTGGCTGATTTCGCGCCCGTGCGCACAGTACACAACCACCGGCAGGTCTTTGGATACTTGGTCTTTCCAATCCAGCCACAGAGCCGGGTCCTGCCATTGCGCATGGGCAATTTGGGTCCCATCGGACAGGCGCGCCTTGTCGCGTCGCACGTCCAGCAGGGTGAAGGCTTGGCCTTGCGCTTGCAGTTGCGCGAGTTCTCGGCTGGTGATGGAGTTCATGGGGCGTTCCTATCGGATTAATGAGATCAGCACACCTGCAAGCGCACAGGCTGCTATCACGTGGATCACGTTGCGCTTGTAGCGAAACAAAGCAATCGCTGCAGCCAAAGCAAGGGCAGCGGCCACCATGTCAAACGAGCCTGTAAAGCCTTGCGGCCACAACACGTGGTACCCGAAGAACAGGGCCAGGTTCACGATCACCCCCACGACCGCTGCCGTAATGCCGGTCAGTGGCGCGGTGAACTTCACTTCGTTGTGCGTGCTCTCGACCAGCGGGCCCCCAGCCAAAATGAAGATGAAGGACGGCAGAAACGTGAACCAGGTGACCAAGGTCGCAGCGATGGCGCCGGCCACAAACAGGTGCTCCTGGCCCAGCACAGCGTTGGCGTACCCCCCCACAAAAGCCACAAAAGCCACCACCATGATCAGCGGACCCGGCGTGGTTTCACCCAGGGCCAGCCCGTCAATCATTTGAGTGGGTGTCAGCCAGCCATAGTGCCCGACAGCCCCTTGATAAACGTAAGGGAGCACTGCATAGGCGCCACCAAACGTGAGCAGTGCAGCCTTGGTAAAAAACCAGCCCATTTGGGTGAAGGTGTGGTCCCAGCCCAAGCTCCAGGTCAGCGCCCCCATGGGAAGTGCCCACAGCATTGCGCCTACCAGCAGCACCAGGCCCAGCCGGCTCCAACGGAAGCGCGCGTGGTCGGGCGTGGCGGTGTGGTCGTCAATCAGCGCAGCGCCGTAGTGCTTTGCAGCACCGCCGTGGCCACCTGCGCTGTTGAACAAGGCAGGCGCCCAACGCCCACCGGCATAGCCCAGCAATGCCGCACCCAACACAATGAAGGGGAAGGGCAGTTCCAGCGCAAAAATGGCGACGAAGGACGCTGCCGCAATGCCCCATAAGGCATTGTTTTTCAGCACACGCGAGCCGATGCGATGCGCCGCTTGAAGCACGATGGCGGTGACAGCGGGTTTGATGCCGTAGAACATGCCGGCTACCCAGCCCACATCGCCAAAGGCGATGTAAACCCAGGAGAGCCCGATCAAGATGAACAACGAGGGCAGTACAAACAGCGCCCCTGCCGCCACACCGCCCCAGGTGCGGTGCATGAGCCAGCCGATATAGGTGGCCAGCTGCTGCGCCTCGGGGCCGGGCAGCAGCATGCAGTAGTTCAGCGCATGCAGAAAGCGCTTTTCCGAGATCCAGCGGCGCCGCTCCACCAGCTCGGTGTGCATGATGGCAATTTGTCCTGCGGGCCCGCCAAAGCTCACAAAACCCAGTTTGAGCCAGAAGGCGAAGGCTTGCCAGAAGCTCACAGGCTCCGGGCTCTCGGCGGTGTTCAAGGTGTCAGTTGCCATGGGGGATTTCGGTGTTAGTCGCAGGTTCAAATTGATGGAGGAGGGCCTCCAACACGGCACTGGCTGCTTGCAGCAGCGCATCGTCATCGGGGATGGTGGCGCGCAAGCCTGCCAGCACGGACTCGACGCCCATGGCCTCAGGGGGCTGCACGCCACCCGCATCCAGAAAGTGCACCAGCGCGCCCAAGCGTTGCAAGGCCGGTGTTTCCAGCGCGAAGCTGGCGAGCAGCACTTCAAACGTGACGCGGCCCTCTGTATGGCTGAAAGTGGCACCGTCAAAGTCAAACCCCAGGGCATCGGCAGGGCAGTCCTGTGGTTGCGCCAGCCACATGAAGCGGGCCTGCGGGTCGATATGGCGTCGGATCAGCCAGGCGCTGGCCAAGCGGTCTACCCATGGGCGGGCTCGTGTAGCCCAGGTGCGGCCTTGGTAGTGCGCGCGCTGCAGCACTGCGATAGGTCCAGCCAACGCCTGCGGTTCGTCGGGTGCAGCTGCGCGGGCGATGGCGGCCTCCACGGCCTGCAGTGCAGTGTCGACTTGCCGTTGTGCCTCACCCGGGAAGAAATCAGTCTCCGCAACCTGTGCAAAAGCCTTGCGCGCTTTGCGACAGAGCCGCGTGGCCTCTGCTCTGTCGCCCGTATCCAGCAGGGCCTGAATAGAAGGCAGATCCGCCAGCAGCGCGGCAAAGTCGGCGCTGCGCTCAAACAGGGGAGTGAAGCTGGCATTGGCCGGCTCCTGCACGGCCATCACATACGCGCTGCCGCCGCCTGCCAGCACATCGGCGGCGACCGACTCCAACACGAGCCGGCATGCGGGGCGTTCGGGCATCACATAGACACCATCTTTCAACACTGCTGCACCACTGGCTTTGAGCGCACGCCAAGCGCGCATGCGGGCGGTTGCGTTTTCGGTAGGCAGGCTGGTGATAAGGGTGATCCAAGACATTGGTAGATTATTCTTCAACTTTGTAAAATAGCCTACATATTTTAGGCTGGCGTCTGCGTGGAGATTGAAATAGACTGCGCGGCACATAGGTAGTGCGCGAGCAGCTATCATTTTTGTAGTAACCCGGAGCTTCCCCCATGTCGTCTGTCACTAGCCTGTCCAACTTCCCCATCACCGCCAAGTGGCCTGCACAGCACCCGGACCGCCTGCAGCTCTACTCGCTGCCCACGCCCAACGGCGTGAAGGTGAGCATTGCGCTCGAAGAGCTGGGCCTGCCCTACGAGGCGCACAAGGTGAACTTCCAGACCAACGACCAGACCACCCCGGAGTTCCTGTCCCTCAACCCCAACAACAAAATCCCGGCCATCCTGGACCCGCAAGGCCCCGGCGGCCAGCCGCTGGCGCTGTTTGAGTCGGGCGCCATCCTGATTTACCTGGCCGACAAAACCGGCAAGCTGCTATCTGCCGACCCTGCGCAGCGCTACCAGGCCATCCAGTGGCTCATGTGGCAGATGGGCGGCCTGGGGCCCATGTTCGGGCAGCTGGGTTTCTTCCACAAATTCGCCGGCAAAGACTACGAAGACAAGCGCCCGCGCGACCGCTATGTCGTCGAGAGCAAGCGCCTGCTGGGCGTGCTGAACCAGCACCTTGCGGGCCGCACCTGGTTGATGGGCGACGATTACACCGTGGCTGACATTGCCATCTTCCCGTGGGTGCGCAACCTCGTGGGGTTTTACGAAGCGGGCGATCTGGTGGGCTTTGCTGATTTCCCTGAAGTGGCCCGCGTACTGGCGGCGTTTGTGGCACGCCCTGCCGTGGTGCGGGGCTTGGCGGTTCCGGTATGAGCGCGCAGGCGCCGCACATCCTCGTGGTGGACGACAACCCCATCAACCGCATGATGGCCGCCCGCCTGCTCAAGGAGGCCGGTTGCACCGGCGTGCTGGTGGACGACGGCCTCAAGGCGCTGGCCGCCCTGCAGGCCCACCAGTTTGACGGGGTGCTGCTGGACGAAAGCATGCCCAACCTGGACGGTACCGGCGTGCTCAAGGAAGTGGCCAAGTGGCGCGCCACCGGCAAA
>JARXAM010000101.1 GCA_029865845.1 Rhodoferax sp. | reverse complement strand
GGTGGTGGTGGCAAAACATTCAATTGGTCACTTCTTCCTCCAAGCGTCAACGCTCACCTCGTCTTGAGTGGTGGACTCACCAGTGCAAACGTGGGCGATGGCATCACGTCGGTACGGCCGCGCTGTAAGTCGCTGGCTGTGGATGTGAGCTCCGGCGTCGAAGCCGAGGACGCTCATGGAAAGCCCCTCAAGGGCATCAAAGACCCCGAAAAAATCCGCCAGTTCGTTGCCGCCGTGCGCGCGGCGGACCGGCATCTTGCAGGAATGTAAACATCATGTTCGATTACCAACAACCCGACGCCAAAGGTCACTTCGGCAAATATGGCGGCAGCTTTGTCTCCGAGACGCTGACCCACGCCATCAACGAGCTCAAAGACGCCTACGCCAAGTACCAGCACGACCCCGCGTTCCTCGCGGAATTCAAGTCGGAGCTGGCGCACTTCGTGGGCCGCCCCTCCCCCGTGTACCACGCAGCGCGCATGAGCGCCGAGGCGGGCGGCGCCCAGATCTTCCTGAAACGCGAGGACCTGAACCACACCGGCGCCCACAAGGTCAACAACACCATCGGCCAGGCCATGCTGGCCAAGCGCATGGGCAAGCCCCGCGTGATTGCCGAAACCGGCGCTGGGCAACACGGCGTGGCCACCGCCACCATTTGCGCCCGCTACGGGCTGGAATGTGTGGTCTACATGGGCAGCGAAGACGTAAAGCGCCAAAGCCCCAACGTCTACCGCATGAAACTGCTGGGTGCCACCGTGGTGCCGGTAGAGAGCGGCAGCAAGACCCTCAAAGACGCACTCAACGAAGCCATGCGCGATTGGGTTGCCAACGTGGACAACACCTTCTACATCATCGGCACCGTGGCGGGCCCGCACCCCTACCCCATGATGGTGCGCGACTTCCAGAGCGTGATCGGCAACGAGTGTCTGGTGCAAATGCCCGAGATGCTGGCCGCCGCCGGTTGCAAGACCGCGCAACCCGATGCAGTCATTGCCTGCGTGGGCGGCGGCTCGAACGCCATGGGCATCTTCCACCCCTACATCCAGCACGAAACAACCCGCCTGATCGGCGTGGAAGCGGCGGGCGAGGGTCTGGAGAGTGGCAAGCATTCCGCGTCCATCCAAAAGGGTAGCCCCGGCGTGCTGCACGGCAACCGCACGTACGTGCTGCAGGATGACAACGGCCAGGTCACCGAGACCCATAGTGTGAGCGCGGGCCTGGACTACCCTGGCGTGGGCCCTGAGCATGCGTTCCTGGCCGACATCGGCCGCGCGGAGTATGTGGGAATTACCGACAAGGAAGCGCTGGACGCTTTCCACTACCTGTGCCGTACCGAGGGCATCATCCCCGCGCTGGAATCCAGCCACGCCGTGGCTTACGCCATGAAGCTGGCCAAAACCATGCGCCCTGACCAAAGCATTTTGGTGAACCTGTCCGGCCGTGGTGACAAAGACATCGGCACCGTCGCCGATCTGAGCAATGCCGACTTCTACTGCCGCCCCAGCTGCCGTGGCCAATCCGTCAAAGGCGGTGAACAACCCGTGCAGTTAGTCAAAGCGGGAGGTGCAGCATGAGCCGGATCGATACGACCTTTGCCGCGTTGAAGGCCCAGGGCCGCAAAGCGCTCATTCCCTTTGTGACTGCGGGCTACCCTTTCGCAGACGTCACCCCCGACCTGATGCACGCCATGGTCGCGGGTGGCGCGGATGTGATTGAGTTGGGCGTGCCATTTTCTGATCCCAGCGCTGACGGCCCGGTGATCCAAAAGGCCGGTGACAAAGCCCTGGCCTTTGGCATCGGCATGGTGCAGGTGATCGCCATGGTGCGAGAGTTCCGAAAAATCAATAGCACCACCCCCGTGGTACTGATGGGCTACGCAAATCCGGTGGAGCGCTATGACCAGAAGTTCGCTCGCGAGGGGGTCGCCAGCGCCTTTGTTGCCGATGCATCCGACGCCGGCGTGGACGGCGTGCTGATCGTGGACTACCCGCCCGAGGAATGCGAAGCCTTCGCCGCCGACCTGCGGGCCCACGGCATGGACCTGATTTTCCTATTGGCGCCCACCAGCACAAATGAGCGCATGCAGCAGGTGGCGCGTGTGGCCAGCGGCTATGTGTACTACGTGTCGCTCAAGGGTGTTACCGGCTCGGGCGCGCTGGACACCAACGCAGTAGAAGCCATGCTGCCCCGCATCCGCCAGCACATCAGCACCCCGGTGGGCGTCGGCTTTGGTATCCGCGATGCGGCGACCGCCAAGACCATTTCCAAGGTAGCGGACGCCGTGGTGATTGGCAGCAAGATCATCCAACTGCTGGAAGACCAGGCGCGTGAGCAGGTGGGGCCCATAGCGCAGGCGTTCCTGCAGGAAATTCGCACCGCGCTAGACCAAGGCTGAGCCTGAATATAGGAGGGGCGGTTTGGCGGATAATCGTTCCCTGTCTGTTGGACGCCCCTGTGGGCACTGCACTGGAGAACTCCCATGAGTTGGTTGGAAAAACTGCTACCCCCCAAGATTCAACACACCGACCCCACCGAACGGCGCAGCGTGCCCGAAGGCCTGTGGATCAAGTGCCCCAGCTGCGAGGCCGTGCTCTACAAAACCGACTTGGAGCAAAACCAGAAGGTGTGCCCCGGCTGTGGCCACCACCACCGTATCGGCGCGCGCGCGCGGCTGGATGCGTTTTTGGACAACGAAGGCCGGTTTGAGATTGGCCAAGAAGTGTTGCCGGTGGATGCGCTCAAGTTCAAGGACAGTCGCAAGTACCCCGAGCGCTTGAAAGAGGCGTTGGAAAACACAGGAGAGACCGACGCACTGATTGTGATGGGAGGCTCGGTGCGCGGAGTGAGCCTGGTGGCCGCTTGCTTTGAATTTGAATTCATGGGCGGCTCCATGGGATCCGTGGTGGGCGAGCGCTTTGTGCGCGGAGTGGAAACGGCCATTGAACAAAAAGTGCCTTTTGTCTGCTTTACCGCCACCGGCGGTGCCCGCATGCAAGAAGGCTTGCTGAGCCTGATGCAGATGGCCAAGACCAATGCCGCCTTGACCCGCCTGGCCAAAAAAGGCTTGCCCTATATCAGCGTGTTAACCGACCCCACTATGGGCGGTGTCAGCGCAGGCTTTGCATTTTTGGGTGATGTGGTCATTGCAGAGCCCAAGGCCCTGATTGGATTTGCCGGACCCCGGGTGATTGAGTCCACCGTGCGCGTTACTTTGCCGGAAGGTTTTCAACGCGCAGAGTTTTTGCAAACCAAGGGTGCCGTGGACTTCATTTGTGACCGCCGAGAACTGCGCAACACCGTGGCCGACACCTTGGCTATGTTGCAGCGGCTACCGGCCCACGCCGTCATATAAAACTGCTGCCGAATGGCGTTGGTGGCGAGGAGTGGCGCGGGGAAACCCTCAGGGTCTAAGCGGCTACAGCGCCTAACGACCGGTACTGGATGTCACCCAAAACAATCGTCAGTATCTGCAACAACACCAGCAACACCAAGGGTGACAAGTCCACCCCGCCAACGAGCGGCATGCGCTTGCGGATAGGCGCCAGCAAGGGCTCGACCAAGCGGCCCATCAAATCCGACAGTGGGCTGCGGGTTTGCACCCAGCTCAACACGGCGTAGACCAACACCAACACGGTAAGCCCCGACAGGGCGAGCCGCACCACCCCTACCGCAGCAAGCACCAGTAAGGCCACCGGTGCCGTGCTGAATCCGTTCCAGGTCCACAAAATTCCCATATGTGCCAACTGGACCAACCATGCGGCTACCAAGCTCGCCATATCCCAACGACCCAAGGCGGGGATCACGCGCCGCAAGGGAAGCACGAGCCAATCGGTCAATGCGAAAACAAAGCGCCCCAGCGGGTTGCCTGAATGGGCAGCAAGCGGTATGCGCTGGTGTTGCATGTACAAGCGCAACAAGCAAGTGCTGGTCAGTAACCCAGACACCACTTCCAGTAACAAGACAACGATTTTGTAGAGCATGGGCCATCCAAGTAATGTGCGTGCGCATCATAGCGGGAGCTTGCCCTCATACAATGGAGGGTTGCGGCAAGCGCACGGCGGTGCGTGCCAACCCCAGTTACTGAACTCAGAAGTCCCCATGCCTGACACTACCCTCGACGCTCCCCTCGCCCAAGATGAAAACCAGTTGATTCACGAGCGCCGCGAAAAACTCAAGGCACTGCGCGGGCAGCAGGCGGCCGGTCTGGGCGTCGCGTTTCCCAATGACTTTCAGCCCCAACACAAGGCAGAGGAGTTGTTTGCCGCTTACAACCATGCGTCTGCGGAGGAGCTTGTCGCCTTAGGCACCACTGCCACGGTTGCCGGCCGCATGATGCTCAAGCGCGTCATGGGCAAAGCCAGCTTTTGTACCTTGCAGGACTCGTCTTTCGGCCCCAGCGGCGGGCGCATTCAGTTGTACGTACGAGGTGACGACGTGGGCGTGGACGTGTATGCCGCGTTCAAACATTGGGACTTGGGTGACATCGTGGCGGCAGAAGGCACACTGTTCAAAACCAAGACCGGCGAACTTTCTATTCATGCGACCAACATTCGCTTGTTAACCAAGAGCCTGCGCCCGATGCCCGACAAGTTCCACGGCATGGCAGACCAGGAAACCAAGTACCGCCAGCGCTACGTGGACCTGATGACCGACGTGCAAGCGCGCCAACGTTTCGTGGCCCGCAGCAAGGCCGTGAGCGCACTGCGCGAGTTCATGGTCGAGCACCACTTCTTGGAAGTGGAAACGCCCATGCTGCACCCCATCCCCGGAGGGGCCAACGCCAAGCCATTCAAGACGCACCACAACGCGTTGGACCAGGAAATGTTTTTGCGCATTGCCCCCGAGCTGTACCTCAAGCGCCTGATCGTGGGCGGCTTTGACCGCGTGTTTGAAATCAACCGCAGCTACCGCAACGAAGGCATTTCGGTGCGCCACAACCCCGAGTTCACCATGATGGAGTTCTACGCAGCGTATTGGAACTACCAAGACCTGATGGACTACACCGAGAAGCTGATCCGCGATGCCGCACAGCGCGCCACCGGAAGCCTGCAACTCACCTACGCAGGCAAGCCCGTGGACCTGAGTCAGCCCTTTGAGCGCCTCACCATCGTGCAAGCCATCCGCAAGTACACCGAAGCAGGTGACAACGTGGACAACGCCGAGTGGCTGACCAACGCGCTCAAGAAACTGGGCCTGACAGAGGCGAAGAACAAGCTGGCCGGTCGCACGCTCGCCAGCCTGCAAGTGCTGTACTTCGAAGAGACCGTCGAAGACAAGCTGTGGAATCCCACCTTCATCATGGAGCACCCGACCGAAATTTCGCCCCTGGCCCGCGCCAACGATGAACGCCCCGAAGTGACCGAGCGCTTTGAGCTCTACATCACCGGCCGCGAGTTCGGCAATGGATTCTCGGAACTGAACGACGCCGAAGACCAGGCCGCGCGTTTCCACGCCCAAGTGGCAGCCAAAGACAGCGGCGACGACGAGGCCATGCACTTCGACCACGACTTTGTGCGCGCTTTGGAATACGGCATGCCCCCCACCGGTGGCTGCGGTATTGGGATCGACCGCCTGATGATGCTGTTGACCGACAGCGCCAGCATCCGCGATGTGATCCTGTTCCCCGCGCTGCGCCGCGAGGTGTGAGCGGCACGGTTGTGCGGCGCGTGGACGGCCCCGCCCACGCGGTGAGCGCGCGAGGTAGGTGACCGCGATGGTGTCAATGGCAATACCCACGCTGCGCTACCTGAACGGCTACCCCACCGATACGCTGGCCCAGGTGCAGCGCATGCTGCTGGAGGGGCGTGTGGGCGACTGGCTGATCCGGCGCTACCCACAGGCGCACGGGGTACGCACTGACAAGGTGCTGTACGACTACGTGCAAGGTCTGAAGAACGACTACCTCCGCAGCACCGAACCGCTGTCCAAAGTCGCCTTTGACAGCAAGTTGCATATAGTGAAGAACGCGCTGGGGACGCACACCACCGTGTCGCGCGTGCAAGGCAGCAAGCTCAAAAGCAAACGCGAGATCCGGGTGGCCAGCCTGTTCAAGGACACGCCCGAGCCCTTCCTCAAAATGATCGTGGTCCACGAACTTGCACATTTGCGCGAGCGCGAGCACGACAAGGCTTTCTACCAGCTTTGCACCCATATGGAGCCGGCGTACCACCAGCTGGAGTTTGAGGTGCGTATCTACCTCACCCACCTCGAAGCAAGCGGGGAACGACTGTGGGCCCCTGCACCGTAAGCCATGGCTAGCACCCCCCCTCGCGCCCGCCTGGCGGTGCGGCCCCACCCGCTTGTACCCGCGCCACGGGCAGATGCCCGGCTGATTTGCTTCAACAAGCCCTATGGCGTGCTCAGCCAATTCACGCCAGAGGGGCGTTGGCAGGGCCTCAAAGACTTCATTACACTTCCCGGCGTCTATGTGGCGGGACGGCTGGACGCAGACAGCGAGGGCCTGCTCCTGCTGACCAATGACGGCAAACTCCAAGCGCGTATCAGCGACCCGCGCTTCAAGTTGGAAAAGACCTATTGGGTGCAGGTAGAAGGCGAACCGGATGACACCGCGCTGGCCGCGCTGCGCCAAGGCGTGCTGCTCAACGACGGCATCACCCTGCCAGCGCAGGCGCAGCGCATCCCTGCACCGGTGGGCCTGTGGGAACGCACGCCCCCCGTTCGCATGCGCCAAGCGATCCCGACGAGCTGGATCGCGTTGGTCATTCGGGAGGGGCGCAATCGCCAAGTACGACGCATGACCGCTGCCGTCGGACACCCCACCCTGCGGCTGGTACGCGCAGCGATCGGACCCTACGGCTTGCTGAACCTCGCACCTGGCACCTGGCGGGAAGCCTCAGCGGGCGCTTTAGCCGCTGGGCGCTGACCGCCTGCCCGCAACGGAGCGAGCAAGGTACGCAAGCCGTTGTGGTCTATCTCGTGCATCAGCTGCAACAAGCGCCCCATCTCGCCCCGTGGAAACCCGGTGCGCGCAAACCAGTGGAGATAGTCGCCCGGCAGGTCGGCTATGCGGCGGCCCTGGTACTTTCCAAAGGGCATGGACTGGTCCACCAGCTTTTGTAAATCGTGCGCTTGCATCAACACACCGCTTTACGTGGTGCCGACCCCATAGGAGCCCCAAGTACAGTAAACCCTCGTTCAATGAGCATTGCCCTGACCTTGGAGACGTGATTGCCCTGCAACTCGATTACTCCCACCTTCACGGTTCCGCCCGTGCCACATGTGGCCTTGATCCGTTGGGCGAGTGTGGCGAGGTCTGGCGCGTCCAAAGGGAGCCCACGCACCACCGTCACCTCCTTGCCTGCGCGCCCTTGAGTCTCGCGGGTCACCCGCACGCGCCCGTCACCACGTACAGGGGCTGGCCGATGACACACGCACGCTGCCGTGGCTTGACGACATTCCGGGCACGTCCGCCCCCACTCCGTCGAGTACACCAGGCCACTGACAAGGTTTGATTTTTTGGGGGGCATATGGATGCGATAGCGGGCTAGCAAATGGGGGAATCGTAGCGGATGGCGCTCCCGGTCAGGCAAGACTCAAACGCTTCGGGTAGCAGAAATTGCCACTAGTTTCATTACTATCATTTTCATAGCGAAATGTCTATGTTTTTTGCGCTCTGTGTGAGAAAATTAGGTTTGATAACGAATCGCCCTCCCTTTCCACCATGTCCCGTCCCAGCGTTTGGGCCACCAAAGTGGCTGCACTCATCAAAGGCAATAACAGTCAGGCTGCATTGGCGCAAATCAAGGTTGCTCCCACGGTGCGCGACCTGCAACAACTGCGCGCCATGCTCACGGCTGACGGATCCTTAGCCGCTCACCGGCTGATCGACGAGGCTACGCTCGATCAAATCACGGCGCTGTCCGCACCCCGACTACACCGCTCGCCGTAGCACTGGGAGAGCACGGGTGACTCCCTGCCGCGCAGACTGCCTTGTTGCAGAACCATCAGGTACTGCCAAGGGATACCCACCGCAAGCCCTTCCCCACCGCATTCCACGGGCCCCGCGCGGCGGCCATAGTCTGTTTTGTATGCGACCATTGCGAGGGGGCTGACCTGACTGGTCGCCCCCACCCCCTTTGCAGTTTCGGTACACCCACCACGGAGACTCCCACCCATGATGCTGCGCACCTTTCTCGCCACACTGCTGGGGTGTTTAGCAGCCGCATGTGCTCCGCATGACGCGCGGCCAAAGCAGCCGCCTGCTGTGTGGAAGCCGCTGTCGCCAGCCGATAACACGGCCCATGCTACCGACCGGTTCGTTCGCGTCGTGGTCACTTTTCGGACCGTGCAGACGGATGTGGCCCAAGAAGCACTGCAGACACTTGCCGCCGGGAGCAAGGCACGGGAAGTGCGCTACGTCGCCCCGGTGTGGGGACGTGCGCACGTTTTTCAATTCACCTTGGCGGCGGGCCAAAGCGCCGCTGCGTTGATGGAATCGCTGCAACACATTGCCATGGTTCAATCAGCTGAAATCGACACCATCGCCACGGTTCATTAAGCGCACACCATGAAAAAGAATGTATGGATAGGTCTGTCCCTCGCACTGGGTGCGATGGGAGGTACGTCGCTGCACGCATGGACCGAAGACACCTCGCCCCCCAGCACACGCCTGCGGTATAACGCTGTGGGCGCGGGCACGCAAGGGGCACCTTCGGCCACCGCTTCGACAGATCACCTCTCCAACCGCATCATTGTGAAAATGCGAAACGGTGCTGCAGGCGACCTCCCAGCCGCAGGGCCGGTCCCACAACCAGGAGCGGCTTTCGAGGCGGGCCCGGAACGCGTGCAGGCCATGGCAGTGCGCAGTGCGCCGGGACAAGTGCGCTATCTAAAAACCATTTATCGCAACACCCATGTGGTCATCACTCGGCAACCTTTGCCGCGACAGGCATTGGAGTCGATTGCACGGGCCATGGCTGCAGACCCCGACGTCGCGTTTGCGGAAGTGGACGAGTTCGTTCGCCCCCATGCTGCGTTCAACGATGCGCTGTGGCGAGAGGGTCTTTGGAATCTGCTGCCTAGCACCACGAACGCCGGTGGGGCCAATTTTTTGGACGCCTGGGGCTTGACCCAGGGGGGATCTTCCGTGACCGGATCAGGCGTGACAGTGGCCGTGCTGGACTCGGGATACCGTCCACACCAAGATCTCTACACCAACCTGTGGACGGGATACGACTTTGTGAGCGCCGCGACCGATCGCGATGGCACGCCAGGCTGGGATGCAAACCCAGCAGACCCCGGCGATTGGAGTGACACCGACAAGGTGAACTGCGCCACCTCGACGTGGCATGGCACCCACGTGGCCGGCATTATTGCTGCCGTGGCCAACAACACCATCGGCATGGTGGGGGCCGCCTATGGTGCCAAAGTCTTGCCGGTTCGGGTGTTGGGGGTGTGTGGCGGCTATTCGTCAGACATTCAAGAAGGCATGTACTGGGCTGCGGGCTTGCACACTGTGCAAGGCGCTACCAACCCCCATGCCGCCAAGGTTTTGAACCTGAGCTTGGGGGTGGGCTTAGGCGCATCGTGCAGTGCGGGGTACCAAGCGGCGGTGGACGCGGTCATCAATGCAGGCGTCACCGTGGTGGCCTCCACGGGCAATGACGGCAAGGACCACATGATCGCGTCGCCCGCCAACTGCAAGGGGGTGATTGCCGTCACGGCGCACGACCGTGGGGGAAAACTGTCTGAGTTTGCCAATATAGGGCCAGGAACGACACTGAGCGCGCCCGGTACAGGCATTATGTCTACCTCCAACACCGGGCAAACAAGCCCTGTTGCCAGCCCCGGGGGCGACAACTGGCAAGCAGAAAGCGGCACCAGCATGTCTGCTGCCCATGTGGCCGCCGCTGCCGCGCTGCTCTACCAGATCAACCCGGCCATCCAACCTGCGACGGTGCGCTACTGGCTCACTTCGCAAGCACGCCCTTTTTCCACCGACCTTCTTTGCAGCAACAACACGGATTGCGGTACCGGTATGGTGGATGCCTATGCCGCAGCGCACGCGATGCAGGTCCGACTCGGCAAACCTAACGCGGCGCCGGTGCTGCAAAGCATTCCCAACCAGACGGTGCCCTCAACAGCCTCCTTGCAGTTCACGGCCAGCGCCACAGACACGGACGCGGACCCCATCTCCTACATCATCAGCACCCTGCCTTCGGGTGCCAGCTTTAACAACGCCACGGGTGAGTTTGTGTGGCCACGCCCTCAAGCGGGAACCTACCCGCTCACCCTGCAAGCGAGTGACGGAATGGCGAAAAGTAGTAGTCAAACGGTGACTATCACGGTGGCACCAACGCCCAGCTCGGGAGGTGGAGGTGCCGTGCAGTGGCTAGAGTTGGTTGTGCTGGGGTTGATGTGGCTTGTCGCCCGGACGCTTCAAGGCCCACCATCTGCCCCCCACCAACCACGCCCCCACTAAGCCGCCACCAACACACCCCGCGACGTGGGATGGCACATAGACCTGCAGGCCCCACGCCACAACCGGGGTGGTTTGCACGCATTGCCATGCCAGCTTGATGACCAGCCCCACCCACAGGCACGCCGCCACAGACATGGGGGCCAGCGCTGCTGCCCGGGGTATCAGGCGCGCGCGGCGCGGACAAAACAGGGGCTCTAGCAACAACAATGCGCCACCAGCCGCCCAACCGTGCAGGGCGCCAGATGCGCCTGCGTAGTAGTCACACCGGGCATCCGCCACGAGGGTGATGGCCACTGCCACGCCCCCGCCCGCCAGTACCGCACACTGCTGTCTCCACGGTATCCAAGAACGAAACAAACCCGCCAGCAAGCATGCGCTGGCGACATTCATGAGCGCGTGCACGCTGCTGAGGTGTACAAACTGCGAAGTCAGTGGCAGCCACCACTGTCCGTCCAAGAACGCGGTTCGTTGGTAGACCAATGGGGCCAAGTCCATACCTTGCGTGCAACCGCAGGCCTCAAGGGATCCAGCGCAAGGCTTGCATATAGTCCGGGTGCTGCATCAAGGCATCCCAGTACATGGCGGGCTGCGCGGGCAACAATGCGCGGCGGCGTGCTTCGCTATGCGCGCTGGCCGTCCACTGGCCCTTGTGTTGGGCCTCCACCAAGCCTTCAATCAGCACATCTATCGCTTTCCCACCCCCTTGGGCACTGGCTACCGACTGGTTGCACAGCAGCACGAGGTCGCATCCCCCGTGCAGCGCGGCAACCGCCGCCTGGGCGTAGGTGACGGTTTGGCCCTCGATCTGGCGGGCACCCTCCATAGACAAGTGGTCGCTGAACACTGCTCCGGTGAACCCCAAACGACTGCGCAGAATGTCTTCCAGCCAGATCTTGGAAAACCCGGCTGGGATGCTGTCGACCCGTGGATAAATCACGTGGGCGGGCATCACACTGCGTGTGACCGTACTGAGCCAACGGTAAGGTGCCGCATCGTCCGCCAAAATGGCCTCGAGCGTACGGTTGTCGACCGGTACCTCGATGTGGGAATCTGCATGCACATACCCATGTCCGGGAAAATGCTTTGCGCAGTTCGCCATGCCACTTGCCTGTAGGCCATGCATCAGGCTTTTGGCCAACATCGCCACCACCCGCGGATCGCGGCCAAAGGCCCGGTCGCCAATCACATCGCTGCCGCCGTAGTCCAGGTCCAACACCGGGGTAAAGCTCAAGTCCACACCGCATGCGCGCAACTCGGCACCCAGCACATAGCCCACTGCGGTTGCTGCGTTACACGCATCCATCGCGCCTCCCTTATGGACGGCGTCGGTAGGGGCAAATGGCTTCATCCACAGGTCGCCCAATGCCCGCATCGGCGGAAGGTGGGTAAACCCATCGGTTCGAAAGCGCTGTACACGGCCACCTTCGTGGTCCACACAAATCAAACAATCGGCGCGAACGCGTTTGATATCGCTGCACAGGGCCTGGAGTTGTGCGCGGCTATGCCAATTCCGGGCGAACAAGATGACACCACCCACCAAGGGGTGCTTTAAGCGTTTGCGGTCGATAGCACTCAGGCTTGTTCCGGCAACGTCGATGATCAAAGGAGCATGCAAGGTCATGGGGTTATGGGGTGAATTGGGGTCAGTGGGTGCGCATGATTCGGGAGGCTGGGTCCACACCGGTCAGCCATCGGACAGCGACTCCACCACGCAAAAGCTGGCAGCATAGTCCGACTCGTCGGTCAGCGTGATGTGTGCCACAAGTCGCCGCTGTTCAAACCACAGCTTCAGCGCCCCGTGCAACACGATCTCTGGCTTTCCACTGGGCGCATTAATGATTTCGCAGTGCCGCCAAGTCATGGGCATGCACATGCCCAAACCGATGGCTTTGCTGAACGACTCTTTCGCACTGAAGCGGGTCGCCAAAAAACGGATGCCACGCTCAGGCCAACGTTGGCTGCGTGACTGCCAGGTTGCAAACTCACCGGGGGCCAACACTCTGGTGGCCAGCCGCGCGCCATTCCGCTCCACGCTGGCCCGAATGCGGCGCACATCACATATATCCGTGCCTATCCCAACCACCATGGCACCCCCTAGTGTCCAAGGCAGTCAAGGTAGGCCTTGACCGTGGCGGTGTACCCCAACTCCAAGGCATCCGCCACCAATGCATGACCAATGGACACCTCTTGCAAGCCAGGCACCTGAAGCGCAAACGCGCGCAGGTTGGACAGGTTCAAATCGTGACCGGCATTCACACCCAACCCGGCTTCCATGGCTGCTCTGGCAGCCGATGCAAAGCGCAGGAGCTCGGCCTCTCGCTGGGGCGTAGGCCAGGCGGCCGCGAACGGTTCCGTGTAAAGCTCCACCCGATCTGCACCCGCTGACTTGGCTGCCGCCATGGAAGCAGGATCGGCGTCCATAAACAGGCTAACCCTCAGCCCCAGCCCACGCGCCTCTTCTATGCAGGGGGCCAATCGCTGTGCATCCGAGGGTAAGGACCAACCATGGTCACTCGTCGACTGTCCCTCTTCGTCGGGCACGAAGGTCACTTGGTGAACGGGCAAGCCACGATCGCGCAGGGTACGTACGCATGCCATCAGGTTGTGAAAAGGATTGCCCTCCACGTTGAACTCCCGGTCGGGCCATTCACGAAACAATGCGCCCAAATCAAGCACGTCTTGCATACGGATATGGCGCGCATCGGGCCTAGGGTGCACGGTGATGCCATGGGCCCCCGCTTGCAAACACAGCGTGGCTGCGCGGGTAACGCTTGGTATGCCTAAGTGGCGGGTGTTGCGAACCAAAGCAACTTTGTTGAGGTTGACGGAGAGATGGGGCTTCATACAGTTACATCACAGGTCGTACGTGGGCTGGGAACGGGGGCAACGTGAACCACGTGCAACACCATGCAGCCCCAGCGCACCATGGTCACAAAGCTTGAATGTCCAGCATCATTTGCCGGGAACGCAAGACGCGCACGCCGCAATGGTAGTGCAGTAGCGCCCGAAGCTGCGGTTTGAGCGCCGACATGTACTCGGCACAGGCGCGCAGCGTTGCGGCGAAGGGGGCGTCATCGTCCAGGGTTTCTTGCAGGTGTAACCACTGCCTGCCGAACATGACGCCATGCTCGTGAGGGCTTGCCTCTCGCAGCCCGCCCTCAGGGACGAGCGCATAGGCGGTATCTGAGTCCAAAGGGGCATAGGTAAGTGTTTGCAGGTCGAGCCGGGGCAACAAACCCACCTCACGCAGCAGCAGCACCTCGAAAGTACGCAATGCAGCTTGGAGTACCTCGCCATACTCGCTGGCAATCACGCGCACGACCTGGGCATAGATGTCAAACAACTTGGCATGAGGATCGTCGCGGGCGAGCAAGGCCATCAGTAGTTCATTGAGGTAGTAGCCCGACAACAACGCATCGCCCGTGGGCATAACATGCCCCCCCTGCCACTCCGCGCTGCGCAAGGTACGAACCTCTGCGTCGCCACCAAATGCCAACCGCAACGGCTGTAGCGGCAACAAGATCGGGCGAAAGCTGGAGCTGGGCTTCTTGGCCCCTTTTGCGACCAAGGCAACCCGTCCGAAATGGCGGGTAAGTACTTCAAGGATCAGACTGCTCTCGCTCCAATCGTAGCGGTGCAGTACGAATGCAGGTTCATCCGCGATACGCTTGGTGGCCATGACAAGAACAGCGGGCCGAAAACCTACTCGCGGTGCACGCCGTGGCGCACCCCGGCGATCGCGTAGAGTGCTGCCACAGACCGCGTGGCACACGCGCCCCGCACGGCACTGCGGCTACTCGTAACCAAAACTGCGCACCCTTGCTTCATCGTCCGCCCAGCCTGAGCGGACCTTCACCCATAACTCCATAAACACCTTGGCATCGGCAAGTTTTTCCAACTCGACACGGGTTTCCATGCCGATGCGCTTGATACGCTCACCTTTGTCGCCAATGACCATGGCCTTGTGACTGTCACGCTCCACGACGATAGTCGCCGCAATACGCAAAAGGCGTTTGTGCCCCTTTTTCTGGGCAGGCTCTTCTTCAAACTTGTCGATCACAACGGTGGATGTGTAAGGCAACTCATCACCGGTCAATCGAAACAGCTTTTCTCGAACGAGTTCGCTTGCAAGGAATTTCTCACTCCGGTCTGTTAACTCGTCCTCGGCATACCACCACGCCTGCTCCGGCAAATACTTCTCGCAAATACCAAGCAAGCGTTCCACGTCCTTGGGGTGTTTCGCCGTCATGGGAACCAACTCAGCGAACCCATGCTTGGCCTGCATCTCTTGCAACCACGGCGCAATATCGCTGCGACGGTGCACGTTGTCTAACTTGTTGGCGATCAACAGGGTCGGTATGTCTTTTCCCATCAGGGCTAGCACACGCGCATCTGCCGGCGTAAAGCTTCCCGCTTCCACCACAAACAGAATCAAATCGACATCCGCAACCGCGCCCACCACCGCCTTGTTCAGCGACTTGTTCAGCGCATTACTGTGTAGTGTCTGAAAGCCGGGTGTGTCGACAAACACAAATTGGCTTGCACCCTGGGTTCGCATGCCGGTGATGCGATGACGGGTCGTTTGCGCCTTGCGCGACGTGATGCTGATTTTTTGTCCCACCAATGCGTTGAGCAAGGTGGATTTACCAACGTTGGGCTTGCCTACGATCGCAACCAAACCACATCGCTGCCCCGCAGCCGCCTCTCCCGACGCGACCACTTTGGTACCGGTTTTCAGCAGGCCTTCGAGCATGGCATCCAAGTCTCCCTGCTCGGAACTGTCTACTGCAGACGTGGGTTTGTGGGGTTCATCTGCGGCAGACAACGGCGTCTGGGCGTTCTGGGTACGGTTCATGATGTTTCTTTTGCCTTGATGGATTGCAACATTGCAGCCGCCGCTGCTTGTTCGGCGGACCGCCTTGACCCGCCGATACCGCGTTCCGTCAATCGCATTTCTGCAACTACACATTCGACGTCAAAACTTTGTTGATGGGCTGCGCCAATGGTTCCCACGACGCTATAGGCAGGCAAGCGCATTTTTCGGCCTTGCAACCATTCTTGGAGTTCGGTTTTGGCGTCTTTCCCGATCGCCTGCATACGGGGGTTGATATCGACGCCTTCGTAAAAACGATGCACCAGACGCTGCGCTGTCTCATACCCCGCATCAAGATACACAGCGCCAATAATGGCTTCCAAGGCATCCGCCAATATCGAGGCACGTTTGGGGCCACCAGAACGCATCTCTCCTTCACCGAGCTTGAGCAGCTCAGAAAGGCCAAGACCTTTGGCAATTTGGTGAAGCGTTTCTTGGCGCACCAAATTGGCCCGGATGCGTGACAGATCTCCTTCAGGCAACTCCCGCAGGCGTTGGTACAAGAGGTCAGAGATCGCTAAACCCAATACCGAGTCACCCAAAAACTCCAAGCGCTCGTAATGGTCGGAGGAGAAGCTCCGGTGAGTCAATGCCCTGGAGAGAAGCGAAACATTTGCAAACTGATGCTGGAGCTTTCTCTGCAGCGCGGCCAACTGATCTGACACTTACTTGGATCGTCCTGCGTATTTGAGCGTTAGAAAAGCCGGCCCCACGAGGTGTATCTCGCGGTCATACGCAAATGAGACCACGATCTTCCCGCCTGCATTGGAGACCTCAAGGTCGCGACCCGATATCGACTTGATGCCGTTAATTTCTGCTGACTTGTCAAAAAGTACTTTCACGTCGGTTACAGACTGGCCGGTAGCCGCAGTCTGCACCGCTTTTTCAATAGCGAGGTATTCCACGAAAGTAGGGAAGGCTTGGGCCGCGACCACCCCCAACATCACCAAAATGCCGCCAACGAAAAGCAGTCCAAAAAACGACGCACCTTGTTGCTTGTGTCTACTTCTCACAGGTACTCCTGATGGTTGCATGCGAAAGACTCAATTGAAACCGCCGATTCTGCCAATATTGGTGAAGTTCATCCAGACAAAAAATGCCTTGCCTACGATGTTTTCCTCTGGGACAAAGCCCCAGTAGCGGGAGTCCAGCGAGTTGTCGCGGTTGTCCCCCATCATGAAGTAGTGGCCCTTTGGCACGGTGCACGTCACGCCTTCGACGGTGTAGACGCACTTGTCCATTCCTTCAAACCGGTCCACTCCGGCCACAAAAGCAGGGCGACGCGAGTCGTTCAACAAACGGTGCGGTTTCTCACCCAGCTTTTCTTCGAACTGTTTGAAGTACTGGCTCGTGTCTTCGTCAAAAAAGTCCGGCAACGTGCTGGTCTCTACAGGAACACCGTTGATCGAAAGACGCTTGTTGAGGTAAGACACCGTATCTCCCGGCACACCCACAACACGTTTGATGTAATCCAAGCTGGGCTTGGGCGGGTAACGAAAGACCATAACATCCCCACGCGCTGGCGAGTTGCCCGCAGTGACTTTGGTGTTCAGCACGGGGAGTCGGATTCCGTAGGTGAACTTGTTTACCAAAATCAGGTCCCCTACCAACAAGGTGGGAATCATGGAACCCGAGGGAATTTTGAAGGGTTCGAAAAGAAATGAACGCAACAAAAACACCACGAAAATGACAGGAAACAAACCGGCCGTCCAGTCAAGCCACCATGGCTGCATCAACAACTTGACCTTGGTGTCTTTTGAAATCCCGTCGAATTGAACGATATCCAATTCCGCCAGCTTCCTGCGCCTGCGAAGCTCTTGCGCCTCAAGTTCTTGTACTTTGCGCTTTCGCTGCGGCAAAAAGTACAGGCGCTCTGCAAGCCAATACAGCCCCGTCACGACGCTGGCAATAAACAGGAGCAAGGAAAAGTTTCCTTCTACGAGGCCCATGTACCACGACGCACCGTAAAACCCGAACGCCGCAAGAACGGCAGCAGTAATCGCTTGCATTAGTCTTCCACTTGAAGGATGGCAAGAAAGGCTTCTTGAGGCACTTCCACCGATCCGATTTGTTTCATCCGCTTTTTGCCGGCCTTTTGCTTTTCGAGCAATTTCCGTTTGCGGGATATGTCGCCGCCGTAGCATTTGGCCAGCACATTTTTTCGAAGGGCTTTGATTGTCTCACGAGCGATGATGTTCGCTCCAATGGCGGCCTGTATCGCCACGTCGTACATTTGCCTGGAGATGATCTCACGCATTTTTCCGACGACGGCACGGCCCCGATACGCGGACTGGCTACGATGCACGATGATGGACAAAGCATCCACCTTTTCACCGTTTAACAGGATGTCAACCTTCACAACATCGGATGCACGGAACTCCTTGAACTCGTAGTCCATCGATGCGTAGCCACGGCTCACGCTCTTGAGCTTGTCAAAGAAATCCAGCACGATTTCCCCAAGCGGCATTTCGTAGGTCAAAACGACTTGACGGCCTTTGTAGGCCATGTTCATTTGCACGCCACGCTTTTGGTTTGCCAGGGTCATCACGACGCCGACGTACTCTTGCGGCATGTAGAGGTGCACCGTCACGATCGGTTCGCGAATCTCTGCGGTCTTTCCGATCTCGGGCATCTTGGATGGGTTTTCCACCATCACCGTTTCGCCATCACTTTTGACCACCTCGTACACCACGCTGGGGGCGGTGGTAATCAAGTCTTGGTCGAACTCCCGCTCCAACCGCTCTTGAACGATTTCCATATGAAGCAATCCAAGAAATCCGCACCGAAAGCCGAAGCCAAGCGCTTGCGAGACTTCAGGCTCGTAGTGCAAGGACGCATCGTTGAGCTTGAGCTTTTCCAATGCGTCCCGCAGGGAATCGTACTCACTGGCTTCCGTTGGATAAAGACCCGCGAACACCTGCGGCTGAATCTCCTTGAAGCCCGGCAAGGGCTCACTGGCGGTCCAAGCTGCCCCACCCGTACCCGCTTTGAGCAAGGTCACGGTATCGCCGACTTTGGCCGCCTGCAACTCTTTAATGCCGGCAATGATGTAACCCACCTCACCGGCCTCTAGGGACGTGCGAGGCTGATTGGCAGGTGTGAAAACGCCTAAGTTGTCCGCGTTATAGGTCGCCCCCGATGCCATCATCTTGATGCGCTCACCTTTCGCCAACCGCCCATCCACAACCCGCACCAGCGTGACCACACCGACAAAACTGTCGTACCAGCTATCAATGATCATGGCACGCAGGGGTTTCTCAGGATTGCCTCTGGGGGGCGGTATCTTCGCAACGATGGCCTCCAAAATTTCATCGATACCCAGACCCGTTTTCGCCGAACACACGATGGCCTCGGTGGCGTCAATGCCGATCACGTCTTCGATTTCGCTGCGCGCATTGTCCGGGTCGGCATTGGGCAGATCGATCTTGTTTAAGACAGGTAACACTTCGACATCGAGATCAAGCGCCGTGTAGCAGTTGGCAACCGTTTGTGCCTCCACGCCCTGCGAGGCATCCACCACCAATAACGCCCCTTCGCATGCAGAGAGCGAACGCGAGACCTCGTAGGAAAAGTCTACGTGCCCCGGTGTATCAATCAAATTGAGGTTGTAAACCTGCCCATTTCGGGCCTTGTATTGCAGGGCCGCGGTCTGGGCCTTAATGGTTATGCCGCGTTCCTTTTCGATGTCCATGGAGTCCAACACTTGCGCCTCCATGTCTCGAGCCTCCAGGCCACCGCAACGCTGAATCAAGCGATCTGCCAGCGTGGACTTACCGTGATCTATATGCGCAATGATCGAAAAATTTCGAATGTGATTCATTAACTAGGGACTTCAAATGATTGATTTAAAAGACGCGACCATGAAAAAAGGGCGCGTCGAATAAGGACGCGCCCTGAACCAACAATCTTTTGGCAACTGCGATGGTTGGGAACCCATTGTAGGCAAAAAGTCCCAAACACACAGCCCAAAAAATGTTGTCTCAGAGGTCGTAGCACTGCAACAACAATAAATTATTCACAACTTATCCACACTACAATTTTTTTCCGTTAACACTTCCACTATTCACGGCCCCCCTTGCGATACCACCACTCAAGCTACCGTATCGTGGTTAGCACGGAACGCTGCCGCCCTTAGCCAGGCACTATTGCGGCGGATAGACCGTGCTTTTCCAATCGACAGGAGTAACCCCTGGCAGGCTAGCTACGCACCGAAAGGAGGTACGTCACGGGTCCATCACGGCGCCATCCGGATCACGGTGTACTGCGTCCATTCACCACGCCGGTACAAAACGTTCAGCGGCTTGGATTTATCGTGCTTAGCCAAGGCACCCTCCAGCTCATTGGCGCTATTAATCTCGGCGTTGCCCACCTGCAAGATGATGTCACCTTGGGCAAGGCCGGCACGCCCAGCGGCATCAGTAGCACTTTCTACCCGTACACCACCACGCACGCCCAACTCTCTTTTTTGCTTGTCACTCAAGGGCGCAACCACTAAGCCGTACTGCTGCGCTAAAGAAAGCTTACCTGACTTGTTTTCTTGACTGCCTACTTTGGCCGGCGGACTGTCGCCCTCTGTCTCGGCAATCGTTATGGGTAACTCTTTGTTTGTTCCACGGCGAAAAACGGTGACAGTACTCTTTGTGCCTGGCTTGAGTCCGCCCACAATACGCGGTAGATCACTTGATTTTTCGATTGCTTTTCCGTCCATCCGGAGGATGATGTCACCCGGTTCCAAGCCGGCGCGGTCGGCGGGTGATCCGGCTTCCACACCCCGCACCAATGCACCCGCAGCCTTTGCCAGGCCCAAGGATTCCGCTACATCTTTGCCGACCTGATCGATTTGAACACCTATGCGCCCCCGGGCCACCCGTCCTGTCGCGCGCAATTGATCGCTGACCCGCACCGCTTCGTCCATGGGAATGGAAAACGAAATCCCCATAAAGCCACCAGAACGAGAGTAGATCTGACTATTGATACCAACCACCTCCCCGCGCATATTGATGAGCGGGCCACCCGAGTTTCCGGGGTTGATCGCGACATCGGTCTGGATGAAAGGCAGGAAGTCACCAGTATCACGCTGCTTGGCACTGACAATGCCCGCAGTGACGGTGTTTTCCAGCCCAAATGGAGATCCTATGGCCATCACCCATTCACCCACACGCAACCTATTCACGTCGCCGACTTTCACAGCTGGAAGGCCAGTGGCATCAATTTTGACGACCGCAACGTCAGACCGTTTGTCCGCACCCAGCAATTTGGCTTTGAATTCTCGCTTGTCCGTCAAGGTCACGATGACTTGATCCGCACCGTCAATGACGTGTGCATTGGTCATGATTACGCCGTCCGAAGTCAAGATAAACCCCGACCCCACACCGCGTGGCTGCTCTTCTTCGGGAGAGGGCTGCCTATTCGGCCGCGGAGTTTGTCGAGGCGCGTTAGGCACTGGCAAGCCAAATCGCCTAAAAAATTCCAACATTTCTTCTTCACCTGGGGACCCCGCCGGTGAGCGCGCACTTACTTTCTCCATCGTCCGAATGTTCACCACTGAAGGGCCAACCTGATCCACCAAATCAGTGAAATCTGGCAATGCCCGTGATTGGGCATGCACCTGCAAAGGAATGCTCACCATGCAATACAACGCAACGGCAAGACTTGATAACCATTGCTTCCACATCAATCGGATACGTAAGGTCATTGTCGACATTCCTGAAAAACAAATGCAAAACTCTATTGTTATGTAGAGAAACACCAGCGAATACAAGTGCAGTAATTTGCCCCCATGGCTGACCCCGCCAAACCATGAGTTTGCCGCTTGAACACCGCTCCTCTACGGTACTATGGAGCGCCCCTAGACGGAGCGATGCATCACATCGCTACACCGTCCGGATACATCCCGCGTTCTTCTCGCTGCACCCACAACCAGCTGTACCTAGCACATGATTTTGCTATGCCGCGGCCCCTCCGTTTAGCAAAGCACGGCGGATAGAGCGCCATTGCGGCATGCAAGAAACATCTTCATCCAACCACAACCAGAACTTCGCTCCACGGGTGGGCTGCAGCACGATACAGACGGATGACTGAAAGTCGTATAGCAAGGACACCGCCTGAAGCGGCTCGCTGTCGGCGGACCAGTACCATAGCTTGCCATCCCATCGCAGTGTTCCAGTGGGCATCCCACGGAAATACGCAGAGACCCACACCGCAGAAATTCCCCAAAGAACCGTCAAACTTAACGCCTGAATCATTGGGTACTGCACGTACCAACCATACCCGGGAACCGCTGCAAACAGTAGCTGCACTCCCAAGAGAATCCTCCTTGCCTTGAACGACCGGCGTACCGACCACGCGACCGGAGGTGAATGATGCATGCTGCGGTACAGCGTCGATTTCAGGTCACACGCGTTTAAACACCAATGTGCCGTTGGTGCCCCCGAAACCAAAATTGTTTTTCAACGCAACATCCATAGAGACGTCTCGGGCGGTGTTGGCGCAATAGTCCAGATCGCATTCGGAATCTGGGTTGAACAGATTGATCGTGGGCGGGCTCTTTTGGTGGTGCAAGGCGAGTACGGTAAACACTGACTCCAAGCCACCGGCACCGCCCAACAGATGGCCCGTCATCGACTTGGTGGAGTTCACCACTACACGTTTGGCATGATCACCCAATGCTGCCTTGATTGCGTTGGTTTCGTTCACGTCGCCCAATGGAGTGGATGTTCCGTGCGCATTCAAATAATCGACTTGATCTGGGTTGACTCCAGCGTTGCGCAGCGCACTCAACATCGCACGCCGCGGCCCATCCATGTTGGGTGCCGTCATATGCCCGGCGTCCGCGCTCATTCCGAAGCCAGCCAACTCGGCGTAAATCTTGGCACCCCGTGCCTTGGCATGCTCATATTCTTCCAACACCATCACGCCACCACCTTCGCCCAGCACAAAACCGTCGCGGTCTTTGTCCCAAGGCCGTGACGCAGTAGCGGGATCATCGTTACGGGTGCTCAATGCACGCATCGCCGCGAACCCGCCTATGCCGAGCGGGGACACGGTGGCCTCAGACCCCCCGGCGATCATGACATCGGCATCGCCGTACTCGATCATGCGGCCAGCCTCACCGATACAGTGCAGGCCAGTGGTACATGCCGTCACGATGGCGATGTTGGGCCCCTTGAAACCGTAGCGCATGGAGACATGGCCCGCCGTCATGTTGATGATGGATGCGGGAACAAAGAATGGTGAGATCCGGCGTGGCCCACGATTGGTGTATTCGGTATGGGTATTTTCAATCATCGGCAAACCGCCAATACCAGAACCGATCACACAACCGATGCGCGTGGCCTCTTCTTCACCCAGTGCGTCATTGGTCTTCAGCCCGGCGTCCTGCACCGCCTGAACAGCAGCGGCGATTCCGTAATGGATGAAGGTGTCCATCGTTCGGGCTTCTTTGGAGTTGATGTAAGACTCCAAATCGAAGTTGCGAACCTCGCCGGCAATTTTGCAAGCAAAGGCGGATGCGTCGAATTTGGAAATTACATCAATACCGGTCTTGCCTGCTAGCAGATTCGACCAAGCCTCTGTCACCGTGTTTCCAACGGGACTTACGCAACCTAAACCGGTAACAACAACGCGACGACGGGACATAGCAATCGGGGTTCAGCAGTTTGTCAAGTAGTACCGCACAAGGCGATACACCGAAATTGAAAAATTCCGGCCAGCAACTTGCAGGGTAGGCACCTGAGTTGCAGGCCGGGGATACGGCGACTGGATAAACGCCGCCAAGACCCGTCAGGCCTTCTTGTGGGTGTTTGCGTAGTCGATCGCGTTTTGTACGGTAGTGATCTTTTCTGCGTCTTCGTCCGGAATTTCAATGCCGAACTCATCTTCCAAAGCCATCACCAGTTCCACTGTGTCCAAAGAGTCAGCGCCCAGATCGGCCACGAAAGCTTTTTCGTTGGTAACTTGGGACTCTTCAACGCCGAGTTGTTCAGCAATGATTTTTTTGACACGGACTTCGATATCGCTCATGGGTTCCCTCTAAGGGTTGTAAAAGAATCCGGGATTTTACCCGCGCAAGAGACTTGCCTCTCACCGGGCCGCCGTCCGGACACTTCGGCGGGGTTCTTGTTCACATGTACATGCCGCCGTTGACGTGCAATTCTTGCCCCGTCACGTAGCCCGATTGCGGCGACGCGAGGTAGCACACCGCATGGGCGATATCCGAAGGCTTACCCAGGTGACCCAGTGGAATCTGGCCTAACAAGGCCTTTTGTTGTTCTTCGGGTAGGCCGGAGGTCATATCGGTTTCAATGAAACCTGGGGCGACGCAATTCACCGTGATGTTGCGGGAGCCCAGTTCACGTGCCAATGCACGGGTCATACCGGCAACACCTGCCTTTGCGGCAGCGTAGTTGGCCTGACCCGGGTTGCCCGACGCGCCTACTACCGACGTGATGCTGATGATGCGACCGTAGCGCTGCTTCATCATGGTTCGAAGCACAGACCGGCTCATGCGAAACACGCCCCTGAGATTGGTGTCCAGCACAGCATCCCAGTCTTCATCTTTCATACGCATGGCCAGTGTGTCGCGGGTAATGCCGGCGTTATTCACCAGAATGTGCAAGCCTCCATGCGCTTTGGCAATCGCATCGACCAGCGCATCGCCTGCCGCTCCATCTGTGACATCCAGGGTACGACCATCACAACCAGGGTAGGCCGCCAAAGTTTCGCGTATTTTGGTGGCTCCCGCATCGGAAGTGGCGGTACCGATCACCTTTACGCCCTTGCGTGCCAACTCCATGGCAATCGACGCGCCGATTCCACGAGACGCACCGGTGACCAAAGCCACTTGACCTTCAAATTTCACTTCGCTCATGCCAACAAACCTTTCACTTCGTCCAAGCTAGCCGGGTCATACAAGGCAACGCCCACCATGTCCGGGTCAATCCGCTTGACCATTCCTGCGAGCACCTTGCCAGGGCCGCACTCCACCAAGGTAGTCAAACCACTGGCTTTCATGGCTTGCACACACTCCACCCAACGCACCGGACCAAACGCCTGGCGGTACAGCGCATCGCGGATACGGTCCGCATCCATTTCAATCGCAACGTCAATATTGTTGATGAGCGGAATTTGCGGAGTGGCAATGTCCATTTCCTCCAAGCGAGCCTTGAGCTTCTCGGCCGCAGGCCGCATGAGGCTGGAGTGAAATGGCGCAGATACCGGCAATAACAAGGCACGTTTGGCCCCAGCGGCTTTCAAAATTTCACAGGCTTTATCAACGGCCGCCTTGCTACCAGCAATGACCGTCTGGGCGGAATCGTTGAAGTTCACGGCCTCCACCACTTCGGCACCCGAAGTACCAAAAGCTGCGGTCGCTTCCGCGCAGCCTGCAATCACTTTGGAAGACTCCATCCCCAAAATAGCGGCCATGGCACCCACACCGACCGGCACCGCCTCTTGCATGGCCTGAGCACGCAAGCGCACTAACGGAGCAGCTTGCGTCAGCGTTAACGCACCTGCGGCCACAAGCGCAGAGTATTCGCCCAACGAATGCCCTGCTACAGCCTGAGGTGGCACGCCCGTTTCAGCCATCCAGACGCGATACGCGGCCACTGCCGCAACCAGCATCACAGGCTGCGTATTGGTAGTGAGCGCCAGCGCTTCCTTGGGTCCTTCGTGGATCAGTTTGGCAACGTCCTCACCCAACGCGTCAGAGGCCTCTTTCAAGGTCTCAGACACGACTGCATGGTCACCCCAAGCATCCAGCATGCCTACCGATTGGGAACCTTGTCCGGGAAATACAAAAGCAAAAGATTTCATGTCAATTTAAATGAACGCAAGCGTGAATGCCCATAACAGCCCGAACGGACCATTACATCGTCAGGAACACCGCACCCCAAGTAAAGCCGCCCCCTACCCCTTCAAGCATCAGGTTCTGACCGGGTTGAATCCGACCTGCCCGCACTGCCGAGTCCAATGCCAGCGGTATAGAGGCGGCAGATGTGTTGCCATGTTGGTCCACGGTAACCACCACTTTATCCATGGGCAACTTCAGCTTCTTTGCCGTGCTCTGCATGATGCGGATGTTGGCTTGATGGGGAATCAGCCAGTCGATGTCAGCCTCCGCCTTACCGGCTTTGGCCAAGGTGGCCCGCGCTGCCTCTTCGAGCACGCCCACAGCGAGCTTGAAAACCGCCTGGCCGTCCATCTTCAGAAGTGGATCCCCCAAAACATGCCCATTCGAAACGTGGCCAGGCACACACAGGATTCCGACATATTTGCCATCGGCATGCAGGTCACTGGCCAAAATGCCAGGGGTATCGGATGCTTCAAGTACCACCGCCCCCGCACCGTCACCAAACAACACACAGGTGGTGCGATCAGTGAAATCGAGCAAGCGAGAGAAAACTTCAGCGCCGACCACCAACGCTTTGTTGGCGGCCCCTGTACGAATCATCGCGTCGGCCACCGTCAGCGCATACACAAAGCCGCTGCAGACCGCCTGCACGTCGAATGCAGCGCCACCATTGGCACCGAGTTTGTTTTGGAGAATGCATGCCGTGGACGGAAAGACCATATCCGGCGTGGATGTGGCAACGATGATCAGGTCGATATCAGTGGCTTGTAAACCCGCTGCCTGCAAGGCGTTTTTGCAAGCAACCAGGCCAAGGTCGCTGCTGTAAATTCCATCCGCCACAAAGTAACGGGCACGGATTCCTGTGCGCTCGACAATCCAATCGTCTGAAGTTTCTACGCCCTTGACCGCCAGTTCAGCGACCAAATCGGCGTTGGTCAGCCGACGGGGGGGCACATAGCTGCCAGTGCCTGTAACTCGGGAATATCGTCTCATGGGTGTAATGGCATGCACCCCGTTCAGATCAAGCCTCCGCTTTGGTGGCTAACGTCAGTGACGACGTAGCATGCGCGATGCGAACCTGAACGCGGTCCAGCAAGTTGTTTCGGGCTGCATCATACGCGCGGTTCAAGGCATTCCCGAACGACAGCGCATCAGCAGAGCCATGGCTCTTAAAGACCAGTCCACGCAAACCTAGCAAGGCTGCGCCGTTGTAGCGCCTGTGATCAAAACGACTCTTAAATGCATTTAAGACCGGATAGGCAATGATGGCAGCCATTTTTGTCAGAATGCTGCGAGAGAACTCCGCCTTGAGGTAGGTCCCGAACATAGAGGCCAACCCCTCACTCGTCTTGAGGGCCACGTTGCCCACAAAACCATCGCACACCACGATGGCCGCCGTGCCTTTAAATATATCGTTACCTTCCACATTGCCGACAAAGTTCAGGTCGCCTGCCCTGGAGGCTGCACGCAGCAACTCAGCCGCCTTTTTGATGACTTCGTTACCCTTGATCACTTCCTCACCAATGTTGAGCAGGCCAACAGTAGGTGATTCGTCACCACTCAATACCGATACCAAGGCCGAGCCCATCACTGCAAACTGAAGCAAGTGCTCCGCCGTACAGTCCACGTTGGCGCCAAGGTCCAACACCGTCGTCGCTTCGCCCTTCGCATTCGGGATTTGCCCGGCAATTGCTGGGCGCTCAATGCCGTCAACCGTCTTCAAGATGTATCGCGAGATAGCCATCAATGCGCCGGTGTTTCCCGCAGATACCGCCGCCTGGGCTGCACCATCTTTGACCTGCTGCACAGTGACCCGCATGGAGGAATCTTTCTTTTTGCGCAACGCAACTTCAAGAGGGTCATCCATGGTGACCACTTCGCTGGCTAACACCACCGAAGCGCGGGGGTGAGAGAAGCCGTTCAATGCCTCGGGCAAACCCACGAGCAACAGAGCCGCATCGGGATGCCTATCCAAAAATTCAACACAAGCAGGCAAAGTCACTTGAGGGCCGTAGTCTCCCCCCATGCAATCAACGGCAATCGTAATCATGAGCGACGCAGTCCAACGATAAGGTGGCCAAGATTATCTGGCCCAAAAATGACAAAAGCCCGCGGCTACAGCAACTGTAGCTTCGGGCTTTACAGGAGCAAGCAGGATCAGGCTTCTGTTTTGCTCTTCAGCACTTTACGACCACGGTAAAAACCAGTGGGGCTGATGTGATGGCGCAGATGGGTTTCACCCGTGGTGGGCTCAACGGCAATACCAGGCACGTTGAGTGCATTGTGCGAGCGGTGCATACCGCGCTTGGAAGGAGACTTTTTGTTTTGTTGAACTGCCATGATTGGCTCCTGAGCAAAAGTGCTGCACAGGTTGCAACACGGTTGAGGTTGGAAGATACGTGGCAATACCGCGCACACGAAGCCTCGCAGTATAGCCCAAAGATTAGCCCGTTGCCAAGACCTACTTGCGCAGTTGCTGTAACACTGCAAACGGATGGGGTTTGTCTTGGAGCGTATCGCTGAAATCCGCGTCTGTCGCCTCCCATTGAACTGCAGATGGACAATCCTCATGCTTGGGGACTGCCGGAATGGACATCAGCAATTCGTCCTCTACCAACTCCAGCATATTGAATTCGCGGCTGGCCACCAACACGTCTTCTTCCGACTCCTCGTCCTCCACTTCTGCCAAGGCTTCATTGGCCACAAACCGGAAAGAACGTTCGAAATCAATATCTACGGCCACCGGTGCAAGGCAACGCTGGCATGTCATGGTCAGCGTGGTGGTTCCCGACAAATGAACCCAAGGTTCCTCTTGCCCGGCGCCGTCTTCGCGCATAGCACCCTGCGCGGCAAATGCCACCTTCATACCCTCCATCGGCCCCAGCGACTCTTCGCGCAAACGCTCAAAGTCTGCCAACGGCAGACTGGATTCCAACGTTCCGGCGTCCTGAGCGAAGGCTTTGATCGACACGCTGCGGGGCAAGTATTCATGTTTCATGCGCGCAGTGTAAGAGAATCGCACCATGCAAAGCACCTCACAAAGAAAACTCGTTTTGGGCTCCACCTCTGTGTACCGGCGTGAGCTGCTGGAGCGGTTACACCTTCCGTTTAGTGTCACTGCCCCCTGCGTGGACGAGACCCCCGCGCCCGGCGAAACACCCGTGGCGCTGGCCCAACGACTCGCGCTCGCCAAAGCCCGCGCAGTGGCCCAACAGCACCCCGACGCCATCGTCATCGGCTCCGACCAAGTGGCGGACCTCTACGGCCAGCCCGTTGGAAAACCCGGCAACCACGAACGGGCTGTCGCCCAACTGAAAGCCATGCGCGGACAAACCGTCATCTTTCAGACCGCCGTCGCCGTGGTTTGCCAAGCCAGCGCGTTTGTGCAAGAAGATCTGGCGGTAGTTAAAGTGAAATTCCGTGAACTTTCAGACTTGGAAATTGAGCGCTACTTACAAGTTGAGAGGCCATATGACTGTGCGGGAAGCGCCAAAAGCGAAGGTTTGGGAATCAGCTTGCTCGATGCCATCGATAACGACGACCCAACTGCATTGGTCGGGCTGCCGCTGATACGCACTTGCCGCATGTTGCGCGCCGCCGGTCTGGATTTGCTGGGCACGCGCGAATGAGCGGAACCTTGTACCTCGTGCCCACACCACTGGATTTCGGCTGCGCCACCCAAAGCCCACTCGCAGACAGCATGCCCCCGCACACACTGAGGTGCGCCGCCGGCCTACGCCACTGGATTTGCGAGAACGCCAAAAGCACACGGGCTTACCTGAAGCGGGTGGGCGAATACCACCCCTTGTGCGCGCCCATTCAGGAGATGCGGCTGCAAGAGCTGCCACGTGACGTGCACAAAAAAGGCGACCACCACGGCGGCTTTAACGCCGCCCCCCTGCTGGCCGCGGCGCTCGAAGGGCACGACGTGGGTCTGGTGAGTGAGGCGGGCATGCCCGCGATTGCCGACCCCGGTTCGTCCGTGGTACGCGCGGCCCACGAACTCGGCATCCGGGTGGTGCCACTGGTGGGGCCCGTCTCTCTGCTACTAGCGCTCGCAGCCAGTGGCCTCAACGGACAGAATTTTGCGTTTGTGGGCTATGTGCCTTCGGACCCTGCCGAGCGGGTCAAACGCATCAAAGAACTGGAAACGCTGGCACTCAAAACTGGACAAACACAACTGTTTATCGAGACTCCATACCGCAACAGTGCCCTGCTGCAGAGCCTGCTGCACGCCCTGCAAGCCCACACCCGCCTAGCCACGTCCAGCGGGCTGACGCTGGAAAGCGCCACCACCTACAGCCAGACCGTCAAACACTGGAAACACAATGGCTGGGCGTTGGACAACGCCACTCCCACCGTATTTTCAATAGGCCGCTAGCGTCAGTGTTCAATGAAAGGCGGGCAGGCTGCGCACTGCCTTCACAGCGCCCTCCCCGATAGAGGCTCCAAAGCGTTTGACCAAACGCTCCGCCACGTTTTCCTTGCGGGTGTAATCCACAAGCTCTTCAGCTTTGACCACCTCACGGGCGACAAAATCGACATTGCCCAGCTTGTCAGCCAGCCCAAGGTCTATGGCTTGCTGACCCGTCCAGAATAGGCCGGTGAACATGTCGGGTGTTTCTTTCAAACGCTTACCGCGCCCCTCTTTGACCACTCCAATGAACTGCTGATGAATTTGGTCCAGCAGGGCTTGCGCAAACGCCCGTTGCTTGTCCGTTTGCGGGCTGAATGGATCCAAGAAACCCTTGTGCTCGCCCGCCGTGAGCAAGCGGCGCTCCACACCCAGCTTGTCCATCAAGCCCGTAAAGCCGAAGCCGTCCATGAGCACACCAATGCTGCCGACAACACTGGCCTTGTCCACAAAAATCTCGTCGGCTGCCACCGCGACGTAGTAGGCCGCCGAGGCACATGTTTCTTCGACAACGGCATACACGGGCTTGCTGTGTATGGCTTTGAGGCGATGGATTTCGTCGTTGATGATGCCTGCCTGTACGGGGCTGCCCCCCGGCGAGTTAATGAGCAATACCACCGCCTTGGAGCCGTGGTCCTCAAACGCTGCCCGCACTGATGCCACAACCACCTCGGCACTGGCTTCATTCCCCGATGCAATTTCACCCTGAATACTGACCAATGCCGTATGGGGGGCCGAAATATCCGCAGGTGCACCGCTTTGCTGAACACCCAACCACACTAAGACGCATAAAAAAGCCAGCCACGCTAGACGAATGCCATTGCGCCAACGCCGGGCTGCCCTTTGCTCTGCCAAGACCGAATGTGCCAATTTTTCGAGAGTGGCACGCTCCCACCCCTCATGCCCGGCAGCACTTGCCGCAGCCGTAGGGGGAGGCAACGTGCGCTCAGCATCCTGCGCTTGGAGAGGCGCATTGGGATCGGGTAAGTCGGTGGGAAGAACAGGGTCAGTCATCATTAAATTGCAATTGGTTGGAGTTGAAAGGAAGTATGCCAGTGGACCACGCCGTCCACCTCAGTCACTGCAATCGGCACGAGCTTGCCCCTGCAAGGGCCGCTGCGACATGCACCGGTCTGGGGGCTGTACATCGCGCCGTGGGTGGCACATATCAGCCAGTGCCCCGTCAGGTCAAAAAAGCGATTGGGCTGGAAATCCATTTCCATGGGCACGTGTGCGCAGCGGTTCAGGTAGGCATACACCGTCCCCGCGTAGCGAATGGCAAAGGCATAGCAGGTCTGCCCGCAATAGGACACATCAAAGGGCACCGCCAATCCACTGTCCACCAGATCGGCGGAGTTGCACAGGGCGATTCCAGGGGGATCGGAAAAGGCGTTCTGCATGGGCGCTCCAAGTCAGCAGGGCTGTGTCAGGCGTTTTCCCGCAGCCACACATCCAACGCCTCGACGGAGTGTGCAACCACCAAAGGGCCGAGCGCGGCAAAGCTGTCGGGTTCGTGGGCACCGTAGCTCACTGCCACGCTGGCACAGCCCGCGTTCAGGGCCATTTGCAGGTCATGGGTGGTGTCGCCGATCATCAGCACACGATCGGCAGCGACTCCAAATTCCGTCATGAGCTCCTGCAGCATCAAGGGGTGCGGTTTGTCCGCCGTTTCGTCTGCCGTACGCGACCCATCAAAAATGCCTTGCAGGTTCACGTCACGCAATGACTCATTCAAACCACTGCGGCTTTTGCCGGTTGCCACCGTCAACAGATACTGTCTGGCTTTGAGGCGACCCAGCATGTCCAGCACTCCGGCAAAGAGCGTGATGTCGTTCTGGTGGGCAGCGTAATGGTGCTTGTAGCGGGCCGCCAGCAAGGGGTATTTTTCGGGCGGCACATCCGGCGCTGCATGTGCCAGCGCCTGCATCAGGCCCATGCCGATGACATAGGCGGCATCTTTGTCGCCAGGTACCGTTCCGCCCACATCCTTCACTGCCAACTGGATGCAGCGGGTAATCAGTGCCGTGGAGTCAAACAAGGTGCCATCCCAATCGAAGGCGATCAGGTCAAAACGGCGCTGGCGAGAGTCGGTGGAATGCATGGGTAGATTTAACCTTGAATCGGGGCGGCAAGGCCCGGATCTTCTGGAATGGCCCGCACCAGAAAACGGGCAAGTTCAGCGGGCAAATCTGCTTGCAACGCAACGCGCTTTCCTGTGGCTGGGTGCTTGCACTGAAACCGCCATGCATGCAAAAACATGCGCTTGAGCACCACAAACCCATCGTCTCGTGCCAGGGCTTTGTTCAGTTCGAAATCGCCGTATTTGTCGTCACCCACAATGCCCATGCCTTCCGAGGCAAGATGCACCCGGATCTGGTGGGTACGGCCCGTTTTGATAGTCACTTCCAGCAGGGAATAGGCCCGTTGCTGTGGCGTTTGTGCCGCGCACACTGCCGGCGTGACCGAATGCACCTTGACCAAACTCAAGGACGGCATGGCATCTGGATGGTCTTTGCCCACCACTCGCACGCGGCGCTCGCCATCCGGCAAAAGGTATTTTTGGAGAGACTTGTCCAAGACTTTTTTGTTGGCCGGCCATTGCCCCGCGACGAGGGCCAAATACGTCTTGCCGGTTTCACGCTCCCGAAATTGGTCTTGCAAAATTTTCAGGGCGCTGCGTTTCTTGGCAATCAACAAAATGCCGCTGGTTTCCCGGTCCAGTCGGTGCACCAACTCGAGGAACGACGCGTGGGGCCGCGCCATGCGCAACTGCTCGATGACGCCGAAACTGACCCCGGAACCGCCATGCACCGCCACCCCCGCAGGTTTGTCCACTACCAGAAAGTGATCGTCCTCAAACAGCACCGGAAAGTCCTTGGCGGGCGCAATCCGTGTGGCTTGCTCGGCCATGGCAGTCGCTTTCTGCTCCGCACGTTCGGAGGTCCGCACGGGCGGAAGGCGAACGATGTCGCCAGCGGCTACGCGGGTGTCAGCGCTGGCGCGTCCTTTATTCACACGGACTTCGCCACTGCGGATGATGCGGTACACGTGCGTCTTGGGCACCCCTTTGAGCTCTCTCATCAGGAAGTTATCGAGGCGCTGGCCAGCGCTGTCTTCGTCCACTGTCACTGATTTAACGTGGGGGCTGGGTATGGGAGCGGGGTCAGACAGATTGCCCCCTATAATGTGTTTCACTAGCGTCGCGCCGTAAGTGGTTGATTTGTCGGGAGTTTAGTCCACACCCCACTGAACGCTACGCTGGAAGGTCGAAGCCGCCGTTGGGCGCGACCCGCAAATCACACGCCAGTTGCATGTGGTGGCGGCGTCACCAAACGGTCATGCGGACGAATTGAAACCCTGATACGGAATACCCCAAATCCGCCAGCCCACGGTTGGCGGATGGAATGAAACGAGATGTTTGTGTTGCTAAGCCTGATCACCATGTGCCTGCGGAGCGTCTGCGCCCCGTCGGGTGGCACTAATCGGCCTGCAGCTTTGATAACGCCTGCGCAACCAGTTAGTCATTTGGTAGCAAGTTCACAAACGCAACCCCTCGCTCCCATCCACGCGCCTACGCTTCGGCACCACGTGTGACCTGAAGTTCTCCGGCAATTCCTCCTCACTTCAATTCTTCAGCCCGGCTCCGTTAGCCCACCTAGGGCATGTGCTTATTGAAGAAGGATGCAATCCATGAAACGGATGCTGATCAACGCCACGCAGGCTGAAGAACGCCGCCTGGCGATCGTCGACGGACAAAAACTCCTCGACTACGAAATCGAAATCGAAGGGCGCGAACAGCGCAAAGGCAACATCTACAAGGCCGTCGTTACCCGCGTCGAGCCTTCGCTGGAAGCCTGCTTTGTTGATTACGGCGAAGACCGCCACGGCTTTTTGCCGTTCAAGGAAATCTCCAAGATGTACTTCAAGGAGGGCGTGTCTGCTTCGCAGGCGCGCATCCAAGACGTCATCAAAGAAGGCCAGGAACTGCTGGTGCAGGTCGAAAAAGAGGAGCGTGGCAACAAGGGCGCGGCCCTGACCACCTTCATTTCGCTGGCAGGCCGCTACGTGGTGCTGATGCCCAACAACCCGCGTGGCGGTGGCGTGTCGCGCCGCATCGAGGGTGATGACCGCGCCGAGCTCAAAGAAAACATGGACCAGTTGGAATACCCCAACGGCATGTCCATCATCGCCCGCACCGCCGGCATCGGCCGCAGCGCGCCCGAGTTGCAGTGGGACCTGAACTACCTGCTCAAGCTGTGGAACGCGATTGACGGCGCGTCCAAGGGTGGCAAGGGCGCTTTCCTGATTTACCAAGAATCGAGCCTGGTGATCCGCGCGATCCGCGATTACTTCAACCATGACATTGGCGACATCCTGATCGACACCGACGACGTGTACGAGCAGGCCCAGCAGTTCATGGCGCACGTCATGCCCGAGCACGCAGCGCGGGTGAAGCGCTACCGTGACGACGCGCCCTTGTTCAGCCGCTTCCAGATCGAACACCAGATCGAGTCGGCCTACGCCCGCACCGTGACCCTGCCTTCAGGCGGTGCCATCGTGATCGACCACACCGAAGCATTGGTGTCCGTGGACGTGAACTCGGCCCGCGCCATCAAGGGCGGTGACATCGAAGAAACCGCCACCCGCACCAACCTGGAAGCCGCTGACGAAGTGGCCCGCCAGATGCGCCTGCGCGACTTGGGCGGCCTGATCGTGATCGACTTCATCGACATGGAAGAGTCCCGCAACCGCCGCGAAGTGGAAAACCGCTTGCGTGACGCGCTGCGCCAAGACCGTGCCCGCGTGCAGTTCGGCACCATCTCCAAGTTCGGCCTGATGGAAATGAGCCGCCAGCGTCTGCGCCCGGCTCTCTCCGAAGGCGCTTCTATCCCCTGCCCGCGTTGCGGCGGCTCCGGCCATATCCGCGACACCGAAAGCTCCGCGCTGCAAATTTTGCGGATCATTCAGGAAGAGTCCCTGAAGGACAACACCGCCTCGGTGCTGTGCCAGGTGCCGGTGGAAGTCGCCTCGTTCCTGTTGAACGAAAAGCGCACCGAAATCGCCAAGATCGAGTTGAAGCAGCGCATCAACGTGCTGATGGTGCCCAACAAGACGCTAGAGACCCCCAACTACAAGTTGGAACGCCTCAAGCACGACGATCCTCGCTTGGACCACATTGAAGCCAGCTACAAGATGGCCGACGACATGGAGGAGTCCACTGGCGTCACACGCCGGTCCCAGGAACCTACCAACAAACAGACCCCGGTGATCAAAGGCGTCTTGCCGGATGCACCTGCTCCCGTAGCCGCCGCCAAACCGGCAGCAGCCAAGCCCCTGCCGCCCACGGCGGCCCCTGTGACAAAGGCAAATGTCTTTGCAGGTGTCGTGCAATGGGTAAAAAGCTGGTTCGCCGCCCCCAAAGAAGCCCCCGCCGTGCCTGCCCCGAAAACGACGGTCAAGCCCGACGAGCGGCGCGACACGCGCTCGGCATCCGGCAGAGACGCGGGCCGCAAAGGCGCTCGCCCCCCACGGGGAGAAGCCCGCAACGACGGACGTGAAGAAGTGCGCCAAGACAACCGCATGGAGCGCAATGACCGCGCGCCGCGGGGTGACCGCAACGGCCGTGGAACGCGACAAGACCGCAGCGACAGAAATCCTGGCAACCGCCAAGAACGTGCGGACCAAGAACTATCGGCTACCCCCCATGGCGGAGCCCCAAGCGCCGAGGTTACCGTAGCGCCCTTGAACCGGGAGGGCCGACCAGAGCGCCATGCCCAAGGACCCCGCACGCCACGGGGCGCTGACCAGAGCGACGCGCCCCTTCGTGGGGCAGACGATGCCACAGGCGTGGCACCGGCATCCGAGGCAGGCTCTGAGGGCGACACCCGTGGTAACCGGGAAGGCCGGGCGCGCAATGGTCGAGGACGTCGCAACGACAAAGCAACACGTGCACCCCACACCGAAGCGACCGCGCAAGCGGATGGTGACGTGCTGGTGGACCCGGTAAACACCACCGACGGTGGCGACGTGGCACAGGACAGCGGCCCGTCATCGGCGGCACCCGAGCAGCGGGAACGTCGCTCCAGGGATCGATACGGACGCGACCGCGGCAACCGGGCAAACCGCTCCGCGCAAGGCAGCAAAGGCCTTCCCGCAGAGGAGCCCATGAGTGATGCGGCTGCCACCGCGCCCGCGTTACAGGCTGCGCAGGAGCAAGAACACGCGCCCGCCGAGTCTGCCCCCCCAACGCAAGGGCCAGTAACACCGACTGCGCAATGGGTGCCACCAGCGACCAGCCTGACGCCCGATGCGCCGCAGGCCCCATCGGTCAACAACCAGGCCTTGCCTGCGGACCGCATGCCCAAGGTGCAGACGTTCGTGCTACCGACCGAGTCGCTGCGCGCACTGGCTACGCAATCAGGCTTGGAGTGGGTGCATTCGGATGCCGCCAAGGTTCAGGCGGTGCAAGCGGCGATCGCAGCCGAGCCCGTGGCGGTGCACCAGCCCCGCGAGCGTGCAGCACCCGTGACGCAAGACACACGCCCATTGGTATTGGTGGAAACGCGACGCGATTTGCGGGAAATGAAGCTGCCTTTTGAAGAGGATCCGACTCCCTGATGGCGCGGCAAGCTGCCGGGACCGAGGTCCTGGCGCTGTGAAACGACAAGGGCGTCCACCGGACGCCCTTTTTTTATCCGAACAAAAAACCCGCTTTACCTATGCAAGGTGATGGCAACCGGGTAGTGCAGTCTATGGCTTGTGAGCCCTAAAGCTTGGCAGCGCGCTGGTAGGCCTGCGCTGCCGCCGTAGCGTCTTGGTGACGTTCGGCCAAATCTGCGATGTGCAACCACGCACGGCGCTTTAGCGCATCGTCTTTAAGCATTGAAAGGGCTTGGCGGATGAGCGCCTGCGCCTTTCCCCACAAGGCCAGACGGATACACAAAACGCCGGCCAAGTACTGAAGCAAGGGATCGCCAGGTTGCGACATTTGGGCTGCCTCGATACGTGCAAGCCACTGGCTATCCGGTGGGGTCGGGGTGTTGGCAAAGCTGCGATCCAATAGGCGTATGAGCTGCGTCCGCTGTTCCTGGGTGAGTGCGCCATGCGTGCCCAGTCGCTCCCACAAGGGCAGCATCCAAGCGCGAACCACATCCGAGTCGCCGCCCATGGCGATCCATGCCTGCGCGGCCTCAAACGCAATATCCGGGGATTGTTGTTGCGCGGGATCTAGCTGCTCCCACACGGCTTGCAGTTGGGCAAGATCCCGCGCACTGCGCAAAAGCTCCAAAGCCAAGCCACGCGCTATGCCCGCACCCGCCACCTCGGAAAACACCCGGTATTTGGTCAGCACGCGTGCCGCCTCCAACGCCTCCAACACATGGCCGGCCATGCGGGCCGCCTTGAAGCGAAGGCGCAGCGCCACCGTGCGACGCGACGTTCCCACCGGCAACTGATCGAGCCACTGCAACGCGCGCATGGCATCGCGATCTTCCAGTGCCCACCGCACAGCCCGCAGTTGCACGCCGTCCCGCAAATCGCCCACATCGCTGGCTTTGGTGATGGCCAGCGCATGCTGGAAATGCATTTCGCGCCTATCGCGGTCCTGCAAGGAATGTGCACTTTCTGCGGCAAGCAGGTGCGCAAGAATGCGCACACGCTGCGCGTCGGGCAACACGTCTGCGCTGGCTGCCATGGACTGCTCTACCTGCACTAACATCTCTGCCGCTCTGCGCGCACGCCCGTAGCGACCGGCGATCAGATGGGAAACCGCATCCAGCAAACCAGCATAAATAGTTCGCTCTTTGTACGACAAGCGCCAACGCCGCGCCTGTTGGGGCAGCCGCAAAAGCCCAGAGATACCCCGCAGCGCCGTATGCACGATGGCAAAGAGCGCGATCAAACCCAGTGCGGCCAGATTGAGCGACACATCCACGCGGTAGGGCGGCCAATACAGGGTGACCGTCCCTTCATTACTGCCGGCAAACCAGGCAATGGCCACCGCACATCCGAAAAGGCCTACCAACCACAGAGCAAAGCGCATCCTTACCTCCCAGCTGCCGCGGTCGCCAGGGCGGCGAAGGTTTCATCCACACGGGGAACCTCCAGCGCGCGCATTTGGGATTGCACCTGAGACACCAATCCAAGGGCTGCCTGGGTTTTGCGCGATGACGTGTCGAAGTACCGCTGCATCGCGTTGGAAGCAGCCGCCATATCGGCGCGTGCCGCATCTACTTGGCGCGACAACAAACCCAAACGCGCATTGAGCACTTTGAGTTTGACGTTCTCACGCACGAAAAAGGACTGTTCGGGCGACAACAAGGTGGCCTCGGGATTGTCAATCGTGCTGATACGCACCAGGCTGCGCAGCTCATCCTGGGCGGATTGCAACAGGCGACCCCACCAACCAGACCAGGTTTCTTCTGCACCTCTAGCCGGACTGGGGCGCGGCTTGCTGGTGCGCACGCTGTTGGCCAAAGGCATTTCGTCTGCCAAGGCGACCAACTCATCGAGTTGAACCAACAGCGCGGGCGTGTCGGACAACGCAGTGCCCCTGATGCGGGCAATATCTTTGCCGATAGCACGCATGAGCGGAGCCAAACGGGGCTGTGCGGCACGGCTGACCCGCAACTCTGCCGATTTGAGTGCTGCCAGCAAGGGCTCGACGCTGCCTGTGAGCTGTGCCTGCTGCTGCGCCAAACGAAGGGACGACTCCATGTCCACCACCAGGTTTTCGTCGCGCGAGCGGGAGAGGCTTTGCATGAGCTCTTCCAACTGTGCGCGCTGCAGCGCTACCTCACTGAGCCGCGCATCGAGCACTGCCAGTTTGGCTGCGGTCTCAATGGCCAGCTCTTGGGCTTGCTTGGCGGTGGCACGAGCCTCGCTGGCCTGGGTACCAGACTCCGCCGTTTGCAGTGCCAGTTGTTCTTGGATGTTGCCCAACTTGTGCCACAGAGCCACGATACCCATCACCGCCATCACGGCCACCAGCGCCACCAGTCGCAACCAGCGCTGGGAGGACCGGGCGAGCGCAGGCGGCGCGGTGGACGCGGGCTCTTCGGGGGCAACGGTGTGCACAGGCGCGGTGACGTCAGGGGCTTCAGGTGTCATCGCAGAGATTCTATCGACGCCAAGAGCGCCGCGAGCACAGGGCGTGCCTCTCGCACCACACCAAAGCCCGCATGGCGCGCTGCGGTTGCGATCCGGGGGTGGGTGACCACGGCACGGGCCTCATCCCAGCGCATGCCAGCGCCGCAAACCTGCAAATTGCGTATTGCCTCCGAACTGCTGAAGACCCAGACCGACCCATCTCGACTTGCCAACTCCACCTGCTGCTTCGTCGCCGCACTCCACTGCGGAGCCCATCGCTCATAGGAGAGCACCCGCTCTACGTGCCCCCCCGCCTGCAGCACCTGATCGGCAAACCAGTCGCGCCCGGTGCCTTCGCGGCTATCGACCTCGCCCGCAGTGTGTCCCCGCACGATCAACACCCGGTACCCTGGTTGGATACGCCGGTGTACTGCTTGCCACAGCGCCTCGGAGTCAAACTGTGCGCTTGATGCGTCTGGCATATCTATCAGCGTGGCGGGAACACCGCACTGCTGCAAGGCGGAAAAGCTGCCGGGGCCGGTCACTAACGCGCGGGGTGCATCACTGCGCCAGACCAGAGGCCCGCCGCGAGCCCCAGACGCGGAACCACAAAAAAAATGCACTGCGCTCGGACTCACAAACATCACTGCATCGAATGCCTGGATCCGTGCGCGAGCGGCTTCCAATGCCCGCACCTCGCGCGCAGCACGCAGTTCAATCAACGGCAAGCCCCACGTGCTGTGCCCCGCCGCCTCGATGTCCCTGCACCAGGCGTGCGCCTCAGAGGCGGGCCGGGTCACGATGACACGCACCACTGCACTAAGCAGGGTTGGCACCCAGCTGTGCCTGCAGTGCACGCGCCACCTGCGCGCCCAAGGCCATAGCGGCGTCGTCATCTCGCACCACACCACGCGCACTGGCATGCACCAAGGGCCGGACTCCGTCAGCGTCGCCCCAGGCAGCCCGCAGGTAAAGAAGGTCTCCGTCCATGGTGGCATACGCTGCCAAGGGTACCGAGCAACTTCCGCCCATCATTCGACTGACCATCCGTTCCGCCGCCACTGCCAACCACGTGGGCTGGTGCACCTGGTGTTGCAGCGCCTGCCGCACGTCGGCGCGGTCTGACCGGATTTCAATGCCAAGCGCGCCTTGCCCTGCTGCAGGCAGCATCTGTTCGGGTGAGAACACGGCGCGAATCCGCGCCTCCAGCCCCAAGCGCTTCAGGCCGGCAGACGCCAGCACAATGCCGTCGTACTGACCTTCGTCAAGCTTGCGCAAACGGGTGTCCAGGTTACCCCGCAGCGGCTCCATCCGCAGGTCGGGCCGCAAGGCCCGCAACAAAGCGACCCGGCGCAAACTCGATGTTCCAACCACGCCGCCCAGCGGCACGTCCAACAGGCTGGCGTACTGGTTGGACACCCACGCATCGCGGGGGTCTTCACGCTCCAACACACAGGCCAGCACAAAGCCATCGGGCAAGGCCATGGGCACGTCTTTGAGCGAATGCACGGCCAAATCGGCCCGCTGTTCTTCCAGCGCTACCTCCAGCTCTTTGACAAACAAGCCCTTGCCACCCACCTTGCTCAGGCTGCGATCCAGAATTTGATCGCCCTGGGTGGTCATGCCCAACAGGGAGACCGAGGCACCGTCTTTTTCCAAAATCGCTTTCACATGCTCGGCCTGCCACATAGCCAATCGGCTCTCTCGGGTGGCGATCGTAAAATGGGTCAAAATCGTAACTCAGAAGAAATAGTTAGTAGGTGGTCGATGCTAGCATGGGCCCGTTACTTGCTTCACCCGAAGCCTCTCTCACATCACTCCCAGATTTATGAACAAAGCACCTGCCGCTGAAACGGCCAAGCGCGCAAAAGACAACGAGCGTCCCTTGGTAGAAGACATCCGCCTCCTTGGACGCATTCTGGGGGATGTGATCCGGGAGCAAGAGGGCCTGGACGCCTATGACCTGATCGAAAAAATCCGCACACTGTCGGTTGCCTTCCGCCGCGATGCGGACCACGAAGCCGACAAAGCCCTCAAAAAATTGCTTAAGGGTCTCTCTGGCGACCAAACCGTGAGCGTGATACGCGCCTTCACGTATTTCTCGCACCTGGCCAATTTGGCGGAAGACCGCCACCACATCCGCCGCCGGGCCATCCACGAGCGCGCCGGCGATACGCAGGAAGGCAGCATCGAAGTCGCCATGTCCCGCCTGCGCTGGGCCGGCATTGCGCCCAAGGCCATTTCCACCATGCTGGCCCAGAGCTTCGTGTCGCCGGTGCTCACCGCCCATCCCACCGAAGTGCAACGCAAGAGCATTTTGGATGCCGAGCGTGACATCGCCCAGTTACTGACCCAGCGTGACGAGATCAAGCAGCGGGCCACCATCATCGATAGCAAAAAAGACGCGCTCACACCCAAAGAGTTGGCCGCCAACGAAGCGCAAATGCGCGCCCGCGTCATGCAGCTATGGCAGACCCGCCTGTTGCGCTTCTCCAAACTCACCGTGGCAGACGAGATCGAGAACGCGCTGAGCTACTACGAATCCACCTTTCTGCGCGAGATCCCCAAGCTCTATGCAGACCTGGAAGACATGCTGGGCAACCAGCCGGTACACAGCTTTTTGCGCATGGGCCAGTGGATTGGCGGTGACCGCGACGGCAACCCCAACGTCAGCGCCCAAACCCTGGAATACGCGCTGCGCCGCCAGGCGGAGGTGGCACTGCGCCACTACCTGACCGAGGTGCATTACTTGGGCGGTGAGCTGTCCATCTCCGCCATGCTGGCCGACTGCACCCCCGAGATGCAAGCCTTGGCAGAAAGCTCGCCCGACCAGAACGCCCACCGCAAAGACGAGCCCTACCGCCGTGCCCTGACTGGCATGTACGCGCGTTTGGCTGCCACCCTCAAGGAACTGACAGGCACCGAGGCTGCGCGTCACGCCGTGGCTCCGCAAAACCCGTATGTGCTGGCTGAAAACTTTGTAGCGGACCTGCGTGTGATCGAGGCCTCGCTCAAAGCCAACCACGGCGCTGCACTCACGGCCCAACGCCTGCACCCGCTGATCCGTGCAGTAGAAGTGTTCGGCTTCCACCTCGCCACGGTTGACTTGCGCCAGAGCTCCGACAAACACGAAGAAGTGGTAGCCGAGTTGCTGTCCACGGCCCGCATGCACGCGGACTACAGCAGCCTGGGCGAAGAAGAAAAGCGCAGCCTGCTGATGGGCCTGTTGAACGATGCGCGGCCCTTGCGCGTACATGGTGTGGCCTACTCGGCCCATGCGCAGGGCGAACTCGCAATTTTTGCCATGGCCAAGGTGATGCGCGAGCGCTTCGGCCATGAAGCCATCCGCCACTACATCATCAGCCACACCGAAACGGTGAGTGACTTGCTAGAGGTTCTGCTGCTGCAAAAAGAAGTAGGCTTGATGCGTGGCACCCTGGACACCGAAGGCTTGGCCGATTTGATCGTGGTGCCCCTGTTTGAAACCATTGAAGACTTGCGCAACGCCGCGCCCATCATGCGCGACTTCTACGCCCTGCCCGGTGTAGCCGAGTTGATCAAACGCAGCGGGGGCGAGCAGGACATCATGCTGGGCTACTCCGACTCCAACAAGGACGGAGGCATTTTCACCAGTAACTGGGAGCTCTACCGCGCCGAAATAGCCTTGGTCGAATTGTTTGACGTGCTGGCAACGCAGCACAACATCCAGTTGCGCATGTTCCATGGACGCGGCGGCACTGTGGGCCGTGGCGGCGGCCCAAGCTACCAGGCCATTTTGGCGCAGCCCCCCGGCACTGTGCGTGGCCAAATACGCCTGACCGAACAGGGCGAAGTGATTGGGTCCAAATACGCCAACCCCGAAATCGGTCGTCGCAACCTTGAAACCTTGGTCGCCGCCACACTCGAAGCGACGCTGCTGCAACCCACCAAGTCGGCAACAAAAGCCTTCCTGGAAGCGGCGGCTGAGCTGTCGCACAACAGCATGGCGGCCTACCGGGCGCTGGTGTACGAAACCCCCGGCTTCACCGAATACTTCTTCAGCTCAACGCCCTTGCGTGAGATTGCCGAACTCAACATCGGCTCGCGCCCCGCGTCGCGCAAGGCATCGCAGCGCATTGAAGACCTGCGCGCCATTCCATGGGGCTTTAGCTGGGGTCAATGCCGCTTGACACTACCCGGTTGGTTCGGGTTTGGCTCGGCCGTACAAACGTTTATCGGCAGCGGAACGGCCGCCGAGCAAAAGGAACGCGTGGCTTTGCTACAAAAAATGTACAAGCAGTGGCCCTTCTTCCGCACGCTGCTCTCCAACATGGACATGGTGATGGCCAAGAGCGATTTGGCGCTGGCATCGCGCTACTCCGAGTTGGTGGGCGATGCCCGCTTGCGCAAGAAAATTTTCACGGCCATCGAAGCCGAGTGGCACAGCACAGCCCATGCGCTGGCCACCATCACGGGTGAAAAGAATCGCTTGGCCAACAACGCAGCACTCCAGCGTTCCATCCGCCACCGTTTCCCCTATATCGACCCCTTGCACCACTTGCAGGTGGAGCTGGTGCGCCGCTACCGCGAAGGTAAGGCCGACGAGCGGGTGCAGCGCGGGATACATATTTCTATCAACGGCATCGCCGCCGGTCTGCGCAATACGGGCTGAGTGCCGCTCGGCTGCGGAGCTGCAACGCAAGGCCTCAAGGCCTTGCGTTGCAGTACACCAACCGGCGCTCACTGGGAGATTAGGGCTCGCACCGACGTGAGTTGGCGACGTGACACCGACAGGGTGTCTTCCACGCCATGCATGCGCAGGGTCCACACCTCTCCCTCGGTAGCGTCCATGCGCTTTTCGAGTGCCCGTATCCGGGTTCGTGCCACCAACGCGTTGCGGTGTATGCGGATGAACTGCGCCGAATAACGCTCTTCCAACTCGTTCAATGCGCCGTCCAAGATATAGCTGCGTGAAACCGTGCGGACGGTAACGTACTTGAGTTC
>JARXAM010000058.1 GCA_029865845.1 Rhodoferax sp. | reverse complement strand
TGCCCGTATCCGGGTTCGTGCCACCAACGCGTTGCGGTGTATGCGGATGAACTGCGCCGAATAACGCTCTTCCAACTCGTTCAATGCGCCGTCCAAGATATAGCTGCGTGAAACCGTGCGGACGGTAACGTACTTGAGTTCCGCTTTGAAATACAGCACCTGACTCAGCGGCACCCGCTCGGTGCGTTGTCGTTCCTGAATCACCAAAACTTCTTGGTGGGCCACTTCCGCAAGCTCATGACGCTCGCCGCGTAAAAAGCGCTCTACCTTCCAGACCGCAGCTTGCAAACGTTGCAAGCGCACCGGCTTGGTCAGGTAGTCCACGGCCTCCACATCAAAAGCAGCCACGGCATGGTCGGTATGGGCCGTGACAAAGACCACTGCGGGGGGGCGTGGCATGTCACGCAGGGTCTGCGCCAAGGTCAGTCCGCTGGAGCCCGGCATGTGGATATCCAAAAACAGAACGTCGATGTCCTGGGCATGGAGCAAGGCCAATGCGGATGGGGCGTTAGGTGCCTCGGCCACCACACGGATGTCACCTTGGCAGGCTTCGAGCAGTGCGCGCAAGCGCGCACGGGCCAACGGCTCGTCGTCTACAACCATGGCCCGCAACGACAACGCCGGTGCTGGTGCGGTCACAGAGGCACCTCCATGCGCACCTGAAACACGCCGTTCTTCAGGCCAAATCGAAACTGGCCTTGCACGTCGTGCAGCAACGCCAAGCGTTGCCGCACATTGTGCAGGGCCAAACCCTGGCCGCGCGCACCCTGCCCGGCCGGCACGGTGTTGGTCACCTTGATGACCACGACCGAGCCTTTGCAACGGGTAGAGATCATGATGTCCGCACCCTCGACACTGGGCTCCACGCCGTGGCGCACTGCGTTCTCCACCAAGGGCTGGAGAATCAGGGGGGGCAGGAGGGCATCGTCGGCCATCGGGTCCAACTCCCAATGCACACGCATGCGCTCGCCAAAACGCACCTTCTCAATCGCCAAATAGCGCTGAGCCAGGGCCAGCTCCTCACGCACATTCACCGCGTGCCCTACGTCTTTGAGCGCATGGCGAAACAGATCGCTCAAATCTTCCAACAAAGACTCTGCTTGCGCCGGCTCTGCACGCACCAAGGCGACAGCACTGTTCAAGGTGTTGAACAAAAAGTGAGGACGTATACGGGACTGCAACTCGGAGAGACGCGCCGTGGTGTCGGACGGCATGCGTCCTTGGGCGCGCATCACCAGGGCAATGACCAGCAAACTCGATAACATCGCACCCGCCACATAACTGGCCAGCCACGGGGGGCTTTGTACCAACCCCGACCATGCCAAGACCGCACAACCGTAGGTGCCGGCCAGACCGCCTGCCCCCACCGCCACGCCATACTGCAGCGGACGACGCATGCGCGCGAGCAGGCGCTGTGCCGCACAGGTACAAGCCAGCCACGCCAAGGTGCCAGGCAGCGCCGCCGCTGTTACCAGCCCCAACTGGGCCAACCAGTCCGCCGGATCTTGCGCACCAAACATACACACGGTGGCTACCGAAGACTCCACAAAAAGGACCGCACGCAACACCACCCCAATGTGGCAGGCATCAAACACGCGGACCTCGGGCTCCGCCGCCGAGCGCCGTGGCGGGTGGGCCTCGTGAAGGGCCGATAATATTTGGTCGTCGTTCATGTCCACTGGATTTTGACTCCATTCCTGAAAAGCGCTTCCCATGTCCCAAAACCAATTCGATAAAAAATCCCAAGCGTGGTCCGCGCTGTTTTCTGAGCCCATGAGCGATCTGGTCAAGCGCTACACCTCTAGCGTGTTTTTTGACAAACGCCTCTGGCAGGCAGACATCACCGGCAGCCTGGCGCACGCGGAAATGCTGGCCGCACAGGGCATCATCGGCGCGGACGACCACGCCGCGATACAAAAAGGCATGGCGCAGATCTGGAGCGAAATCGAGTCCGGCGCGTTTGAATGGAAGTTGGACCTGGAAGACGTGCACCTCAACATCGAAGCGCGCCTCACCCAACTGATAGGCGACGCAGGCAAGCGCCTGCACACCGGCCGCAGCCGCAATGACCAGGTGGCCACCGACGTGCGCCTGTGGTTGCGCGGCGAGATTGATGTGATTGGCGAGCTGTTGGTAGACCTGCAAAAGTCGCTGGTCGATGTCGCCGAGAAAAATGCCGAGGTCATCCTGCCCGGCTTCACCCACCTGCAGGTGGCCCAGCCCGTAAGCTTTGGCCACCACATGCTGGCCTACGTGGAGATGTTTTCAAGAGACGCCGAGCGCTTTGCTGAGGTGCGCCGCCGCACCAACCGCCTTCCGCTGGGCAGCGCCGCGCTGGCGGGCACCAGCTACCCGCTGGACCGTGAGCGCGTGGCAAAAACATTGGCGATGGACGGCGTGTGCCAGAACAGCCTGGACGCTGTGAGCGACCGCGATTTCGCGATCGAGTTCACCAGTGCTGCGAGCCTGACCATGGTGCATATCAGCCGCATGAGCGAAGAGCTGATCATCTGGATGAGCCAGAACTTCGGCTTCATCAAAATTGCGGACCGCTTCACCACTGGCAGTTCCATCATGCCGCAGAAGAAAAACCCCGACGTGCCCGAGCTGGCACGCGGCAAGACTGGCCGCGTGGTCGGCCACCTGATGGGCCTGATTACCTTGATGAAGGGCCAACCCCTGGCCTACAACAAAGACAACCAAGAAGACAAAGAGCCCTTGTTCGACACGGTGGATACGCTCAAAGACACGCTGCGGATCTTCTCCGAGATGATTGGCGGTCAACTGAATGCGGCCACTGGTACAAAGGAAGGTGGCATTCGCGTAAACGCAGACGCCATGGAGCGCGCCGCCCTCAAAGGCTACGCAACTGCGACCGATCTGGCCGACTATCTGGTGAAGAAAGGTCTGCCCTTCCGCGACGCGCACGAGACGGTGGCACACGCCGTCAAGACCGCCACCGAGCGCGGCATGGACTTGTCCGAGCTGCCGCTGGAGGTGCTGCAAAGCTTCAACCCCAACGTGCAGGCCGATGTATTTGAGTGCCTTAGCCTGCGCGGCTCGCTCAATGCGCGCAACATCTTGGGGGGCACTGCGCCTGCGCAAGTGCGGGCGCAGATTGCGCTGCACCGAGCACGACTTGGCTGATCCATCTCACGCGACCCGTGAAAAGCCTCCCGTGATCAAGGGGGGTTTTTTTTATGCGGCGAGCGCGCGCTCCAAGTCATCCGCCAAATGGTCCACAGCCTCCTCCGTCGTCGCCCAGGAGCACATAAAGCGCGCACCGCTGCCGATGAAGGTGTAGAAGGTCCAACCCAGCGCCTTGAGGCGGGCAATGGCGGGCTCGGGCAGGTTGACAAACACGCCGTTCACTTCGGTAGGCAACAGCAGTTCGGCACCGGCGATACCGGCAATGCGCTCTGAGAGGCGGTGCGCCATGGCGTTGGCGTGGGCGGCGTGGCGTAGCCAGGTGCCATCGGTCAACATGGCCAGCCACGGGGCCGACAGGTAACGCATTTTGGAAGCCAGCTGCCCGGCCTGCTTGCAGCGATAAGAAAATTCTTCGCCCAGCTTGCGGTCAAAAAACACGATGGCTTCGCCAATCGGCAATCCCATCTTGGTGCCGCCAAAGCACAGCACATCCACACCAGCGCGCCAGGTGATGTCGGCAGGTGCCACCCTGAGGGCGGCCACGGCGTTGGCAAAGCGGGCGCCGTCCATGTGCACCTTCAGGCCGTGCTCTTGCGCGATGCGGCTGATACCGCTGATCTCGCCTTTCTGGTAAACGGAGCCCAGTTCGGTAGATTGCGTGAGCGTGACGACTTTGGGCCGGGGGTAGTGCACGTCGGTGCGGCGGGTGATGACGTCGAGCACCCCCGCCGAGGTGAGCTTGCCGTGGCGGTGCGGGGCGGAAAGCAGCTTGGAACCATTCGAGAAAAACTCAGGCGCGCCGCATTCATCGGTCTCCACGTGGGCGGTGTCGCTGCAAATGACGGCTTGATAGGACTGGCATAGGGATGCCAGCGCAATCGAATTCGCCGCTGTGCCGTTGAACACAAAAAACACCTCGGCATCCGCCTCAAACACCTCGCGGATCCGGTCGCAAGCCACGCGCGTGGCGTCGTCATTGCCATAGGACGCCGCAAAACCGGTGTTGGCCGCCAAGAAAGCCTGCATAGCCTCGGGACAGATGCCCGACGTGTTGTCGCTGGCAAATTGCAAGTAATGGCCGAGGGCAGCGGTGGGTAAAGTGGTCATGGCGGTGTAATATCTTTCAGCGGATATTTCCGATATATCGAACAAATATTCCATTCTAGCGACCAACATCACGATGACGCAAGCGCCCCACTCCAAGCCTTTGGCCGAAGGTCCACCCGCCGTTGGCTTCACACTGCAAGCCGCGCGCAAGGCACAGCAGCTCTCGCTGGACGAGCTTTCCAAACGGGCGGGCGTGTCCAAATCCATGCTGTCCGACGTAGAACGCAACCAGGCCAACCCCACGGTGGGTGTGCTGTGGCGCTTGGCCACGGCGCTGGGCATTCAACTCACCGACCTGTTGGGCAATACACCCGCAGACAGCGCCATACCGACGGTGGAACTGGTACCGGCCCACGCTATTCCGGTCACCACCAGCCCGGACAGCAGATGCACGCTGCGCATCCTGGGGCCCATTGCCTTGGCTGGACGTATGGAATGGTACGAACTGGCGGTGCAGCCGGGTGGCGTGCTCGCCTCTGAGCCGCACGAAGCGGGTGCCAAAGAACACCTCTCGGTGCTTGGTGGCAGCCTCACCGTGCAGGCCGCCGACAGTAGCAAGGTGCTTAAGGCAGGCGACAGCGCGCGCTATCCAGCAGATGTGCAGCACACCATCCGCAACACGGGCAAGGGCATGGCCAAAGCGTTGCTGGTGGTGGAGCACCTGGGCTGATTTCTTGAATCGATGCAGGCGACTGCATCCGTGAAACGTGCACGAACCGCTGCAGAAGGGATAGCGGGTCAGCGATCCAACTTCCAAGGCTCGCTGGCGAAGCGCTCGACCAAAAAGTCCAGCAAGGCCCGCACTGCCGGTGCGAGGTGCTTGCGCGAGGGATAGAGCGCGTAAATAGACATCTTGGGCAACTGCCACTGCGGCAGCACTACCTGCAAGCGGCCATCCACCACGTGCGGGTTGGCCAGATAGGTGGGTTGCAGAGCCACCCCACCACCGGCCAGCGCCGCCCGGAGCAAGGCCGTGGCCTCGTTGGCACTGAAGTGACTGCCTACATGTACCTCTGCCCCTTCCTCGCCGCGCTGTAGCTTCCACACGCTTTTGCCAAAGTTGGCGTAGCTCAGACAGCGGTGGGCCAACAAGTCCGTGGGCATCTGGGGCGTGCCGTGTTTGGCCAGGTAGCTGGGGGACGCTACCAGCACGGAGGCACAGGGGGCCAGCACCCGGCCGATGAGCGCCGGGTCCGGCTCGGCGCTGATGCGGATGGCCAGATCAATGCGCGCCTCCACCAGGTTGAGTGCGCCTTCGCTGGCGTTGAGATCGATCTTGAGCTGGGGGTAGAGCGCCAGAAAGTCGGCAATCGCCGCCGCCAGTTCGGCATAAGCAAACGACATGCTGCAGGTCACCCGCAATTGCCCACGCAGCGTGCCGTCGTGGCGGCTGGTTTCTTCTTCCACGTTTTCCACCAGCGCCAACATCTGCTGGCTGCGGCGCAGGCAGCTCTCACCGGCGTCGGTGAGCGTGACGCTGCGGGTGGTGCGCTGCAACAGGCGCGCGCCCAACCACTGCTCCAGCGTGCCCACATAGCGCGTCACCATGGCGCGCGACATGTCCAGCTTGTCGGCCGTGGCACTGAAACTGCCACTCTGCGCGACCTCCACAAACACCCGCATGGCGGTCAAACGATCCATGTTTTGCTCTATTTATGAAACAGTATTGGGCTAATTATCCGATTTATCTGCGCGATTATTGAAACTAAAGTTCGCTCCAACGCTGATGAGACGACCTCACAGCGTCCAACCCAACCTAGGAGTTCACCATGATCCGCACTACCGTTATCGCCGCATCGCTGGCCATCGCCTTTACCTCACTGTCTGGGGCAGCTAACGCCCAGCAGCCGCTCACCGTCAAGGTCTACAACGCTGACGCCAACAGCTTCAACGTGAATTCGACTCTGGTTTATGGCCAGAAAGACGCCATCGTCATCGACGCAGGCTTTACCCGCGCGGACGCCTTGCGCATCGCCGCCAACGTGCTCGATAGCGGCAAGCAACTCACCACCATCTATGTGAGCCAGGCCGACCCGGACTACTACTTCGGCGTGGAAGCACTGAAAGAAGTGTTCCCCTAGGCCGACGTGGTGACCACGCCTGCGGTGTTAAGCAAACTGGCCCCCAAGGTCGCTGGCAAGGTCGCGTTTTGGGGCCCCAAGATGGGTGCCAACGCGCCACGTAAGCCAGTGCTCCCCCGCGCACTGGAGGGCAACACCCTGACGCTGGAGGGCCAGACCATAGAGATCCGAGGCACCCAAGGCCTGCTGGCACACCGCCCCTACGCATGGATTCCGTCTATCAAGGCCGTAGTGGGCAACATCGGCGTGTTTGGCAATATGCACGTGTGGACCGCCGACACACAAACTGCCGTCGAGCGCGCCGCCTGGGTCGCCCAGCTCGACGACATTACCGCCCTCAAGCCCGCGCTGGTGGTTCCCGGTCACATGGCAGGCGGTACCCCGTTGGACGCCAGCGCCATTGCCTTTACCAAGGACTACCTGCAGACTTTTGAGAAGAACCTGGGAGCCCACAAGACCAGCGCCACGCTAATCCCCGCCATGAAGCAGGCCTACCCTGCCCTGACGGACGGTGGCCTGTCCTTGGACATTGGCGCCAAAGTCAACACGGGTGAAATGAAGTGGTAAGCCCCCTCGCCATGTCCTATGTTGTGGAATAAACCTCTGTATCCAGGAGCCTGCCATGACCCTTCTGCACCACGTTTTGCAAGACCTGCACGCCGGACGCTGGCACGCCGCGCACGACCTGGTGCAGAAGGACAACTCCATGCTGGCCGCCTGGTTGCACGGCATCCTGCACCTGCAGGAAGGCGATCTGGAAGACGCCGAGAACTGGTACAACCGCGCTGCCCGCCACTTCCGCAGCCGTGGCAGCCTGTCGCAAGAGATCGCGCTTTTTGAGCAAGCCCTTGCCGCACCTCGCTCCGAAATCCATTGATAGAGTCCCGCCCATGTCCGCCACCGTGACTATCTATTCGACCCCTTGTGTGGCGGGTGCTACGGCGCATCGCCCGCCAATCAGCGTCTCGGCCAGTAAGCATCCATCGTTTTGGAACTGGCACCCACCGGCCAATTCAGCGCAGGCGCACGCGTGATGAGCCCGGACTTTGCAGACTTTGCCGGGTCCAACGACGTGCGCAGTGACGCGCTATACAACGGCCACGCGGTGCTCATGACAGCCATTGCCGCTGCCTAAGCCCTGCGCGGTGGCACAAAGGCCAACCGGGCTTGCAGCGCACGTTCGCGGGCGTGGCAGCCTTCCAAGTGGTCGTTCACCAGCCCCATGGCCTGCATAAAGGCGTACATCGTCGTGGGGCCGACAAAGCTCCAGCCGCGCTTGCGCAGGTCTTTGGACAGCGCAATCGACTCTGGCGAAGTCGTCACGCCGCTGAGCGTTTGGTGGGTGATGGTGGCCGGGCGGCTAGCGCTGGCAGGCTCAAACTCCCAAAAATACGCCGCCAAACTACCGAATTCGGCACGCAATTCCTGGGCACGTTTGGCATTGTTAATGGTGGAGGCGATCTTGCCACGGTGGCGCACGATGCCTGCGTCCAACACAAGACGCTTTTCGTCAACGTCATCGAACCGGGCCACCTGGTCCATGTCAAAGCGCGCGAAAGCAGCACGGAAGGACTCGCGCTTATTCAAGATAGTGAGCCAGCTCAAACCGGCCTGAAAGCCTTCAAGACAGATTTTTTCGAACAACCGGGTGTCGCTATGCACCGGAAAACCCCATTCCTGGTCGTGATAGCGCTGGTAGTCCGGAGTGCCACGACACCACACACATCGCACGGTGTGGTTGTCATCGGCGTACAGCCCAGAGGGCGCAGCGGTATCGGTCAGCATGGGGCCTCCACTTGAAACTATGCGGTACTGTATGAATAAACAGTTATAGCGTACCACATGACCAAATTTACGACATTTCACGGACCAAGCACCGGAACCCCGCAATGCGTTGCCGAATTCCCACAATCAGAAAAACCCCAACAAGGAGCGTCCGCACACCGACATGGAGCAACCTAAGGGAAAGAAAAATATCCTCGTCATACGCCGGGCACCCACAAGATATGCCCGCAAATTCACACAAATCAAAACCACTACATTTTGTTATTCACATAATAACGTCGCTTGTGCAATCAGTATTTTGTAACGAAGTGCAATTGCAACTTAATTACTGGAAAATTAAATGTACATTTAAATTTACACTCGCGATGTTTCGACTGCAGCTCACCTATCATTTTCCTCAATTCAGCTACGATATATAAACCAAAATGAAATTGTGGAGAATCGGAATAAAAGGGTTTCAGCCCAATGAGGAAAACCTCATTAAGGCATTGATACGCCTTATGTCTGCAGACAATGACTTTCCATGGGTATATTCCCCAGAGATGCCAGCGGATGCTTATATAGTTAGCCTCGCCGAGGAACACCAAAAATCAAATCTTGAGACCGAGTCAATTGAAATTGTTTTGGCAAGCAATCCGGAGGTAAATGCACAATTCCGCCGTCCAATAGATGGACCGCGATTGCACGCATGCCTCAACCATCTTTCTGCAAAAATCAAATCACTGGGTTTTTCATCCGTCGACAAAAGTTATTCTGTGACAGCGGAATTGCGTAGCGCCGCATTGCAAGATATTCCTCATTCGACCAGCAACGCTGGAGAAGCAGATCAGGAAAAATACAAACTCCATCGCTGGCCACCCCAGTTGACGATTCGGGAAAACAAAGAGCGCATACGGTTGTCCAACTTGCTTGGGCGCAAAGCAATGTCGGTTCACGACCTCTCGGTTACCTCGGGTGTGTCCTTGGAAGAATGCAAGTCGTTTATTGCAGTTTTGCGTTCGCTCCAGCTAGTTACCGTCACTGAACCCACGGCGCAAAAACAAACTGTCGCACTTAGAACGGTCTCCGAAAAAAAACATCCTGCACCTGTTGTCAGCCGCGGTCTTGTGTCGTCCATTCGTCGGAAACTGGGGCTTTATGTATCGCCAATCCCATGAATGAATACAAGATACTCATCAGCGGAACCACAGGGGCCGGAAAAACCACGGCCATTGCGGTAGTAAGCGACGCTCCCCCCATTGTGACGGACGTCACGAATACAGACCCCACATTATCAAAGCCGCTCACCACGGTAGGTTTGGATTTTGGTTTGGTTGACCTAGAAAACGGCAACCGACTCCGACTTTTTGGAACACCTGGGCAAGACCGGTTTGACTTTTTGTGGAAGATTTTGGCATCCAATGCGCTGGGAATCATTATCCTGATAGATAACACCCGCCCGGATCCGTTGCAAGACCTGCAAAAGTACCTTACCGGTTTCAGCGAACAGTTGCTCCATACCCCTTGTGTGATTGGTGTGGGGCGTTCAACGGAATGTCCGCAGCCGGACATCGACACCTATGCCGACTACCTTTTTCAACAGCAACATCTGATACCTGTCATTCCAGTGGATGTGCGGCGGCGTGACGATGTTCTCTTGTTGATAGATGCGCTGTTAACCCAAATTGAAGCAGAAATCTGAACGTGGCTTCCATTCGTCCCAATTCAACCTATGAGCACCAAGAAATGACAACGACGGAATCTATGGATGCCATTCGCCGGTTTGCAGAACAAGAGGCGAGCGATATTCTTAGGGATATTACAGGTACACGTGCCGTAGTTATCTCCACCATTGACGGGTTCGAGGTGGCCTATTCTCATCACGGTGACATTGTGCCCGCACGTATCGCGGCAATGGCTAGTTCGATCTCCGCCATTGGTGAGGTGGTGGCTCAAGAGTCTTCGGTTGGTGAGCCAAGCAATATCACCATTTTTTCTGAAAGCGGATTTATTCAGGTGTTTGCGGTGCGTCGCAGGGACATACAGCTCATCATCAACATTGTTTCCGACGCTACAGGCGTGATGGCACAGGTCAGTTACCGTGGGAAACAATTCGCCAAAGCCATGGCTGCCTTATGAAGTCAAAGTACATCATGGCCAAAATCGACAGCATGGCGAAATCTCCGGGTGTTGTGGGGTGCGCCGTGGTGGAAACCCACACGGGGATGGTCTGGCATGCGTCTGGATCACTCGCCAACCTGATTCCATTAACGGAATCAACCACCGATTATTGGCGGCTGTACCAACGAAACAAATCGACCTTTGACATCTTTGGTCCGCTGGATTATCTGGAGCTTGCGCTGCATGACCATGCGATTCGCCTGCATGCCTGTGGGAATGACATGATGTTTACCACCCTTTGCCTCCGCCAAAACAGTATCGATTGGAAACAATGGACACAAAGAATACGGCAACTCAGCCATATTCTGGATTCCAGGTAATCACGCAACCCTATGTAAAAGCTTGTGCGTAGCTGCGGGGCACTCGTCAAAATAAAACTGCCGCAGCATATTTATTGACTCAACCAGGACTTAACTATGACAACGATCAAACAAACACTCGATGAACTCATGACCAGCGACGGTGCCATGTGCACCGCGATTGTGGATTCCACCAGCGGCATGATTTTGGGCAGCGCGGGCTCCGGTGTGGACATGGAGGTTGCGGCCGCTGGCAACACCGAAGTTGTACGATCCAAAATGAAAACCATGCGTGCCTTGGGCCTCAACGACGTGATTGACGACATACTCATCACGCTCGGAAAGCAATATCACATTATTCGTCCGTCCTCCCGCAAGGAAGGCGTATTCATTTACTTCGTCTTGGACAAAAACAAGTCCAACCTCGCCATGGCGCGTCGCAAGGTGCAGGACGCGGACAAGGACCTGAATTTCTAAGCCCCCTCTGTCTTGCCTGCACGAAAAGCCCGTTGATCAACGGGCTTTTTTTTCGACCCATCGTGCCCCCACAAACATGCAGAGCTGATCACGGCCAGAAGCGGGCTTGAAGGACCCATGACGCTGGCATCGGGGTAAAAAAAAGCCCACCCCTTGTAGAGGGTGGGCTTCAGTCGTGCTTCTCAAGGGTGTAGAAGCGCCGGGGCGCGTGTTTATCTCATGGATATGCGCTGTAAAGCTTGTGTATCCGTCTCTTTGAGAACACTGTCATATACCCCCACGTTTTTCAGCACGCCCTGGAACTTGGGCGCACCGGTGTTGTTAATGATCAAGCCCAGCTTTTGGCTGGTGGCGTTAGGAATGGTTCCCGACGCCGCAGTGCGTTTTTCCGCGAGCTTGCCGTCAACGTACAGCGCAATCTCACCGGTGCGTGCATTTCTGGTCATCACTACGTGGTGCCATTTGTCATCACTGATGGATTGCTGCGACTTGATAGCCGTGCCATTGCCTACCGTGAAACCAATGCGCCCTGATCCATCGATCCAGCCCCAGAAAATATCAGACGATCCACCAACCTGCTCCCACCCAAATACGCCTGGGGCTCGCCACATGGTGTCATGCCCTTTTTGGCTCGTTTTGATGGAAAAGCTCAGCGAGGACGTACCGGCCAGGGTTTTTGCCACACTGTCATTGGGCAGATCGACCCCGTTCGTGAGACGACCGAAGTCAAGACCTCCATCCACCCACAAGGAACCGGCACCGGCACTGGCTGCTGACAAAGTGCCCGTGCTGCCACCCGAGGTATCCGAGGCGTCAGACTTCAATGACCAGAAGTTGCTCGATTCGCTGTCCAAAGAACGCAAGTAGTTCGCCAGATTCAGCGCCTCTTCGGCAGAGAGCGTCACGTCTCCGTGCCCTTCTTTGAATACATCTTCCAACGTAGAAGCGCGACCGTCATGGAAGTAGGGGGCGGTAGCCCACACGCCAATCAAGCTCGGCGTGTCCACGCCTTTTTGGAACGCTTCGTCACCAGGGTTCTTGGACTTGTGCGCAGCAAACTTGTGCAAACCATTGTCTTGCTTGGTTGCACCGGAGTGGCAACTTGCGCAGTTTTTGTCGTTGAACACATTGCGTCCCAGCAAGGCCGATGCCGTTAGGCTGCCATCGTCATTGCGCTCCGGGCTACGCGGGTGCATGTTGAGAGACTCCACATACGCGGCCAGGTTGTCCAGTTGCGTGCTCTTGCCCGCCTTTTTGTTTGCGCCCAGCGGCTTTTGTGTTTCTGGTGCGTCCCAATCTGCCTGTGCCAGGAAACCTGTGCCCCCAAAGAACTGCCGAATGTCATTTTCGAAGTCTTGGATTTCATCAAAGTTTGCCGTCCAGTGCACGTTACCGTGGCCCATGCCAGACCGGCCCAACAGGGTGGTTGTGCTTCGGTTGCCTTGGCCGCGCCCGGTAAAGTTCCAGGTCATCCCGTCCTGCGCGCCATCGGAGTGGCAGCTCGCACACGACATGTAGCTGTTGAGCGACATGGAAGAGGCGGCGGCGTTGTAAAACACCTTCTTGCCCGCCAAGACTTCGGGGGACAGTGTTTCTTTGGCGACGGTCTTCACCTCTGCGACTCTGGTCACAGACATGCCAGTGCCGTTAATGACCTGGCTTACGTCATACACAGACACCGAGCGGCCCAAGAAGTTGTTGACAAACAACCGGTTGGTTGATTTGTCGAGGTAGAGACCGTGGGGTGCAGTCCCTCCTTCTGTACCCGACACGATGGGGCTGGACGAACGGCTGTATACATCCACCACGGCGAGGGCGTTGCCTTCCATCTGGGCCACAAACAACTTGGAGCCGTCTGGGCTGAACACTGCGGCACGCGCAGGCGCACTGTTGTTGAAGTCAATGAGCTGGGTTGCCGAAGGCACCGGCTGTGCCAGTTGCAACTGGTTCACCACCGATCGCACCGTAGTTTCAGGCCCCAGTGGATCTGCCAGCGAGCCTGCAACGATGTTGTCTTTCTTGGACGGAATCACCGCAGTACGACCATTGGGCGCAATGACCACTTGATGCAGATAGTTCGCCACACCGCGTGCCTGGTTCTCTGCGTCTTCCGTGGTCGTATCCACTGGAATGCGCAGAGTTTGTGCCGACGCTTCTCCCAGTGCCGCAGCGCTGGTCAAATTGACTTTGTACACCTCCGCACCCGCATTGGTGGATTGGAATCGCGTGACCAAAGCCACGGCGCTGTCCGCACTGATGGCAATGCCGCGAGGGCTGCTACCCACCTTGAGCGCATTGGCGCTGGAGAGCGACAGGGCACCGGTGTCATTCACGTTAAACCGAAGCAAGGTGGACTTGCTTTCCAGCGAAACAAAGCCTTGCGTCGCACTGGGGCCGGTGCTCGGAGCGAACACCACGCCGTGCGGCCCGCTGCCGTAGGGAAGGCTCAAGTTCTTGACCTTCGCACCGTTCACAGGATTCAAAACGACTATCTTGTCGTCGCCCTGCACAGTGACCCACAGGTTGCCGTCTGGGCCCAAGGCCAATGTCTTGGGCTCCTTGCCCACTGGCTCTTCCCACAGTTTGGCAGGGGTTCCCTTGGCCGAAATGGCGCTCACTGTTCCACTGTCCGCGTTCACGCTGTAGACCCGCTGCGCGTCACCCACCACGTTGGTAGTGTGGGTAGGGGAGATGTCTGTGGGCGGGGCATCCACGACCGTCACGTCCACAAATGTGACTGGTCGCCCATCCAAGGACAGCACTGCACGGTAGCGACCTGGCGCGCCATACGTATGGCTGGCAATCAAGCCGGCAAATTCGCGGCCATCGCCAAAGTTCCAGCGGTATGCGCCGCCCTTACCTTCATGCACCTTGCTCGGACTGAAGTTAACGGCGGTGCCCGACGTCACGTGGCTCGGTATGGACGAGAAGTTCAACAAACCTTGGTTGGAGATGGACTGTGCCTCCGCCAGACTCAAGTCCTTGCTAAACACGCGCAGGTCTGCCATTTCCCCGTGAAACACGATGTTGGAAGGGGCTCCGTTGCCATCGATCACACCCATCTTTTGGAAAAGTGTCGCGGCTCCCATGCGCCCAAGCGGGCCGGTAGTTTCGCCGCTAGGAAAGCTTTTGTTCATGGACTCGACGCCATCGAGCACCATGCGCATCTCCCCGGTCACTGCGTTGCGGGCCAAAACCACATGGTGCCAGTTACCGGTGTTGACTTTGACGGGCGACGTCACCTTGTAGCTGTTTCCTGCTTGAAACACCAAGTTTCCAGCACCGTCAAAATAGCCCCAGAAAATATCTTGGGTATTAGGCGCATCGCGGCCGAGCAAGCCGGGCGCCTGCCATGCATTGTTGTGCCCCACAAAGCCTTTCTCGAGCCGGAAATAGACACTGATCGACGCCGTTCCGGTCAGCTTAGTCGCCACCTTGGTGTCTGGCAGCGACACCACGCGTTGAGGCGCATTTTTGGAGAATTTGAGCGCACCAGAGACACTGTCGTACACCGGCGCCACACCCGCAGGCATGCTTCCATGGGCGTCACCCACCGTGTCATTCAGGGCGTTGAGCAAGGGCCAGCGGTGCTCGTACGCACTGGCATTGACCGTTTCAGACCCCGTAGTGAAGCTGTACTTGAACTCTGGCGACGCATTGCCCACGTAGTCCTTCACACCCTTCACAACCACCTCGTACTCTGTGTCGGATAGCAACGGGGTTTTGGGCGAGAAATTGACGATACCAAGTTGCACACTGTAGGTGCCGTCCAGCGCGGCTTGGGTGCCTTTCACGCGAACCGTGAACGTCTCTTTGGTAACACTCTCCAAGAGAATCGAATCCGTCATGGCAAGGCCAATCCGGGTCGTCACTTTTTGGTTCTTGGCATTGGCCCGGGGAGATACTTCACGCACCTTGGGTGGCGTGGTATCCGGGGCGGCCTGGTGCACCATAAATCCACTGCCATTGCCGTGGTCATCGCCAATATAAAGCAGGTTGCCCATCGGGGTCACTTGGCCGTGGTCGCCGTGCTCTGCACGGTAAGCCTCGGTACCACTGGCCGCACTCTTCGGCGCTTTACCGAGCAACACTTGCGGGTTCGCCTTGTCCAAGTTCCACGTGCGTGTTTTTGGATCCAACACCCCACCGGCCTCGACGAGCGCCTGGGGGTGCAACATCCCACGGTTCATCCATTTACGCACGTTTTCGGGTGACGCATTGGTGTATTCCCGGGAGCCCACCGTTCCTTCTTTGCCAGGAACAACATTGGCAGCCCACGGCTTGCTGTAGGTTTCCAAGTGGGTGGGATGCAAGGTGCCAGCCTTGACCTCTTCAAATGGCACCAGCGCGTCGCTGCCCGCATCACGCACTTTGACTTTGTGCACTTTGCGCTGCGCACCCTGGAAGACATAGCCGTCTTGCGTGGCGCAATACAACTGCTCGGGCACCCAGAGGCGATGCTCCAGGTCCTGAAACTTTTCAGGGTTGGCCAAACTAAAGCCATACATGCGGCCGTTCCCGTTCCGGGTGGATGAGTAGATGTTTTGCCCCTCAAAACAACTGGCGTAGTAAATCGGCTCGTCGGCTGGCACACCTGTGGAGGCCAGCGGCGCCGGATCCAATGGATCGGAGATGTCGTAGCTCGCCCACGCAGACTTTCCCTGCATGCCGGTCACCACCAAATGGTTACCCATGGTGAAAATCGGCCCCACGCTAAACCCTGTATTCACCACCACCGGCTTGCCGCCGCGTTGTGCAAGCTTGGGTGCTGCAGGGTCCGTGGCGTCTACCACATAAATGCCATTGTTGGCTGTGGCCACATACAGGTAGGGGGCCTGCCACCACAACTGCCAGGTCACCGAGCCGTAGTCTCCGCCATTGACATTGGGAATGGCCAGTTTGCTCACCTGCCGAATGTCGTTGATATCGGTAAAGTCCCAGAACTCCACGCCCTTGACCGTGGGGGCGACAACGTACGTCCGGCCGTTCACGACGGCAGACCCAATCGCGTGCGGCTCGCGGAACTCCGAGGTGGTGCCACCGGTGATCGTGTTGTTGGTACCCAAGTGCACGTCATAAATTCGCTTCACCAAGCGGATGTCACGCGGGTTCGACACATCGTAGAGGAGGAAACCACCGCTAGGCTGCCCACTGTCCGGGGCAAACATGGTCAAAAAATAGCCATTGACCATCAGCCCCACGTTGGTCCCGTACTTGGCGTGACTCACTTTTGGAACCGCTGACTTGTCCGTCAGTTTTTTGTCTTCGCTTAACGTCGCATACGCTGCCCTGACCTTATCGTCTGGGCCCGTACCACCTATAAATGAATGGTTATGCGCCACGTTGTAGGGGATGTCGCCATCACCCTTGTCTTTGGCCGTCTCGTTGGTCACCCACGATACGGCGCCAACCATTACTTCGTCGTCTTGGTACTGCAGGTTGCCCAATCCGGGCCCGTGCACAGGCAGCTTTTCTTGGAACCAACCAGAAAGCGTATTGGTCAGTCTATCCAACGGCGGGGCTATGCCCGTTGCGGCTGCCACCACTGCCACCACACCAAGGCTGGATAGCAGAGCGATCGCTGACTTTTTAATTTTCATAAAGTCTCCAGTTATTTAAGAAAAACGGAGTAAACCGTTTACCAGCCCCTGGGATGCATTCAACGTTTAGCCACCAAACCAGCAGCCCGCTTTCGGGACACCTCTGGCGCGGCGGTGGAGGACACCCGGGCAGCAAGTACATCACTACCAGGGCAGTCCAACAGTCCGTTGATGCTCATCTTGTTATTACAGGTTAGTGTAGATGCATAGACCCGAAATAGCGACGGTGGTTTCCCTATAACAAGTTCTCTTACTTATCCTGTGGTCTCCTACCCATACAAGGGGCGCGATAGGTAACGCCAATGAAGGACTTACATATCATTACAAGTTAATGCGCAAGAGGAGGCATATTGGGTAGGCCACAACGCATGCATGCGACATGCTTCGCACCCACGCCGACACGCAGGTCCGCGACCCGCTCAGGCCAACGCAATAATTTCACGCCGCCCCGCGCCAATTTCACACCCCCTTTTCAGCACCGCGCACTACGATGCCGCCTGCACAAAGGAGACATTGCATGCCCGTGATTACCAACATTGAAGACCTGCGCGTTCTGGCCGAAAAGCGGGTGCCCCGCATGTTTTACGACTATGCCGATTCCGGCTCGTGGACCGAAGGCACCTACCGCGCGAATGAAGACGACTTCCAAAAAATCAAGCTGCGCCAACGCGTGGCGGTGAACATGGAAAACCGCAGCACCGCCACGACCATGGCAGGCACGGCCGCCAAAATGCCGGTGGCCATTGCCCCCGTGGGGCTGACCGGCATGCAGCACGCCGATGGCGAAATCCACGCCGCGCGGGCAGCCGAGAAGTTTGGCATTCCGTTCACGCTCTCCACCATGAGCATTTGCTCTATTGAGGACATTGCCGAGAACACCACCGCGCCGTTTTGGTTCCAGCTCTACATGATGCGCGACCGCAGCGCCATGGCCAACATGATCGAGCGCGCCCGCGCCGCACGCTGCAGTGCCTTGGTACTGACCTTGGATTTGCAGGTCATCGGCCAGCGCCACAAGGACCTGAAAAACGGCCTGAGCGCCCCACCCCGCCCCACCATCGGCAACCTCATCAACCTGGCCACCAAGCCCCGCTGGTGCCTGGGAATGCTGGGCACCCGCCGCCACACCTTCCGCAACCTGGTGGGGCATGTGGAGTCGGTCAGCGACATGAAGTCTCTGGCCGCCTGGACGAACGAACAGTTCGACCCCCGCCTGTCCTGGGACGATGTGAAGTGGGTCAAGGAAAAGTGGGGCGGCAAGCTCATCCTCAAAGGCATTCAAGATGTGGAAGACGCCTTGCTGGCCGCGCAAAGCGGTGCAGACGCCATCGTGGTCAGCAACCACGGCGGGCGCCAGTTGGACGGCGCGCCCAGCAGCATCAGTGCACTGCCTGCCATCGTGGCGGCCGTGGGCGACAAGCTGGAGGTCTGGATGGATGGCGGCATTCGCAGCGGGCAGGACGTGCTCAAGGCCTGGGCCCTGGGCGCCAAGGGCACCATGATCGGCCGTGCCATGGTGTACGGCCTGGGTGCCATGGGCGAAGCCGGCGTGACCAAAGCGCTGCAAATCATCCACAAAGAACTGGACGTCACCATGGCCTTCTGCGGCCACACCAACATCCAAAACGTAGACCACCGCATCCTGGTGCCCGGCACCTACTGAAACCGGCTGGTCGCCGGCCGGTGGCCGGGGCGGCACGGCTTGGTATCCTCCAGCCCATGCCGCCCGGGTCCACTGCATCACTGCCTCTGCCGCGCCGTATCGCGCACCTCGATATGGACGCGTTTTATGCGTCGGTGGAGTTGCTGCGCTACCCGCAACTGAAAGGGCTGCCCGTGGTCATTGGTGGGGGACGCAGGCCAGCAGACCACGCATTGGCGGCACAGCACGCAGAGCGGGCCGCGCACCACATTCCGGTAGCCGACTTCCCGCGCTTGGCGGACTACCAGGGGCGCGGGGTCATTACCACCGCCACCTATGCCGCCCGAGCCTTTGGCGTGGGCTCGGCCATGGGCTTGATGAAGGCTGCCAAGCTGTGCCCGCAGGCCATTTTGCTGCCCGTCGATTTCGCGCGCTACCGCCACTATTCAAGCCGCTTTAAACGCATCATCACCGAGATCGCACCAGTGATGGAAAACAGGGGTGTGGACGAGGTGTATATCGACTTCACCCACGTGCCCGGCGGTCAGCGTCAAGGCGGTCGCGTGCTAGCCCGGCTGATCCAAAAAGCCATTTATGACGACACCGGCCTGACCTGCTCGGTAGGGGTAGCACCCAACAAACTGCTGGCAAAAATGGCCAGTGAGTTCCACAAGCCCAATGGCATTGCCATCGTCCACGAGAGCGATCTGCACACCCACATCTGGCCCTTGGCGTGCCGCAAGATCAACGGCATTGGCCCCAAGGCGGACGAAAAGCTGCAAAAGCACGGCATCCACACCATAGGCCAGCTGGCTGCCCGCGACCTGCAGTGGCTGATGGACACCTTTGGCCCCCGCACAGGTGCCTGGCTGCATGCCGCAGCCCATGGACTCGACGAGCGGCCCGTGCAAACCGAAAGCGAGCCGGTCAGCATGAGCCGGGAAACCACTTTCGAGCGCGACTTGCACGCCGTGCGTGACAAAGGCGAACTGGGTGCCATCTTCACCCGCCTGTGTGAACAACTGGCAGACGACCTGCAGCGCAAAGGCTATGTGGGGAAAACCGTGGGCATCAAACTACGCTTCAGCGACTTCCAAAGTGTGACCCGCGACATCACTGTGGACCACTTCACTGCCGACGCGCAGGACATCCGCCGCATCGCGGGCCAGTGCCTCAAGCGCGCGCCCTTGGACAAAAAGCTGCGCCTGCTCGGGGTGCGCGTGGCGACCCTGGCACCCCTGGCGGACGCGCCCACCCCGCCCGACAGGCCATCCCCCCCAGCGTCCGGACAGCTTTTTTAGGGCATGGCCCCGCCGCCTCTGCGCCGGGCGGCCACCCGCGGGCCATGCGCCCAGTTGACTTGCACCCCGTGCATGGTGCCAAATCACCTTGCGTCTACAAATTTACATTCAAAAACAAGGAGGATTTGCATGCGCACCAACTTGCCCATTACGCAGCAGGAGTACGAGTTTCCGGCTGACCGGATGCTGGTGTCCATGACCGATACCCAGGGCACTATCACCCACTGCAACCGTGCCTTTGTGGAGACCAGCGGCTTTGGGTACGAGGAACTCATAGGCCAAAGCCACAACCTGGTGCGCCATCCGGATATGCCCCAAGGGGCTTACCGCGACATGTGGCGCACCATCGGCAGCGGGCGGCCATGGACGGCGCTGGTGAAAAACCGCCGCAAGAATGGCGACCACTACTGGGTGCAGGCCAATGTGACCCCGATTCTGGAAAACGGCAAGCCCAAGGGCTATATGTCCGTACGAACCAAGCCTGAGCGGCGCGCTATCGAGGCCGCGCAGGCCTTGTACGCACACATGCGTGCAGAAGAAACCTCTGGGCAGGCAAGCACCTACTTGCGCGGCGGCAAAGTGCAGCGACACGGGTGGCGCGGCCTGTGGGGACGCTGCATGCCACTGAGCCTGCAAGCCCGGCTGGCTCTGGCTCTGGGTGCATTGGTGGGGTGGGCATGGCTACCCTCTGCATGGGGCGCGCAAAGCGCTGCGCTGGGGTGGGCCACCCTGGCTTGGCTGGCCTTGGGCGCAACCCTCGTCATGCTCTGGTTTTTGCGCCAATTCACCGCAGGCACGCATGCGGTCAAGGCCTTTGCCTATAACTTGGCGGGCTGCAACTTGCGGTCGGGCGTTGCCCACCAGTACCCCCCGCCTTTGGGCGAGATGGTGGCAGCCATGCAGCAAATTCAAATCAACCTGCGCGCGGTGGTGGGCGATATTCGCCATGAGATGGACAACCTCAGCCAGGCAGCCGCCGAGGTATCGCAAGGCGGCTTAAGCCTGTCCGAGCGCACCGAGGCGCAGGCCAGCAGCTTGCAAGAAACAGCGGCATCGATGGAGGAGCTCTCCAGCACGGTACGGCAAACGGCGGACACTGCTGCGCGGGTGGCCCAGCAGAGCGCACACAACACGCACATCGCGTCACAAGGGGCCACATCCCTGCACGACGTGATGGGCAGCATGCAACGCATTGAACAGTCGTCGGTGCACATGCGCGACATTACCAACGTGATCGAAGGCATTGCGTTTCAAACCAATATATTGGCCTTGAACGCGGCAGTCGAAGCCGCCCGCGCTGGCGAACAGGGGCGCGGGTTTGCCGTCGTCGCCTCCGAAGTGCGCGCCCTGGCCCAACGCAGCGCCCAAGCAGCCAAAGAAATCCGGGAGCTGATTGCCCATTCGGCAGAACAAATCAGCCAGGGCTGCACTGACATGCAAAACACCGGGCAGACCATAGAGCAAGTCATGACGCATGTGCGCGACGTGGGCACGCTCATCCAAACCATCACCAGTGCGACGCACGAACAGGCCATAGGCATCCAGCAGGTCAATGAAGCGGTGACCCAGCTCGACGCCGTCACCCAGCAAAATGCCGCTTTGGTCGAAGAGTCTGCCGCCTCGGCCCATGGCCTGCAGGAGAGCGCCCACGCCGTGTCACGATCGTTACAGGTGTTCCAACTTACCTGAGCCCTACCAGCCCACACGCACGGCCCCTACTGGCGGGCTGTGCGCGTATTGGCGGGCAGCGCTTGGGGGTGGCTGGTGCGCAGGGGGTTGATGTCCAAGCCGCCACGCCGCGTGTAGCGCGCATACACCGTGAGCTTAGACGGCTGGCAGCGGCGCCAGATGTCCATGAAGATGCGTTCCACACATTGCTCGTGAAACTCGTTGTGGTTGCGAAAGCTCACCAGGTATTGCAACAAGCCCTCTTGGTTGATTTGCGCACCCGTGTAGCTGATTTGCACACTGCCCCAATCCGGCTGGCCGGTGACCAGGCAGTTGCTTTTGAGCAGGTTACTGACCAGCACTTCACTGACCACGCCCTCGTCTGCAGGCGCAGTGCGCAGCAGTTCTGGTGCGGGCTGGTAGTGGGCGCATTCGATGTCCAGGCGGTCCAGGTTCTGGCCGTCCAGTTCATGCACGGGCTCACGGTCAAACTGGTCGGCCGCAATCAGGCGCACCCCCACCGATTGCATACCCTGGCCGCGCCACACCGCCTCGGCCACATCAGTGCGCAGGCGCTGCAATACCTCGGCTGCGTCGGCAAACTGTGTGTTGTTGAAGCTGTTGAGGTAGAGCTTGAAAGATTTGCTCTCGATGATGTGGGGCGTCTCGGCGGGGATGGTGAAGTGCACCAGTGCCACCTGTGGC
>JARXAM010000031.1 GCA_029865845.1 Rhodoferax sp. | reverse complement strand
ACCACCACAGACTGCTGGAGCCCATCGGCTACATTCCCCCTGCCGAGGCTGAAGAAAACTACTATCGGCAATTAGCCAGTCAGGCCGTAATACCGGTCTGACTTAACCCAACGGGCCTCCATGAAACCCGGGGCGATTCACACTGGCAGCCCTGGTGAAGGCCACCAAGCACATCAAGCCTGACTCGCTTAATGGAGGAGCCTCCGCCGTTCGTGAGCTGCGTAATGGCCGTTAAACGTATTGTTGTTGACAGAAGCTACTTGATCGAGGCCGCACTAGCCAAGATCGACAAGCCCATGCGCTTGCGAATAATTGACCTGGTAGACACTTTGCGCACGGGTGACCAGCGCAGCAAAGGCAAGGGCCTCACTGCTGACAAGTCCGGTACGTGGGGCTACCGGCTGGGAAGCTAATCGGGCACCGCTCCAACGTGTGTGACTCACCATAGCGGATCATGCCTAGCCTCAAGGTGTCCCGGTTCCAGATACCGCAGTCCAAGCCGAACAGGCCACAGCGGCTCTCCCAAAAGAGCGCGAGGTGTGCCGGGCGCGGCGCATTGCCCGTGTTGGCCCACCGCTTGAGGGTGTTTTCTGTGACACCCAGATGGCGCGCAATCTTGCGGCTGTCACGGGTTGGGAGGTCATCCAGCAACGTAGAGACAGGGGGCGTTTGTGTGGGGGTTTTGAACATGGCCATTACCTACAAAGCCATCGAACGTAGCGCGACCATTCCGGCGTAAAGCAGAGAAAAAACGGCAAGCAGTAACTTTACATAATATACATCGTATAAAGTGAAAGAATCGTAGAGGAGCGCAACAGCGCGCCAATTCGCATCATGTCATCGCGACGGAAAACGGTGGCCCTTGGTAGAGCTCGGAGCTCCAATGAGGTAGCCTCATGCCAGCTTTTTTCCTTCCAAGGCTTCTCGCAACGTATCTATACGCTTGAGTACCTCACGCCCCCATGGCGTGGCCCGTGGCGCTTTGGGGCTGACGATGGCCTAGGCCTTGGCGCTTGGTCTCCGTCGCTTGGCTTCGGTGTGTGTAGATGTTTTCATGGTGAACTCCTTCCAGCCTCTATTGTCGGCAAAAAGGTTCAGGATGACGAAGGCCATTGCGATTGATGGCTCCGTTCGCGGCGATGCCGTCTAACTTGGTCAGCCACCCGCTGGTTTGCAGCCATGCGGGCCGCCGCTCAGAAGATGAACAATCCTCGTGGCTCGGGTATCGGCGCCGCCACGCCAAGCGCCTTGGACAGGAGGCGTATGGAGACCTCATTGCCGCCCATGCGCGCAAAGTCCAGCGCGTTCAGGCCCACGCTGTTGCGCAATGTGGCGTCAGCGCCTGCACGCAAAAGCAACTCCACCGCATTCTGGTTCCCATACTGCGCGGCCATCATCAGCGGCGTCGTGCCGTTGGGCGATGCGGCATCTATGTAGGCGTACTGGCTCAGCAAAAAATCCATCACGGTGATATGGCCGCGCGATGCCGCGTAATGCAAGGGTGTCCAGCCGGGTTTGTTGACATCGGCATCGCGCTCTACCAACGCGCGGCACAGCGGCAGATTGCCGTCCAATGCGGCCAGCATCAGGGCGCTTTCACCATGTACATTGCGGGCTTCGATGCGAATGGCTGGGTGCTCCAGCAAGACTTGTGCGGCATCGGACGATTGGTTCTTGATTGCCACCAACAGCCCTGGCACGCCCGTGGGGTCGACCGTGTTGGGATCAAAGCCACGCGCTAACAGCGATTTCACCACCACCGCGTGGTTACGCTCAAGCGCTCTGAAAAAATCTTCATACGAGCCTGCGTGAGCGGCACATGACAGAAACAGCGCCCACAGAATGCCGACGATGGCCGGGAACGCGGCGCGGCGCATCAAGGCTGCACCTTGAAGAGACGGCTGAAATTGTCACTGGTGACGCGCGCCATCTCCTCGACCGCGCAATCCTTGAGGTCTGCCAGCGCTTGCGCGACCAAAGGCACAAAAGACGGGTTATTGGTTTTCCCCCTGTGGGGCACCGGGGCAAGGTAGGGGCTGTCTGTCTCAATCAGCAAGCGGTCTAGGGGGACTTGTCGGGCCACATCCCGGATGCTCTGCGCCGATTTGAAAGTCAGTATTCCTGAAAATGAAATATAAAACCCCCTGTCCAAAGCCGCCTGAGCCACCTGCATGTTCTCGGTAAAGCAATGAAAGACGCCGCCCGCACTGGCCGTATCCCCGCACTCCCCTTCCTCGTCAAGCAAGCGCAGGGTGTCTTCGGACGCATTGCGGGTGTGAATCACCAGCGGCTTCCCCAAGGCACGCGCCGCACGGATATGCAAGCGAAAGCGCGTGCGCTGCCACTCCATGTCCGCCAAAGTTCGCTGCCCCAATCGGTAGTAATCCAGACCTGTTTCTCCAATGGCAACGACTTTGGGAAGGCTTCCTAGGCATATCAAGCTGTCCACATCGGGTTCGCGCACGCCTTCGTTGTCTGGGTGAACGCCCGCACTGGCCCACACCCCGTCAACCGACAGGGCCAGCGCGTGAACCGACTCAAACTCTTCCAGGGTGGTGCAAATGCACAGGGCGCGGTCAACTTGTGCGGCGTGCATCGCGCTGGCGATGGCAGGCCAATCGTCTACCAGGTCGGGAAAGGTGAGGTGACAGTGAGAGTCTGTGAACATAGTGAGGAACTGGGTAGTAGATATACGCCCGCAAAGCCCACGCAGCGCGCTAATGGGGTTGCATGGCTTAGATGGTCTGTGTGGGCCGGTCCGACATCAGGTGAGCGCCCAGAATGGATTCGATTTTCATTTTCAGCGCATGCGATTTCTCGTCGCTGGGGAAATGGATGCCAATACCCTGACTTCTGCCGCCCGCCGCATTGGCAGGGGTCATCCAAGCTACTTTGCCCGCCACCGGATAGCGCTGGCTGTCTTCGGGCAGCGTGACCAACACATACACGTCGTCGCCCAATCGGTATTCGCGCGGGGTGGGAATAAACAGTCCACCCGCGCTGAATATAGGGATATAGGCGGCGAGCAGCGCAGCCTTTTCCTTGATCGCCAGCTGTATCACACTGGGGCGTGCCCCCGGGTTAGAAGTGCTGCTCATGATGTCCTTGTGGGTGCGGTGTGAAGGGCAGCTTGCGCCTGCGCTACCAGTGCTTCTGTAAGCAGTCCCGCATGAAAGGGGTGGTCCATGGTCTTGCGCGCTGTGGCGAGCTGCCGGGACCAGTGAACCAATGTACCCAAATCGGTGCGTAGGCCTTCCAGCGCCTGCGCAGGAAAAAACCGGGGTGAGGCGTGCATATGGACCCGCATCAGGTCGTGGCATAGCTTATGCGCCGCGTCGATCTGCAACGGCACGTCCCAATCCCGCAAGACGGCACTGTTTCCACTTTTCAGCGCCTGGGGCAAGGCGGCCCATTGCGTGAGCACGGCCTCTGAGCGCGCCAGGATCACGGCATCTTCGGGGCGTCCGCCAGAGGCCTGCAGCGCTTGCCCAATGAGGTCGGGTGCGACCCCCTGGGTCTGTATCCACGCCACCGATTCCGCTTCTGGCGGCCACGCCATGGTGTGCGCAATGCAGCGGCTGCGGATGGTGGGCAACAGTTGGTGGGCAGCGCCCGTGGCAAGCACAAAACGGGTGTCCCCCACTGGCTCTTCCAAGGTTTTTAACAGCGCATTGGCGCTGATGTGGTTCATGTCCTCAGCGGGATACACCAGAACCACTTTTCCCCTGCCCCGCGCACTGGTTCGCTGGGCAAACTCCACCGCCTCGCGCAGGGCCTCCACCCTGATTTCCCGGCTAGGTTTTCGTTTTTTTTCGTCAATGTCGGACTGGGCCTTCTCGCTCAGCGGCCACTGCAAATCCAGCATGATGGTCTCGGGCATGAGCACCAGCAGGTCCGCGTGGGTGCGCGCGCCGACGGCATGGCAACTGCCGCACACACCACAGGGCCCATCAGGCTGCGCTTGCTCGCACAACCATGTCTGGGCTAAGGTCAGTGCCAACGCATATTGCCCCAGCCCCGAGGGGCCATGCAGTAGCCACGCGTGGCCGCGCTGCGCCAGCAGTTGCAGCGCTTGGCGCCGAATCCAGGGCGCGGTGGCAGCGGATGGGATACTCATGCCGGCAGGTACCCGCGCAATGCCATGGCCTGCAATACATCGCGGCGCACCACCTCGGCAGGCTGATCGGCGTTGATGCGAACAAAACGGCGGGGGTCCTCCACACATCGGCGCGCATAGCCCTGCGCGACCTGCTCAAAGAACGCCTGTGGTTGCGACTCAAACCGGTCTGGCACACGAGCGAGCGCCAAGCGCTGTGCGGCAACGGAGGGTGGCAGGTCAAACCACAGGGTCGTGTGGGGCATGGGGTGGGGGTGTCCACCTGCGTCGGCGGGGGCACCGGCTGCGCCCATGACCCAGGCTTCCAGCGTTTGAAGCACCTCCCAGGGGCAGCCCCGTCCTGCGGACTGGTAGGCAAAACTGGCGTCTGAAAAGCGGTCACACAACACCACAGCCCCGCGACGCAATGCAGGGGCAATGCAGTGCAACAGGTGGTCACGCCGCGCCGCAAACACCAGCAGCACCTCACTCAGAGGGTCCATGGTGGTGTGCAGCACCATCTCGCGAATGTGTTCAGCCAACGGGGTTCCACCGGGCTCGCGGGTGCACAGCACCTCGCGCCCGGTGGCCTCCAGTGCGCGCTGTATGGCCTCAATATGGGTGGACTTCCCTGCCCCATCGATACCTTCAAAACTAATGAACAAACCTGGCGTATCTGGCACCCTATCGCCCCCTTTGGTACGTGTCGACCGCCTTATTGTGCGCGTCCAGTGTTTCGCTGAAGTGGCTGCTGCCGTCTCCGCGCCCCACAAAGTACAGGGCGTCAGAGCGTGCGGGTTGCACCGCTGCCATCAAGGCCGCCCGTCCAGGCATGCTGATAGGGGTGGGCGGCAGGCCAGCGCGGGTATAAGTGTTGTAGGGTGTGTCGGTCAACAAATCAGCACGCCGCAAGTTGCCATCAAACCGCTCCCCCATGCCATAAATCACCGTGGGGTCGGTTTGCAAACGCATGCCAATGCGCAAACGGTTGTGAAAGACGGCGGCAATCAAGGGCTGATCTGCGCTGCGCCCGGTTTCCTTTTCAATGATGCTGGCCAACACCAACACCTGGTCAGGGGTGTGCAAGGGCGTACCCGGCACAACCTTGTCCCAAGCGGCGGCCAGCTGGGCGTCCATTGCCTGCAGGGCTCTGCGAAGCACCTCCACATCGCTGCTTCCCTTGGCATAGGTATAGGTGTCGGGAAAAAAGCGCCCTTCAGGGTGCAGGCCCGCACGCCCCAGCGTTTGCATGAGGGTTTGTTCGGACAAGTTACGGGTGTCAGGTTTTAGGTCTTTGGCCCGCGCCAGCGCCTGGCGGACTTGCTGAAACGTCCACCCCTCGACCAGCGTCACGGTACGCAGGGCTTCGTCCCCGCGCACCAATTTTTGTAGCAAAGACCACGGGGTGGTGTCGCGGGTCAATTCATAACTCCCGGCCCGCAGGTTGCGCGACTGGCCCGACAGGCGGAACCACACATACAGCGCGAACGCAGGCACGTCAACGCCAGCGGCCGCTATGTCGTGTGCCGCCTCCTTGGAGGTAGTGCCCGGCGCAATGGTGACGCTCACCGGATCCGAGCGCATCTCCATCGGAGTCAATACCCACATCAGCCCGATGCCCGCCAACAGGGCGGCGGCTAGCACAACTGCAATCAAAAAGCGCACGGCCCTACTCTTCGTCTGGATGAAAGCCGGAATCATAATTCAGCCCATGACCGATTCCATCCCGATCCTTCTGCCCGCCCTGCCTGAGGGCGTCGCCCGACTGAGCCACTGGGGCGTAATCCGCATCCAGGGGGAAGATGCCGCCAAGTTCATTCACGGGCAAGTTACCCAAGACTTTGCGCTACTGGGCCCCGACCAGGCGCGCCTAGCCGCCTACTGCACGCCGCAAGGGCGGGTGCTGGCCACGTTTGTTGGATGCAAGACGCCAGAGGGCGACGTGTTACTGGTGTGCCCCAAGGACGTGATGTCCGCCATCATTCGGCGTTTGTCGATGTTTGTCTTGCACGCCAAGGCGCGACTGAGCGATGCCACTGACGCCTTCGGGCTCTGGGGCCTGTGCGGACATGGTGTGTCGGCTGGGGACGCCGGTAGCCCCCCTTGGTCCCGGCACGACACACCTGCGGGCACCCTGATTCAGCTCTACCCGGCCTGCGGCACGTCCCGGACTTTGCTGATCAGCCCAGCCTCTGCGCCCCCACCTGCGGGGCCCTCCATGGACCTGGCGCACTGGCAATGGGGAGAGGTTCACAGTGGGATTGCCAGCGTGGGGGCAGACACTTCGGGGGCCTATGTGCCGCAAACCCTGAACTACGAATCCGTGGGGGGCATCAGCTTCAAAAAAGGCTGCTACCCCGGACAAGAGGTGGTGGCGCGGAGCCAGTTTCGCGGAACCTTGAAGCGCCGCGCTTTTGTGGCGCACTGTCCAACACCGATGACGCCGGGGCAAGAAATACTGGCCCACGCCGATGCTGATCAAGTAGCGGGCACCGTGGTGCAAAGCGCCGCACGACCAGGTGGCGGGTATGACGCCATCGTTGCCCTGCAGGTGGCTTCACAGAACGCGCCACTAAGCTGCCAAGGCTCCCCGCTCACCCTGCTACCACTGCCCTACTCACTTTTGGAAGATATCTGATTCGTAGAGAAGCGCCGGTTTTTCGGGCAAAAAGATTGGCCCCTGCGATTCTCACTACGATAATGGGAGCATAACGACAACGCGCCGAAGGGGAAACGTCCGCCTATGTCCAAACCACTGAGCAAAGAAGAGGCATTCGCCCGACTGGGTGCCATTACGCGAGAAATGCACGAGGCCCTGTCGGTGTTGGGCAACAACCAGTTGCACACCATCGTGGCAGAAATACCCAACGCGCGGGACCGGCTGGCCTACGTCGGAAAAATGACGGAGGACGCAGCCAACAAAGTGCTCAGCCTGGTTGAGCTTGCCAAACCCACATGCGATGACCTGTCGCAACGCGGGGTGCAACTCGGGGACGCCTTGGGGCGCTTTGCGCAGTCTGCCGACCTAGGCACCGACAAAGCGCGTGGCATGTTGATCACCTGCAGCAAGTTTGCCCACTCCACGGCAGCGTTTTCGTCCAAGCAGGCAGAGGTTCTCAGTGACATCATGATGGCGCAGGACTTTCAAGATCTCTCTGGACAGGTGATCAAAAAAGTCATCGACATCATCACCCGCACGGAAATGCAACTCGTGCAGTTGCTACTTGACAGCTCGCCCGACGCGGTCGCCGTGCCTGCCTCCCCGGTTACTGCCAGCGACAGTGTGGCATCTGTCGATACGCACGTGCTAGAGGGGCCGCAGACCGCCGAGACCGCCCTCAAGCAGGGAGACGTGGACGAACTCCTGGCCTCACTCGGCTTCTGAGCAGCACAACGCCAAGCGCAGCGCATGTGCTGCGTCGACGTGCGCCTGCATGGCCTGGGGAATGGCGCGGCCCATTTTGATGAATTCGTGCACCATGCCCCGGTAGAGTTCCAAGTCCACCGCTACGCCGGCCATGCGTAGGCGATCCGCGTACGCCAGGCCTTCATCGCACAAAGGGTCACACTCGGCCAGACCTATCCATGCCGGCGCTACGCCAGAGAGGTCGGCCGCCGATCCGTCCGGGCCTGTGCCATCCAGCGGGGCAAACCGCCAGTCGTCCCGGTCCTGCGGTGTGCGCAGGTACTGCGAAAAAAAGAAGTCAATCGTGCGCGCATCCAACACAAAGCCCTGCGCATACGTGTGGTGCGAGGGCGAGCGTTGATGTCCCTCACACCCCGGATAAAACAACAGTTGCAAGGCCAGGGGCAGGCCATGGTTGCGGGCCTCAATAGCGCAGCTTGCAGCCAAGGTTCCCCCGGCACTGTCACCCCCTACCGCCATGCGCGCAGTGTCAAGTTGGCGCTGAGCGCCATGCAGCGCCAGCCATTGCAACGCATCCCACGCGTCGTGGTGCGCCACTGGAAAACGGTGCTGCGGTGCGAGGCGGTAGTCCAAGGACACTACTGCACACCCAGACAGGTGCGCCAGCCTGCGACACACGCCGTCATGGGTGGCCAAACTGCCCACCACAAAGCCGCCTCCGTGAAAAAAAAGCAGCACGGGCAGCGTGCCCGCACGCGGGGCGTAATGGCGCGCAGGCATCGTATGGCCATCGCGGGCCACCATGTGGAAGTCTTCGACGCGCGCCAACGGCTGCACGGGCAACTCCAACACATTGGCAGCTGCCTCGTAGGCTGCTTTGGCTTGGTCCGCCGTCATGTGGTGCATGGGGGTATGCGCGGCCCGGGCAATGCCCTCCACCACCTTGCGTGCCTGCGGCGTGAGCCGATCTTGGAGCGACGGGCTTGGCAAGACAACACCGTGCGCCCAGGTATGTCGGGTCATAGGGCCTGTACCCGCGCCATGTCAGGCCGCTCCAGCCACTGGGCAAATTCATCGGCGAGCTGCTCGCTGGCCCGCACGACCGTGCTCCATGCCCGAACGCGGGCGGCCAAGTCGGCTCCGTAATGGTGAAAGTCGGTGCGGTCTGGCAAACGCTGGTGGGGCAAGGTGCGAATCCATTCCGGGCTGGGTGCCAAGACCACGGTGGTGTCCAGAAACGGGCTGCTGGCATGGCGCCAGGGCAGGTGTTTGTCCAACCAGCCCGCAATGACTTGTTGCTGAAAATGCGGGTACACAACCAGAGACGGCGCAGCACCGACCGCTTGCACGGCCGGGAAGTTCAGGTGCAAGTGATAGTCGGTGATTCCGCCATCCCAGTAAGCACCTGTGGGACCACCGGGAACGTCTTGCACCGCACGCATCACAAAAGGAATGGAGCAACTCGCTTGCAAGGCCGGAAAAAAATTTCGCTCCGTTAACTGCACGTGGCGGGTGCGGTAATCGCCCGCATCAAACGGCAAAGGCACCGGTCCGCTGGTCTGCGCACGGGAGGATGAAAACACCACCCGCTCCAGCCAGTGACCCAGGCATGCGCGGCGAACCGCATTGCTCACAAATGCGCCTGCATAGCCCACGGGAGTGCGCCAGGGGTGTTCGGTGCGCAACAGGTGCCGCCCCCTCGCAGTGATCAAATGAAGCCGGTAACGGGGATGGCGCAGCAGCGCAGCGGTATGGCCGCCAAAAAATGACTGCAAGTTGTTCGCAAAGACCTGGCTCACGTGCTCCGCACGGACGCGGCGCTCACCCGGCAGGGGCAGGTACTCTTGGTGCGCGTAATCGTGGGCCAGTCGCTCGAATGCAGCCACCGGTTGGTCCATGCACGCGGTTGCCATGCGCCACGCGCCAATCGAGGCCCCTACCAAATGGATGGGCTGGGTGGCGCGGGGAAGCCACTCCCCAAACAAAAACTTGTCCAGCGCCCCTAGCACCAGACCCTTGGGGCCCCCTGCGGCGGCGGGAATGGTGGCTACCTGAGAAGGCTGCATACCGCCCGCCGCCAACACCTTGCGAGCGGCGGGACCAGCATAAATGCAAAGCGCTTTCATCGCGGCCTTAGGTGGAGCTGGCCCACGTCAGCGGGTCTTGCTGGATTACGGCTTCGATGTTGAGCCCCAAAGCCAAACCCACAGAGTCGGGGTAGCTCACGGCCAAGCGGTCCATGCTGAGCTTGGCCTCCCAACCCCGGGCCCGCCAGGCCGCCAGGTGAATGATGCCTGCCAGAGGCTCGTACACCTGGTTGTCAAAAGGGGCGAACTGGTGCTCTATGGCATCCACCATCATGGCGGGAAACTGCGCACGCCTGGCGATGCCCGCCCCGATGTGGGCGTACCCGTACCCCAGCAGTTTGCATTCGGCCTGTGCACGCTGCAGACCCAAGGGGGAGACCTTGGCATCTAGTCGCACACAGGCATCCGGCAGCACCGCATGCAAATGCAGCTCGCCAATGGCATGAATCAGGCCAACGGTGTAGGCCGCTTGTGCATTCAGGCGAAGGTGGTTGGCCAGCGAACGGGCAATCCGCGCAACATTCAGGCTATACGCCCAAAACTGTGGCAACTGCATCCCAGGAACCGCCTGGAGGGATGCGCTCGCTGCAGCGGCGTGCGCCATCTGCAGCACTTGCACCAAGTCCAGCAACGCCAGCGCCTCGGAGACTGTGCAAATCTGGCCCTGCTGCCCAAAGTCGTCCGAGTTGGCAAGTTGCAAAAGCCGGACCGTTAAGGCCACATCGGTGCTGATCAAGCGGGTGATGTGGTTCAAGTCGATCTCCGCCTGTTGCAGCGCATTGAGCAACAGCGCCACCACTTTGGGAATGCTGGGCACGGCAAACGGCTGCTCCAGTAGCACACTGAGATTCATGGTGGAGGCCTCCGTTTGCAACACACGCAGTGCTTGATTATGAAGTCCGCTGGCCCAAGCGTGCTCACAAAAGACTAGCGCTTGAGCTTGGCAAAGGCGGCAGCCATGGCGCCACCGGCGGCGGGGGCCGTGTCCTGGTAGCGGCCCACCGGGCGCTCGCCACGGGCGGGGCCTTGGTAGCGGTTGTCCCCGGCCCGACCTCCTGCGCCCGGCTTGGCACCTGCGGGGGCCGCGCCCAACTTCATGCTCAGGCCAATGCGCTTGCGCGCCACGTCCACTTCCATGACCTGCACCTTGACGATGTCGCCGGTCTTGACCACTTCGCGGGCATCGGTCACAAACTTGTGGGCCAACTGGCTCACATGCACCAAGCCGTCCTGGTGTACGCCTAGGTCAATAAACGCGCCAAACTGCGCCACGTTGCTCACGGTACCTTCCAGGATCATGCCTTCTTTCAGGTCCGCAATGTCTTCCACGCCATCGTTGAAACGCGCCACTTTGAAATCGGGGCGCGGGTCGCGACCTGGCTTTTCCAGCTCGGTGAAGATGTCTTTGACGGTAATCACGCCAAACTGTTCGTTGGCGAACAACTCAGGCCGAAGCGTCTTGAGCATGTCGGCACGGCCCATGATCTCGGCCACGGGCTTGCCGGTTGTGGACATGATCTGCTCCACCACCGGGTAGGTCTCGGGGTGCACACCGGTCATGTCCAGCGGGTTGCTGCCGCCACGTATGCGCAAGAAGCCCGCGCTTTGTTCAAAGGTTTTGGCCCCCAGGCCGGTCACCTTCAACAGATCTTGGCGACTTGCAAAGGCGCCATTGGATTCGCGCCAGCGCACCACCGCCTTGGCCACCGTGCCCGACAAACCGGATACCCGCGCCAGCAGGGGCACCGAAGCCGTGTTCAGGTCCACGCCCACCGAGTTCACACAGTCTTCCACCACGGCGTCCAGGGTTTTGGCCAGCTCGCTCTGGTTCACATCGTGCTGGTACTGGCCTACGCCAATGCTCTTGGGGTCGATCTTTACCAGCTCGGCCAGCGGGTCTTGCAGGCGGCGGGCGATGGAGGCCGCGCCGCGCAGGCTCACGTCCACATCTGGCATTTCTTGGCTGGCGTATTCGCTCGCGGAGTAGACCGATGCGCCGGCTTCGGACACAACTACCTTGGTGAGGTGATTGGGTGGCAATGGGCTCTGCGCAGGTGCAAGAGGAGCCCGCAAAGCGGGCGGGGGACACGGAGCAGAGCCCGTTGCCGCACCAGCGCCTGCGCAGGGGTCTGTGCTTTTGCCGAGCAGCTTGATCAGGTCACCCGCCAGCTTATCCGTCTCGCGGCTGGCCGTGCCGTTGCCGATGGCAATCAAGTTCACTCCGTGTTTGACGCACAGCTTGCCCAGGGTGTGGAGTGATCCCTCCCAGTCGCGCCTAGGCTCATGGGGAAACACGGTGGCCGTTTCCACCAGCTTGCCGGTCGCGTCCACCACGGCCACTTTGACACCTGTGCGAATGCCGGGGTCCAGGCCCATCACCACGCGCGGGCCTGCGGGGGCGGCCAGCAACAGGTCGCGCAGGTTGTCGGCAAACACTTTGATCGCCACTTTCTCGGCACTCTCTCGCAGGCGGGTAAACAAGTCACGCTCGGTGGACAGGCTGAGTTTGACCTTCCAGGTCCAGGCCACACATTTGCGGATCAAATCGTCGCCAGGGCGGCCCTGGTGGCTCCAGCCCAGCTTGATCGCCAAGCGCCCTTCGGCCAATGACACCACCGCTGCGGGGCGCACTGGCTTGGCAACGGCACCTGGGGCCGGGGCAGCGGCGGCAGGTGCCACTGCCGACAACGACACGGGCTCTGGCAGCACCAGTTTGGCGTCCAAAATGTCCAGGGCGCGGCCGCGGAACACCGCCAGCGCGCGGTGGCTGGGCACTCGCCCAATGGGCTCGTCGTAATCGAAATAATCCCGAAACTTGGCCACATCGGCGTTGTTTTCATCCTTGCCATCCATCAGCTTGGAGCGGAACAGGCCCTCTTGCCATAGCCACTCGCGCAGGTCCTGCACCAGCGCCGCGTCTTCCGCCCAGCGCTCACTCAAGATATCGCGCACGCCGTCCAACACCGCCTGCACGGTGGTGAAGTCATCGCCCGCCTCGGTCTTTTCTTTGAGCACAAAGGCGTTCGCTTCGTCCACGGGCACGAGCTGGGGGTTGGCAAACAATTTGTCCGCCAGCGGCTCGATACCGGCCTCGCGGGCGATCATGCCCTTGGTGCGGCGCTTGGGTTTGAAAGGCAGGTAAATGTCTTCCACCTCTTGCTTGGTGGCGGCAGCATCAATCGCGGCCCGCAAGGCCGGGGTGAGCTTGCCTTGTTCCTCAATGCTTTTGAGTACGGCCTCCTTGCGGTCACGCAACTCGCGCAGGTAGCTCAGGCGTGCTTCCAATTCCCGCAGCTGGATGTCGTCCAGTCCGTCGGTCACCTCTTTACGGTAGCGGGCAATAAACGGCACCGTGGCACCCCCATCCAACAAGGCCACGGCCGCCTCTACCTGCTGGGGTCGTACACGGATTTCTTGCGCGATTTGCGCGATGATTTTCTGCATTGCAAAAGCGCCGGTGCACAGCCGGCCAGGGAATCGATCAAGGGCGGAAGTGTGCCATATGCAGTATGGGCCACGCATCTGTCTATGGCCTGCGCTTACAGGATAGTCTGGGAGGCACTTTTCCCGCCAGGCAATCCCCCAAACTCTGCGGGGCCGCGCACGGAATACACCGATTCAGGTAAGTAAGCGTAAGCCCGATGACCGACGGTAACAACCCGCGTGTTTGCCCGCAGACGGCTACCACAATCGCCACCTTTGTTGAGATTCATTAATTTAAGGATGACGATATGCGTTTGACTTTCACATTGCCGAGCCCAGGCAATCGGGTAGCCGCCGCGTTGCAAACCGTGGGGCTTTGTATGGCCTTGGCGGCGTGTGGTGGTGGTGGTGATAGTGGTGGTGGCAGCCTCATATCTGCCACAAGCCCCAGTAGCGCACCTGCCGGCGCACCCGCACCTGCACCTGCCGGCGCACCCGCACCTGCCGGCGCGGCACCCGTGCGCCCCCCCGAGTGGGCGCAGGCATTTCTTACCGGCAACGCCGCGGGCCTGACCGATGCCAAAGGCTTGGCCCAACAAGCCCAGGCGGCGCAGCAGCGCATATCACAAGGACAGGCCGCACGCTTGCGCAGCCTGTACGAGGGTGTTAGCTCGGAATACAACGCCACCGAATGGAGCTACTGGGTAGAGCCGCGCAACACCTCAGTGGCGCAACCCTTGATCGTGGGTGACCAGGGCCACAGCCTGGCCGCTATCAGCATTGCCGGAGGGGGACGTGGTGCCGGGTACGGGGCGCCCCTGCTGGACAAGTTCAACAACAACGAACTGGGAACCTACAAACCCGCCTTCCGCCGCCTGCTGGCCTGGCTGGTGCACGGGGACGCATCGGCCGCGCTGCCCGCCTCGCTGCGTGTGGGCATTGCCGGCATGAACACCAAAAATGCGCTCGCAGGCATGGTCAGTGCAGGGGTGCCCACCACCAGCGTCACCTGTGACATGGCGACCCTGGACTGCGTTGGCAAGGTGCAACTGTTGCTGCTGGGTGGCGACATGGCCGAGAGCGCGCAGCTGGAGTCGCGCGTGCGGGCCTTGATGGCCGCTGGCCTGCCGGTGCTGTTTGTCAACACCAAGTCCAACTGGACCAGCGTGTCGGGCTACCAGGTGCTGGCCGCCATGGAAATGACGTTTGGCCCGCATGGCGGGAACTACTGGGCCAAAGACAAGGTGGCCGCCGGGCGCAGCATGGAGGCGCTGTTGAGCAAGGGCGACCAATTTGCGTCGACCCGCAAGTTGCTGGAGCAAATGGCGAGTGACACCTTTTCCATGCCCTACGACTGGTCATCATGCGTCTGGAATGACTGCTCGTCGGTTCCCGGTCTGGTCAGCAATCTGGGGACGCCCGTGGAGTCGCTGCGGGAGCAGGTCAACGCGTTCAACACTGCCGGAACCGATGTGTTTGCCACCCCCGATACCGAAGTCTTGCGCTACCTCTTGCTGTGGGCGGACGTGGTGCGCCAACGCGAGTTGCGCTACCCGATGGACAAATCGGCCACACCCGCCGCGTTTCAAAAGGCATTTATTGCCGATGCCTTGGTCCCCTATGTGCGGCCCGCCGGGGTGGCCCAGGCCGAACTCGGCACCTTTGCCACCAACCTTACCCGCAACATGGCGGTCAGCGACACCAACGAAACCGTCGATGTAAGTCTGTCGGGCAGCAGCGGCTTCACCGCCGTAGGCCGCATGGCAGCACCTGGCAAGGCGATGACCGTGGAAGTGTTGGATGCCGGTGGTGCACAGCTTGCGCTGAAGTTCAACACCCAGCGAAGCGGCTCGACCCGGCTGTTTGAAAAAAACAAATACAACCGCCCCCGGTTTCTGGAAAGCCCCAACATTCCCCTGCCCTCTGGCCGCCCGCTGAAGCTGGTGAGCCCCTACGGCGGAACCTTGCAGTTGGTATACAGCAAAGCCACGCCCCAGCAGGTCGTGCGCTTGCGTCTGCGCGGTGTGTCTAAGCATCCGTTTTTGGACGAGACCGCAGGCGAAGGCGGCCGGGCGGCATTCATTGCCGCGCTCAACGCTGCGCAACATGACTGGATGGAAATCAAACTCCCCGGCATCGAAGTGCACTCCCGTGCGGACATGGCCTTGGCCTCTATCAAGGGCCCGATGTACGCTGGCAACGTGGATCAATACCTCAGCGACTTGAAAACCCTGATGTTTGAAGACGCTTACCAGCTCGCCGGCTTCCCGGTGGTCGGCAAGACCTTGACCGCCCATGTCCAAAGCATGTGCAACCTGGAGCTGCGCTGGGATTGCACCGATGCCACCATCCACCGCCTGCCCGGCACCCAACACATCAATGCCGATCTATATGCCGCCTGTGGGCAGGCCTGCTCGGGCAACCCCTATGACCAGCAATTCGCGGTCAACCCGCGGGGCCTGCCAGAAAGCCACGAACTCGGGCACAACCTGCAAAAAGGGATGCACATGGTCTATGGCGACAAAAGCTCCGAGGTGTCCAACAACATTTTTCCCATCCACAAGACCTGGCGCATGTTCGTGGAGGGCATAGACACCAACCGCGAACCCACCACGCAGTACAAGTCGGCGTTTGACTTGATCACCGCGTCCCTTGCCGAGGCCGACCCCGTGGCCGGTGCCCAGAAACGCATGTGGAGCGACGGCTCTTATGCCGCACAAAGCGGTGTGCGCACCACGTTTTACCTCCAGTGGGTGCACTACTGGGCGAGCCTGCACCCCCCGGCCGCCACAGGATGGGACATCATCACCCTGCTGTATTTGCACCAGCGGCAGTTCGAGGCGGTAGCGGCAGCAGACTGGCTCGACAACCGCCGCAAGCTGGGCTACGCCACCTATGCTACCAAGCCCAGCCCCAGCGGAAACGACAACCTCTTGATTGCCTTGTCCTGGATTTCCGGGATGGACCAACGCCCCACGTTTGACCTGTGGGGTATCCGCTACTCCGCCGAGGCGTCGGCGCAGGTGAACCAATTTGGCTTTGTGGCAGAGCCAGCCTTCTTTTTTGCGAACACCTCCATTCGCGACCACAGCACCGTGCGAAAGATCGACATGACAGTGGCACGCCCTGCCTGGCCATTTCCTTGAGCGATGAATTAACAAGCCCCATGCAAAAGGCCCTCCGTAGAGGGCCTTTTTTTTACAGCAAACAGGTGCGTCGGGCGCGTTGCCTGCACCTCTGCGCGATCAACGCTGGCGTTTGCCGGGATTCTTCTTGCTGCGGGTGGCAACACCACGCTCCAAGCTCACGCGCTGGCCACGGCCAGGGGTGGGCAAGCTCTGTCCGGCCAAAGGCGTAGGACGTGGGGTAGCTTTGCGGTCTGCTTCGGTAATGATTTTGTTGCCCATGTGGCGATCCTGTCGAGGTTGGTCTGAAAAGCGCTATTTTCGCATTTTTTTATCCGCCCCTTGCCGCCATTTACACCCCACACACCGCCCGTCTGCCGCGCGCATGGCGCAAGCCGGGTTTGCCACAATCCACCCATGCAGGCTTTCTACTCTGACCACTTTGTGCTGCCCCTGCCACCGGGCCACCGCTTTCCCATGGCCAAATACCGCATGCTGCGCGACCGCATCGCCTGCGAACTGCCGGATATTGCCTTGCTGGAAGCCCCGGCTGCCACCGAGGGCGAGCTGGCCCTGGTGCACACACCGGCCTATGTGGACGCCATCTTGCAAGGCACCGCAGAACCAGCGCTGGTGCGAGAAATTGGCTTCCCTTGGAGCCCCGCCATGGCAGCGCGCGCCCTGCGCTCGGTGGGTGCGACCGTGGCTGCGGCACGGCTTGCGTTACACCGTGGCCTGTCGGCCAACCTGGCAGGCGGAACCCACCACGCCTATGCCCACAAAGGGGGCGGCTTTTGCGTGTTCAACGACTTGGCGGTGGCCGCCCGGGTGGTGCAAGCCGAATGGGGCCGCCAGGCACACCCGGACGGCAGTCGGCGCAGCCCCTTGCAGGTGGCGGTGCTCGACCTCGATGTGCACCAGGGCAATGGCACCGCGCATATCTTTCGCGACGATGCGTCGGTGTTCACGGTGTCCTTGCATGGGGAAAAGAATTTCCCGTTTCGCAAAGAGCACAGCGACCTGGACATCGCCTTGCCAGACGGCTGTGGCGATGCGCCTTACCTACATGCCCTCGACCACGCGCTCGCCACGCTGGACAACGCCCCACTCCCCGGATTGGTGTTTTTTTTGGCCGGCGCAGACCCGCACGAGGGAGACCGCCTGGGACGCCTCAAACTCACCGCGCAAGGCCTGCAAGCCCGCGACGAGCGGGTGTTGGAGTGGTGCTGGAGCCGCCGCATACCGGCCGTGATCACCATGGGTGGAGGCTACGGGCACGATATCCACGACACGGTGGGCGTGCAGCTCACCACCTACCGGCTGGCCGCCGACTACAGCCGCCGGTGGGCCCAAGCGCAGGGCCATTCCGAGGCGGGTTGAACTGGGCGGCATGGGCTGTTGCCAGGTAGGGGCGCGCCCACTGCTTTCACTGGCACTGCCGTTGTCGTGCCTGCGACGGGCTCAGGCGCTGCGCAGCATTTCCAGGTGGGGAATGCCGTCTTCCATATACGGTCGGCCCACGTCGACAAAACCATGCTGGGCGTAAAAGCCTGCCAAGTGGGCTTGCGCACCGATGCGGATGGGCTGGGCGTCCCACTGCGACTCCAAGGCGCGAACGGCCTGCGTCACCAACGCGTGGGCCAGCCCGGTGCCCCGTGCGTCAGCCCGCACCGCAACACGGCCAATGCTGGCCTCCGCAAAGGCCACACCGGGTGGAAAACACCGTGCACACGCGACCAGCTCGGTAGAGTCTCCCTGCGGGCGCAGGCCCACCACGTGCAAGGCCTGCGCATCGAGGTCGTCCATGTCCTGAAACAGGCAGCGCTGTTCCACCACAAACACCGCGCTGCGCAGGCGCAGCAAGGCGTAGAGGCGGGCCACACCCAGCGCCTCGAAGTCCAGCCAATGCCACTGCACGGCATCGGGTGCGTGCTGCTCAGGGCGCATCGGTGGCACTTTGAGCCTCGGCCTGCGCGGTGGGGTGCAGGGCATGCACCGCGCGGTCTGCCGTGGCCAGGCGCTTCATGTACTTGAAGGTGCCGGTGGCATGGGCGCAGACCTTGCCCTGGGCGTCCACCACGGTGGCCTGGGTGAAGGCCATGGTGGCAGTGCGGTGCATCAACGCGCCCTGGGCCGTTAGCGGTCCTACCGCGGGTTGCATGAAGCTGGTTTTCATCTCGATGGTGACCACCCCCAGCTCGGGCGTTTGGCTGCGCGCCGCGCACGCCATGGTCACGTCGAGCAGCGTCATCAAGGCGCCGCCATGGGTGACGCCGAACGAGTTCAGGTGTTCAGGCCGGGGCGTGTAGTGGATGTCGCAGCGCCCCTCTGCGAAGACGCGCAGCGCAAAGCCCAGGTGCGTGACAAAGGGGATGTCCACTCCAAAGTCCAAGGGTGCTGGCGAAACGGCGTTCATGGGGACTGCACACCTGTGCCGCAATCGACAAAACCACCCTTGGCTGTCATGCGCCAGTCACCACCGACACACCCCCATCTACCGCCAGCCATTGGCCGGTGATGTGCTTGCCCGCGTCCGAGGCGTACAAGACGCACAGGCCTTTGAGGTCTTCATCGTCACCCAGGCGTTGCAGCGGCGCGGCGGCGGCCAAGTTGGCTTCCCCCATGGCGTGCAACAAACCGGCGGTCATTTTGCTGGGGAAAAAACCCGGGCACACCGCGTTGACCGTGATCTGGTACTTGCCCCACTCCGCTGCCAGCGCGCGGGTGAAGTTGATGACCGCGCCCTTGGACGTGTTGTAGGCAATGGTTTGCATGGCGGGCGGGTTGCCGTTGAGCCCGGCAATGGACGCCACGTTGATGATGCGCCCGCCAAACGGTTGGCCCGCCGCCTGCGCACGCTGAAAACGCGGGATCATGCTGTGTTTGGCAATGAGTTGGCTGAGCACAAAGTAGCCTCGCACGTTCAGGTTCATTACCTTGTCCCAGGCGTCCAGCGGATGGTCCTCGGCGGGCGCGCCCCACGAGGCTCCGGCGTTGTTCACCAAAATGTCTACATCGCCCAATCGCTGCAAGGTCTCGGTGGCCAGGCGCTGGATATCGGCCTCTTTGGCGCAGTCAGCAGCCACCCAGCGCGCATCGATACCGGCCGCTTGCAAGTCAGCGCAGGCCTCTTCGAGGTCGGCCGCTTTGCGCGAACTGATGAGCACTTTCGCACCCGCTTCGCCCAGGGCGTGAGCAAGTTGCAGGCCCAGCCCGCGCGAGCCACCGGTCACGAGCGCGGTTTTACCGCGAAGGTCAAAAAGTTGTTGGACGGTACGTGTCATGCAGATTCGCCTTGGCAAAGAAAAAAGAGCAACAAAGGTGCAAGTGCGCGCTCGGGCGCGCGAGGGCCTATTCCTCGCGCAATCGCGCGCGGACAAAGATCATCACAACCCCCACAGCCACGGCCACTGCGCCGCCGTATGTCAGCGAGGTCGCCAGTGTCTGCGCGGGCTCGGACATGAAATAGGCCACGACCACGGCGAGCAGGCCACCGTAAATCAGCGCCCAAATCAGCCGCTCCATGCGCACCAGGCGCCGTTGGGTGGTGCCACGGTAGGCTTTGAAAAATGCCATCAGAAAGCTCCTTCGGGAAATGTTGCACAGGTCATATCCCGCGATTGCACCACACCCAGCCAGGCCTGAATTTTTGGCAACTCGTAGTGAAAGAAAAACCTGACGCAGCCCACATGCCCCTGCGTGCCCAGCGAGGCTTGCTGCGGGTCATTGTCCAGTGCGCAACCGGCCACGTCCAGCCATATCCAGGCGAGCACGGTATGGCCAAACGCCTGCATATAGGGCACCGCGTTGGCCAGCGCCTCACCGGGCACACCGCTGCCCCAGGCCTTTTGCGTGGCGATGCCCACGTCGTGCAGCGCCCGGGCGAGTGCCCTGGCGTGTGGTGCCAACGCGGGGATGCCGCTGCAGCGGTTCACGGTGGCCATGATGCGGTGGCTGAGCAGCGTGAGGCCCCTGCCCTCCTCCATCAGCACTTTGCGCCCCAGCAGGTCCAGCGCCTGGATGCCATGGGTGCCTTCGTGGATCATGTTCAGGCGGTTGTCGCGCCAGTACTGCTCAACCGCAAAGTCGCGGGTGTAGCCATAGCCGCCGTGCACCTGAATGGCCAGCGAATTGGCCTCCAGGCACCACTCGCTGGGCCAGCTTTTGGCAATCGGGGTCAGCACTTCGAGCAGCAGGCGGGCTTCTTCCGCGTCTTGCGCGGTGCCGGTGTGTTGCTCGTCGATGAGCCGGGCGCAGTACAGCTCCAGCGCCAACGCGCCCTCGCAGTAGGCCTTTTGCGCCAGCAGCATGCGCTTTACATCGGCGTGCTCAATGATGCGGGTTTGCGGAGCGGCGGCGTCTTTGCCGGCACCGGTAATGGGGCGGCCTTGGGGCCTATTCTTGGCATAGTCCAGCGAGGCGTAGTAGCCCGCCATGCCCAGCATGGTGGCAGCGATGCCCACACCGATGCGGGCCTCATTCATCATGTGGAACATGCACGCCAAGCCCTTGCCCGGCTGGCCCACGAGGTAACCCACAGCTCCAGCCTGACCATCCACGGGGAACTTGCCCTCACCAAAGTTCAGCAGCGTGTTGGTCGTACCGCGCCAGCCCAGCTTGTGGTTCAGCCCGGCGAGGGCCACGTCGTTGCGCACGCCCGTCAACTCACCCTGCGCACTTACCATCTTCTTGGGAACGATAAACAGCGAAATGCCGCGCGTGCCCGGAAGCAGTTTGCCGTCCGCATCCGGAATCTTGGCCAGCACCAAATGCACGATGTTTTCGGTGAGTTCGTGCTCGCCGCCGGAGATCCACATCTTGTTGCCACGCAGGCGGTAACGTGGCCCCAGCGGGTCAGACGCAAAGCCCTCACCATCCGGCACTGCGCGGGTGGCCACATCGCTCAAGGACGATCCGGCCTGGGGCTCGCTCAGGCACATGGTGCCCGCCCAGCGGCCGGAAAACTCGTTGTAGGCGAACACCTTTTTTTGGAGCTCGGTGCAATGCGCCATGAGCAAGTTGGCATTGCCCACCGTCAACAAACTGGAGCCAATGCTGACCGACGCACAAGCAAAAAACGCATTGGCCGCCGCCTCGACGCTGTAGGGCAGTTGCATGCCACCCAGGTCGTAGTCCTGAGCGGCACTCAGCATGCCGGACGCCGCATAGGCCTTGTAGGCCTCGTGCGTAGCCTGCGGCAACACCACCCGCAAACTGCCATCCGGCGCAGTGATGGTGCGCGGCTCTTCGGTGTCCACCAGCCGGTTGAACGGCGCGTACTTCTCACGCGCAATGCGCTCACAGGTGTCCAGCACCGCGTCAAAGGTCTCGCGGTTGTGGTCCGCAAAGCGCGCACGCTGGGTCAGGCCGGTGGTGTCCAACCAGTCGTGAAGCAAGAAGTCGAGGGTGCTGCGCAGGGCCATGGGAGCATTTTCCTTCAATGATGTCGGCTGGCTAGCGGTGAGTGTCCGCTTGGTGACGAAGGCACTGTTAAGATGAATTGCCTACGACTACTGGTGTGCAATCGCTATCTCATTTGAGAATCTGTGGCGCACTCCAAGGAAAAAAACATCTTCAAAAAGATGCAAGGACGAAATGAACTAAATCAAGTGGGTAGTGGACGCAAAGCATGGCAACAAAAGAAGACAACATCGTTCCCTTCCCAGGAACAGAACTACGAGAAATTGATTTCGCGACTGTCCATTCGGACGGAGTTCCACTCAGCGGGTCACGCAATGCAGTTTGGTTGTGTCCAGCATATTCGGGAGCGTACGAACATATGCTGTATGTGAAGCCTAATCTTAAGACTAGACAGATAGTGGCAGAGATACTCTGCGCACAAATTGCAATTGCCATGGGTTTACATTGTGCAAAACCATACCTCGTTTCAGTGCCACCTCACCACTTCGGCATGCCAAGGGGAAACAATTTTTTGGCTTTTGGCTCGCAACAGGTAGGGCCTCGCTCAATTGCCAAAGTAATACGTGATCTGGACATCATGTTTGAAGCATTACAGAAGGCAAAGGCGGCCGAAGGCGTAGGTGTGTTAGATGAGTGGACGGGCAATTCAGTACGGCACGAGCGAGACATGATTTATGACCCGCGAGGCACTATCTGGATAATCGATCATGAAGCGGCAGCCCCTGCGGGTGTGGCGCACGACGAATACATGACAAATTGGCTAGCAGACCGTTTGCGCGATCGAACCGATCAACACAAGCGTGCAGACCTACTACAGGCTTTTCGCAAGAAAGCGGCTAAACCGCGTACGCTCAAATTACCAAATGCCCCCCCACCCGAGATTCAAAAAATTGTTGGAGCCGCTCAACAATGGCAAGACGTTGTGAAATTCTTGGCGTTACGACTTACGGAGCTAGATCGCTTACTTAGCCAACGCATAATTCCAGAACAAAACTACCTCCCGCTGGCCGCAGCAACACAAGAGCAACACCGTGAGCATCCATGAATCCCCCGACTTTGAAGCCAACTGGTGGCCCATACAGATGGAGACCGTGCCCGGTTCTGGGGAGCGATTGACCATCGCGATTGTGGTGCGCTCGCGTGAAGGACAAGCCAGCGTGCGTCAGTCGATTGACCCAGCTACGCTGGCTCAGATGTTTGGCTCAGATGGCAAGGGAATGCAATTCATTGTGGGTAACACAGTGCTGAGCGTACGTAAACAGTTAGACAACCTGATATCGGTTGAACAATTGGAATTTCCCTTCGGAGATATCCTTTTGGGGCCCAGGCGCGATTGTGTGACCAGAGACACCAATGAAGCCTTTGCACTTGCGTTGCGAATGAGTAGCGGTTTTTCTCAATCAGCCTTCGGAATGAGCGAGGAAAAACTTGACCCTAACAAGGAAGTGCAGAAGGCCTTCGAAGAGTGGTCAGACAAGATTCGCACGGAAGTGATGGTGGCGCAAACCATTGATACCTGGAACAACGCATTCAACGTGTCATTGATACTCAAGGGGCGGAAAAAAGCACGTTTTGGCTTTGTACGCGGAGGCTACATTGCTCATTTCGGTGTCCTACGCCCCGGACGTACAGCCGCCGCTGATTTGCGAGCTTTAAAGTTAAAACTCTTTGATCTCGAGGTTGTGCGTCGCGATATGCCTCTGCAATTCACTAACGCAGAGTTAGTGGTGGGCTACAGCGACCCAGGTGATGCATTCCCTTACCGACAACGCGAAACACTGCTCGCATCTTGGGATCATCTGAAACACGAGGCTGTGGAGCGCAAGGTGGGAGTGGTACGCTACTTAACCGCGCACCAGGCGGCCGACCATCTGATGAACATCGCTGCATAACCAATTTCCCCTCCAAAGAAAAAAGGCCACTCACAAGTGGCCTTTGACTTAGCAGACACTGAAGTCGTGTTTACAGCACTTCAAACACGCCGGCTGCGCCCATGCCGCCGCCGATGCACATGGTGACGCAGACCCGTTTGGCTCCACTGCGCTTGCCTTCGATGAGCGCGTGGCCCGTGAGGCGTTGGCCGCTCATGCCAAAGGGGTGGCCTACTGCGATGGCGCCACCGTTGACATTGAGCTTGTCCGCCGGGATGCCCAGCGTGTCGCGGCAGTAGAGCACTTGCACCGCGAAGGCTTCGTTGAGCTCCCAGAGGTCGATGTCGTTCATGGTCAGGCCCAGCCGCTTCAAGACTTTGGGGATGGCAAACACGGGGCCTATGCCCATTTCGTCCGGCTCACAACCGGCTACGGCAAAGCCCAGAAAGCGGCCCAGGGGTTGGAGGCCTTTTTGTTCGGCCAGCTTTTCGTGCATCACCACGGTGGCGCCTGCGCCGTCAGACAACTGGCTGGCGTTGCCGGCCGAGATCAGTCCGCCAGGCAACGCGGAGCGCAGATCTTTGATGCCGTCATAGGTCGTCCCGGCGCGGATGCCTTCGTCATCGCTCACGGTGACTTGCTTGGTGACCAGGCCCAAGGCTTTGTCGGCCACGCCCATGGTCACGGTGATGGGGGCAATTTCGTCTTTGAACAGGCCTTTTTCCAGCGCTACGCTGGCCTTTTGCTGGCTGGAAGCGCCGTATTCGTCCATGGCTTCGCGGCCGATGTTGTACCGCTTGGCAACCTGCTCGGCAGTTTGCAGCATGGCCCAGTAGACCTCGGGCTTGTGCTGCGCCAGCCACGGGTCTTGCAGCATGTGCAGGTTCATCTCCTGCGCGGTGCAGGAAATGGCTTCCACCCCACCCGCCACATAAATGTCGCCCTCCCCCGCGATCACGCGCTGGGCGGCGGTGGCGATGGTTTGCAAGCCTGACGAACAAAAGCGGTTGATGGTCATGCCCGACACCGTGACCGGGCAGCCCGCGCGCAGCGCGATCTGGCGGGCGATGTTGGCGCCCGTGGCACCTTCGGGGGTGCCGCATCCCATGATGACGTCGTCCACCTCGGCGGCCTCAATGCCGGCGCGTGCAATGGCGTGCTGCACCACATGGCCCCCCATGGTGGCGCCGTGGGTCATGTTGAATGCGCCCTTCCAGGCTTTGGTCAAGGGGGTGCGTGCGGTCGAAACGATTACTGCGGATGTCATGGTGATTCCTGGTTTGGTGAGAGCCCACCGGCTCAGTTGAAGGTGCGACCTTCGGCAGCCAGCCGGGCCAACAAGGGTGCGGGTTGCCAGAACTGCGCGTCGTCCAGCGGGTTCTGGGCAAAGCGGTGCATGGCTTGCACCACATTGAACAAGCCAACCTCATCGGCGTAGTTCATGGGCCCGCCCCGGTGGGCAGGAAAGCCGTAGCCGTAGAGGTAGACGATGTCGATGTCCCCGGCCTTGGCCGCAATGCCTTCTACCAAAATGTGGGCGGCCTCGTTCACCAGGCTGAACACCAGGCGTTGCACGATTTCTTCGTCGGAAATCTTGCGCGGCGTGATGCCCAGGGTTTTGCGGTGGGCCTCAATCATGGCCACCACGTCCGCATTGGGGATGGCGTCGCGCTTGCCGGGCACATAGTCGTACCAGCCAGCGCCGGTTTTTTGGCCGAAGCGGCCTTGCTCACACAGCAAATCAGCCGTCTTGCTGTACTTCATGTGGGGTTGTTCGAAGTAGCGGCGCTTGCGAATCGCCCAGCCGATGTCGTTGCCCGCCAGATCGCCCATGCGGAACGGGCCCATGGCCATGCCAAACTTTTCCATGGCTTTGTCCACTTGTGCGGGGGTGCAACCTTCATCGAGCAAGAAGCCGCCCTGGCGGCCGTATTGCTCGATCATGCGGTTGCCGATAAAGCCATCGCACACGCCCGAGACGACCGCCGTCTTCTTGATCTTCTTGGCCAGTGCCATGACGGTGGCCATCACGTCCTTGGCGGTCTTCTCGCCCCGCACCACTTCGAGCAGCTTCATCACGTTGGCCGGGCTGAAAAAATGCAGGCCCACCACGTCGCTTGGGCGCTGGGTAAAAGAGGCAATGGTGTTGACATCCAAGGTGGAGGTGTTGGAGGCCAGGATGGCGCCGGGCTTCATGACGCGATCAAGCTCCTTGAACACTGTCTCTTTGACACCGAGGTCTTCAAACACCGCCTCAATCACCATGTCGGCAGCGGCAAGGTCGTCATAGCGAAGGGTCGTGCTCAGCAGGGCCATGCGCTGGTCGTACACCGCAGGCTTGAGTTTCTTTTTGGCGACCTGCGCTTCGTAGTTTTTGCGGATGGTGGCAACGCCCCGGTCCAGCGCCTCTTGCTTCATCTCCAGCATGGTGACCGGAATACCCGCGTTCAAAAAATTCATGGCAATGCCGCCGCCCATGGTGCCCGCGCCAATCACCGCCACCGACGCGATGGCACGCAGCGGCGTGTCGGCAGGAATGTCCGCTATCTTGGAGGCGGCCCGCTCAGCCAGAAACAGGTGGCGCAGCGAACGGCTCTCGGCGGTTTCCATCAGCCGGGCAAACAGGTCGCGCTCCAATGCCATGCCGTCGGCAAACTTCTTGGTGGTGGCGGCCTCCACCGCGTCCACACACACGGCGGGGGCGGGGAAGTTTTTGCCCATGCCCTTGACCATGTTGCCCGCAAACTGGAAATACGCATCGCCCTGCGGGTGCTTGCAACGCAGGTCGCGCACCAATGGAAGGGGGCGCACGTCAGCCACTGAGTGGGCAAACTGCAAGGCTTCCTCCGCTAGGGTGTCTGCCGAGGCACTCAATGCGTCAAACAGCTTATGACCGGGCACAGAGGCCAGCAGCTCGGCCTTGATGGGTTCACCGCTCACGATCATGTTGAGCGCAGGCTCAACGCCCAAGGCACGCGGCAGGCGCTGGGTGCCACCGGCACCGGGCAGCAGGCCGAGTTTGACCTCTGGCAAAGCCACGCTGGTTCCCGGCGCGGCGATGCGGTAATGGCAGCCCAAGGCCAGCTCCAGGCCCCCGCCCATGACCACCGTATGGATGGCGGCGATGACCGGTTTGGACGAGGCCTCCAGCACCGCGATCACGCTGTGCAGATTGGGCTCCTGCATGGCCTGGGGTGAGCCGAATTCTTTGATGTCTGCGCCGCCCGAAAACGCCTTGCCGGCGCCCGTAATGACCACGGCCTTCACCACTGCGTCTGCAAGGGCTTGGGCCATGCCATCCGTGATGGCACGGCGGGTGGACAGCCCCAACCCGTTGACAGGCGGGTTGTTCAGGGTGATGACGGCGATTTCGCCTTGGACATGGTACTGAGCGGTCATGCGGGCTCCGAGGGTGAGAAAAGAAAAATAGAACGATCGTTCTTTTTTATTGTAAAGAACTTCGCTCCAAGGTCATGCGTGGGTGTCGCACCAGAGACAAATGACTCGCCACTTGACGACACACCGCGGGGACGCCAGCGCTGCACACCGCCGTCAGGTACCGGGCAGGCGGTAGCCCTTGAGCTGATCACGAAGCGTTGCCTTTTGCATCTTGCCGGTTCCGCTGACCGGGATGGACGCCACGAACACCACGTCATCGGGCACCTGCCATTTGGGCGCTTTGCCGTCAAAGTAGGCCAGTATGTCGTCGCGACTGGCCTGGCAGCCCGGCGTGAGCACCACCACGAGGATGGGGCGCTCATTCCATTTCGGATGCGGCACGCCAATACACGCTGCCTGGCCCACGGCGGGGTGGCCCTGGGCCACGTTTTCGATATCGATGGAGCTGATCCATTCGCCACCGGACTTGATGATGTCCTTGCGGCGATCCATGATCCGCATGAACCCGTCCGCATCGATGGTGGCCACATCGCCCGTGCGAAACCACCCATCGGTAACGGGCGACACGCCTGGGTCGCGGTAATAGTCACACAGCACCCACGGCCCGCGCACCATCAGCTCGCCGGCCTGCACACCGTCCCAGGGCAACTCGGCATCTTGTTCATCGACGATTTTCATGTCCACGCCAAATACTGCACGCCCTTGCGTGAGGGTCAGGCGGGCTTGGTCGGCATCGGGCCACGCCAGGTGCTTGTGTTTGGGCGCTGACACCGTGCCCAAGGGTGACATCTCGGTCATGCCCCAGGCATGCACCACCTCGACGCCATGGTCCACACGGAACGCGGCCAACATGGCGGGCGAACATGGAGCCCCACCGATGACCGCGCGCCGCAAACTGCGCAAGCGCAACTGGTGCGTGTGCAGGTATGACAGCAGCATGTGCCACACCGTAGGCACGCCTGCTGCCAGCGTGACCTGCTCGGCCTCCATCAAGTCATGCAGCGACTTGCCGTCCATGGCAGGCCCCGGAAAAACCAGCTTGGCACCGGTCAGGACCGCTGCATACGGCAAGCCCCATGCATGGACATGAAACATGGGCACGACAGGCATCACGCAATCGCGGGCGCTAAGGTTCAGCGCATCGGGCAATGCGCTGGAGAGGGCATGGAGCACCGTGGAGCGGTGGCTGTACACCACTGCTTTGGGGTCGCCGGTGGTACCGCTCGTGTAACACATGCTGGAGGCCGCGTGTTCGTCCAACACGGGCCATTCGTAATCCGTTGGGTGCGGGGCTATCCAGCGCTCATAACTTTGCAAGCCAGGGATGCCCGAGCCCGCAGGTACTTTATTGCTATCACACAGGACCACAAAATGGGCGATGCTGGTGCAACGGCGATGCACAGCCTGGACGATGGGCAAAAAACTGAGGTCAAAACACAGCACCTTGTCGTGGGCATGGTTGGCCATCCACACAAGCTGGTCTGGATGCACACGCGGGTTCAGGGTATGCAGCACCCGCCCCGATCCACTCACCCCGTAGTACAGCTCCAGATGGCGGTATCCATTCCACGCCAAGGTAGCCACGCGGTCGCCCCCAGCCAAGCCCAGCGCATCGAGCGCCTGTGCCACTTGTCGAGCGCGGGCGGCTACCTCGCGGTAACGGGTGCGGTGGATATCGCCTTCCACCCTGCGCGAAATCACTTCGCCATCCCCGTGGTGCCGCTCGGCATGGCGGATCAGCGACGCCGTCAGCAGCGGCTGGCTTTGCATCAAACCTAACATCAAGTCACCTTTGGTCTTCGCAGCTTGAAAACAATGGCCCGTGGCGCATGGAGCGTACGCCCGTCTGTGCGGCTCCCATGGTACTGCGAACATGCCCCCGCTCGACGGGTGATATGCGTCTTTGCGGGACAATGCAGCCCATGCTTCCTTTGCCCCCTGCGCCCGCGCCGCTGGACCTCCATCTCCACTTCAACAACCGCTTCGCACGCTTGGGCGATGCGTTTTGCGCCCCCCTCGCCCCTACACCGCTGCCGGCTCCTTATTGGGTTGGCTTCAGTGCATCTGCTGCACGCTGGGCGGGGCTAGACGCGGCCCCCACAGATGCCCCCGATCTGTTGCACGCCCTCACCGGCAACCGGTTGATCACTGGCAGCGAACCCCTGGCCAGTGTGTACAGCGGCCACCAGTTTGGGCAATGGGCAGGGCAATTGGGAGACGGACGCGCCATTCTTTTGGGCGAAGTCAACGGCTTGGAGTTACAGCTCAAGGGGGCCGGTCGTACGCCGTTTTCCCGCATGGGTGATGGCCGTGCAGTTTTGCGCAGCAGCATCCGCGAGTTTCTGGCCAGTGAAGCCATGCATGGCTTGGGTATTCCGACCACGCGCGCCTTGTGTGTGACGGGCTCAGACGCCCCCGTGCGGCGCGAGACACTGGAGACCGCCGCCGTGGTGACGCGCATGGCCCCCAGCTTCATCCGGTTTGGGCACTTTGAACACTTTTGCCACCACGCACAACCGGATGCATTGAAAACCCTGGCCGACTTTGTGATCGACCACTACTACCCCGATTGCCGCAACGATGCGCGCTGGAACGCCAACCCCTACGTTGCTTTGCTGGCCACAGTGACAGAGCGCACCGCCCACTTGGTAGCGCAGTGGCAGGCCGTGGGCTTTTGCCATGGGGTCATGAACACCGACAACATGAGCATGCTGGGCCTGACGATCGACTACGGCCCCTTCCAATTCATGGACGCCTATGACCCCGGCCACATCTGCAACCACTCGGACACGTCGGGCCGCTATGCGTTTTACAAGCAGCCCAATGTGGCTTACTGGAACCTGTTTTGCCTGGGCCAGGCCATGCTGCCACTGATTCACGACCAAGACCATGCGATTGCAGCACTGGAAACCTTCAAGGACATCTACCCCGCCGCTTTTGCGGCACGCATGGCCGCCAAGCTGGGATTTCCCGAGGCGCAGGGGGCGCACAAGCCGGTTGTTGAGGACATCCTGGCGCTGCTCGCAGCAAACAAAGTGGACTTCACGATCTTCTGGCGCCGCTTGAGTCACTGGGTACGGGACGAGGCGGCTGCCGCCGATGCCGTGCGCGACCTGTTCCTGGACCGGGCCGCCTTGGATGCCTGGCTGGCGCGCTACGCAGCGCTACTGACGCACACCCCGCGCGCGCAGGCGGCGCAGCGCATGCTCGCCACCAACCCCAAATACGTGCTGCGCAACCACCTGGGCGAGCAAGCCATTCACGCGGCGCGGCAAAAAGATTTCAGCATGGTGGCTGATTTGCTGAAAGTTTTGGAGACGCCGTACGACGAACACCCGGCGCTCGACCGCTGGGCTGATTTTCCACCCGACTGGGCAGCGCAGATTTCTATCAGTTGCAGCTCTTGAACGCGCAGGGCTGCACTGCATTCACTTTTTCTCAGGAGTTCCCATGACCTTCCCGATCCAGAAAACCGATGCCGAATGGAAAGCCTTGTTGGCCGAAAAAGGCGCAGAGCCGGTGGCCTACCAGGTGACGCGCCACGCCGCCACCGAGCGTCCGTTCACGGGCAAGTACGAAAGCCATTGGGCCGACGGCAGCTACCACTGCATGTGCTGCAACGCCAAGCTGTTTGATGCGGACACCAAGTTTGACGCGCATTGCGGCTGGCCCAGCTTTTCGCTAGCCGTGCCGGGTGCCATCACCGAGATAAGCGACCGCAGTCACGGCATGGTGCGGGTGGAAACCGTCTGCAGCCAATGCGGCGCGCACCTGGGCCACGTGTTCCCCGATGGTCCGACCGAGATCGGCCTGCGCTACTGCATGAACTCTGCCTCGCTACACTTCACGCCAGAATGAAAACCTTACTTGACTTCCTCCCCATCCTGCTGTTTTTTGCAGCCTACAAGCTGCATGACCTGTTTGGCATCCCCAAGGACGAGGCGATTTACTTTGCCACGCCGGTATTGATGGCCGCCACCGCTGCCCAAATGGCCATCGTGTACTGGATGGACAAAAAGCTCAGCGCCATGCACAAAATCACCTTGGGCATGATTTTGGTGTTTGGCGGCATTACCTTGGCCCTGCACGATAAGCGCTTCATCATGTGGAAACCCACCGTGCTGTACGCGGGCATGTCAATTGCCCTGGCCGTTGCGGTGTGGGGGCTGAAGCACAACGTGCTCAAAACTTTGTTGGGCAGCCAACTCAGCTTGCCCGACCGTGTGTGGCACAAGCTCCATGTCGCCTGGGTTGCTTACACCGCATTTATGGCGTTTAGCAACGGCTACGTCGCCGCCTATTTCAGCGAAGACGCGTGGGCAAACTTCAAGCTCTGGGGGTATGTGTTTCCGCTCACTTTTTTGATAGCACAGGCTGTGTATATCTCGCCCTACCTGAAGTCTGAAGACCCGCCACAAAACCCACCTGCACCATGACGAACCACGCACCCACCGCATCGCATTTGGAGGAAAGGTTGCGCGCGCGATTGCAAGCGCACCGGCTGCAGGTCATCGACGAAAGCCATCTCCACGCCGGTCACGTGGGGGCCAATGGCACTGGTGCCGGGACCCATTTCCGGGTGAAGATCGCTTCACCTTTATTTACCGGATTGAGCCGGGTCGCCACCCATCGCCTTGTGTATGATTCGCTGCAAGATTTCATTGACCAAGGGCTGCATGCCTTGGCCATTGAGGCCGAAGCCTCGCCAGCAAGAGACAAACCCCCACTTTAAGAATCCCTGAAGGAAACGGTATGAATAAGCATTTTGTGTCCGCACTGGCCACTGCCGGGTTGATGGTGGTCGCCACCGGCGCCTTGGCGCAAAACATTGCCATCGTGAACGGCAAGGCAGTGCCCAAGGCACGCATGGACGCACTGGCCCAGCAGGTGGCGCGCTCTGGGCGCCCGGTCCCCCCAGAGATGCAGGGTCAGTTGCGCGAGGAAGTCATCGCCCGCGAGATTTTTGTGCAGGAAGCCCAGGCGCGTGGCCTGGACGTGACTGACGACTTCAAAGCCCAAATGGAACTCACCCGCCAGTCCATCCTGATTCGCGAGTTGTTTAACGACTACCAACAGAAGCATCCCGTTACCGACGAAGACACCAAGGCCGAATACGATAAGTTTGCCTCGGCCAACGCAGGCAAAGAATACCGTGCCCGCCATATCCTGGTAGAAAAAGAAGACCAGGCCAAAGCCTTGATCGCCCAAATTAAAAAAGGTGCCAAGTTTGAAGACCTGGCCAAGAAAAATTCCAAAGACCCTGGCTCCGGTGCCAACGGCGGTGACCTAGATTGGGCCAACGCCAGCAGCTATGTGAAAGAGTTTTCCGACGCCCTGACCGGACTGGCCAAAGGCAAGTTGACCGACGCACCGGTCAAGAGCCAATTTGGTTACCACATCATTCGCTTGGACGATGTGCGTGAAGCGCAGTTGCCCAAGTACGAGGACGTCAAGGCGCAAATTGCCCAGCAATTGCAACAGCAAAAACTGGCCAAATACCAAGAAGACTTGCGCGCCAAAGCCAAGGTCGAATAAGCACTGCGCTTGCAGTTCCCACAAATAAGCGGCTTAGGCCGCTTTTTTTGACGCTTCATTTGGTAAATCAATCTTTACTCTGCAAACAGGCCGTCGATAACTCTAGGGAGTCCACTGAAAGGAGCCTTCCATGCTTTACCGAAATATGTTGTTTGCAGCGTGTGCTTTGAGTCCTGCCCTCTCGTGGGGGTCGGACGGAGTCATCCGATTTAGCGGCTTGCTGTACGAGCCCACGTGTGCAGTGCACATGGACCCCAACAGCCGCACCCGTCTGGCCTCATGCACGGCACACGTGATATCGACTGCTACCGTGGCCAAAAGTTTGGCGGGGAGCACTGACCTCGCGGCTTCCCAACGAGACGTTACACGCTCGTTGTCACCGGCATCGTGGGGCACCCAGTGGGAAGTGATCCAGGTGACCTACCGCTAAGGCGGCAACGTGCAGCACCTGCAGTCACCCGCTGCGCCGGGCGCGAGGAATGGAGCTTAGAGCCTGATACCCGCCAGCCACAGTAAGCCCAGCAGCACGGGCTGGTGCAGCAAGTAGTAGCTCAGGCTATACCGCCCCAGGCGGGCCAGTGGTTGCACTGCCCGCACGGTGCGATCCGTGGGCCATGGAGGACGAGGGCTTTGCAACCATGCGACCGTGCCTGCATAGCCCAGCAGCATCACGCCCCACCAGGGAAATACCGGCACGTAATCTTCAGTGACCGGCAGGCGGCTTACCAAGCCCAACCAGTTCCATGCGCGGTCGTTCATGTCGATGCCCGCCCATTGGCCCAGCGCCAGCGAGATCTCGGCACCTGCCACGCCGTGCATTAGCAGCACCACCAAGGCCAGCACCGCACACCCGCGCCCCAAAAAAGCCACACATCGCACCAACACCAGCATGACTGCCATGCCGTGCAAAACGCCAAAGTAAATGTAGGTGGACGGAAACATCCACCAAGAACCCAGCGAAACCAAACCCGCCGCCAGCACAATCTGCCCCCACCGCAGCGCAAACTGGCGCCAGCTTTGGCCGTGCACATAGGCAATAGCCTGCCCCGCTCCGGCACACAAAAGAAAGAGACTGAGAATGCAGGTGCGCTGCCACGTCCACCACGGGTCATGGTGAAAATCTTGGTGAATGACGCCCGCGCTATTGAGATCAAAGCAAAAATGAAACAGGGTCATCCACACCATGGCCACGCCACGAAGCGCGTCTAGGGAGTCAAATCGGCGAGTGGGCATCACGCAAGTCTAATCCGGTCGTTGCCGGATAATCTCGCTCCATGTCTTTGCAAGATTTTCAACTTGAGTTGTTGGCGCCTGCGCGCACGGCAGATATTGGTATCGAAGCGGTCAACCACGGTGCCGATGCGGTCTACATCGGTGGGCCGGGGTTTGGCGCTCGCTCCAGTGCGGACAACAGCGTGGCAGACATTGCCCGGCTGGTGGCGCACGCGCACCGCTTCCATAGCCGCATTTTCGTCACCATGAACACCATCCTGCGTGATGACGAACTGGAGCCAGCCCGCAAGCTAGCCTGGCAACTGTATGAGGCCGGTGTGGATGCGCTCATCGTGCAAGACATGGGCTTGCTGGCCATCGACATGCCGCCCTTGCAGCTCCATGCCAGTACCCAAACCGACATCCGCACCCCCGAGAAAGCGCGGTTTTTGCAGGACGTAGGGCTGTCGCAAATCGTGTTGGCACGGGAACTCACCACCCGGCAGATCGCCGCCATTCGCGCCGCCACCGATCCTGCAAAGTGCACGCTCGAATTCTTTGTCCATGGCGCGCTGTGCGTGGCCTACAGCGGCCAGTGCTACATCAGCGCGGCGCACACCGGGCGCAGCGCCAACCGGGGTGAATGCAGCCAGGCCTGCCGCTTGCCCTACCAGGTGGTGGACGACAAGGGCCGGTTTGTGGCGCACGACAAACATGTACTGTCCATGAAGGACAACAACCAAAGCGCCAACCTGGCCGCTTTGGTGGATGCGGGCGTGCGCAGCTTCAAGATAGAAGGGCGTTACAAGGACATGGGCTATGTGAAAAACATCACCGCCCATTACCGCAAGCTGCTGGACCGGCTGATCGAAGACCGGCAAGACTCCGAACAACCCTTGGCCCGCAGCAGCAGCGGCAGCACCACCTTCACCTTTGAGCCCGACCCCAACCAGAACTTCAACCGCGAGTTCACCGACTACTTTGTGCAGGGCCGTCAAATCGACATCGGTGCGTTTGACACCCCCAAAAATCCGGGCCAACCCATAGGCTACGTCACCAAGGTACACGCCGAGAGTGTGGAACTGGAGCTAACGGACCGCAGCAAGGCGCTCAGCAATGGCGACGGCCTGTGCTACTACGACCTGCAAAAAGAACTTGTGGGCTTGGCCATTAACCGCGCCGAGCCCATCAACGCACCCAAGGGCCTGTGGCGCGTGTTCCCCAAAGACCCCATGGCTGGCTTCAAAGACCTGCGCAAAGGCGTGGAGGTCAACCGCAACCGCGACGTGAACTGGACCCGCACGCTCGACAAAAAGAGCAGCGACCGCCGTATCGGCGTCTGGGCCTTGCTGGCCGAAATGGAGGGTGGGATTGCGCTCACCCTGACAGACGAAGACGGTTTCACCGCCACCGCCCGCACCCCCCTGCCCCGCGAGTTGGCCAAGGACGCGGGCACTGCCATGGACACCCTCAAGGACAACGTCTGCAAAATGGGAGCGACCATTTTTGCCGCGCTGGACGTGCAGGTGCAGTTCACCCGGCCTTGGTTTGTACCCGCCTCTGTGCTGAACCCGCTGCGACGCGAAGCCGTGGAAGCTCTGGAGCGCGCCCGCGCAGAGGGCTTGCTACGCCTAGCGCCCGGTGTGGCCATTGAGCCGCCAGTGCCCTACCCCGAAGACACCCTGAGCTACCTCGCCAACGTGTTTAATCAAGCTGCACACGGCTTTTACGCCCGCCACGGTGTAAAGGTCATAGCACCCGCCTACGAGGCGGTGCAAGAGTTGGGCGAAGTGAGCTTGATGATCACCAAGCACTGCGTGCGTTTCAGCCTTAGCCTGTGTCCCAAGCAAGCCAAAGGCGTGACAGGGGTGCAAGGCCAGGTGAAAGCCGAGCCGCTGCAACTGATCAACGGCAAAGAGAAACTCACCCTGCGGTTTGACTGCAAACCCTGCGAAATGCACGTGGTGGGCAAGATGAAAACCAGTGTGGCCAACCAGAGCCGCCAAGAGTTGCGGGAAGCGGCCCAGGGCGTGCCCATGACCTTCTTCAAAACCCGCCCGCAACAAGAATTCGGACATTGAGGTTGCGGAAAAAAAAGGGCCGGTAGATACCGGCCCTTTTTGCCTTGTGCTGTTGGCGAAACTTGCCTTGGCGCACCGGGCCTTGTTTACTTTACTTCCGTGACAAAGTTTTCGCGGCTGCGGCGAACCTTCTTCAAGTTCGCCAGCCAGTCGCCTTCGTCGGCACGGTAGCCCAGGGGCATGATCACCACGCTGCGCAGGCCGCGCTTGTCCAAACCCAAAATCTGGTCCACGGCCTTGGGGTCAAAACCTTCCATGGGGGTGGCGTCCACCTGCTCTTCGGCGGCGGCAATCAAGGCGGTGCCTACGCCAATGTAAGCCTGGCGGGCAGCGTGTTGGTAATTCACCTCCGCGTCGCGGGGCACATAGGTGCCCAGCAGCATCTGCCGGTAACTTTCCCATCCCTCGTTCTTGAAACCGCGCTCGTCATTCACCAGGTCAAACATCATGTTGATGCGCTCGGCGGTGTAGTTGTCCCAGGCGGCAAACACCAGCAGATGCGAGGCATCGACCACCTGCGCCTGGTTCCACGCCACCGGCAAGATGTGCTCACGCGCCTCGCGCTGGGTCACCACGATCACCTCGTAGGGCTGCAAACCGCTGGAGGTGGCAGTGAGGCGCACGGCTTCCAGGATGCGGTCCAGCTTGTCCTGGGGGACGACTTTGGCGGGGTTGAATTTTTTGGTGGCATAGCGCCACTGCAGCAAGTTAAGCAGAGAGGTCATAGGCTTTCAGGACGGAAGGGATGAAGGGGCGCAGCCGTTAAGCCGTGCCTGCGCCTTACATGGTGCCCTGGCACCCCTTTTCAATACCCCATCGCTTCATGTGCGTGCGTAGAGGCTGCGGCCACGGGGGCGGCCAAAAAGCAGCCAAATGCCCACACCGCGCCCGCTACCGCTTCATGCTGCGCAGCGCGGGGCAGACAGGTCTGCATCCAGGCCTGAAACGCCTTCCAGTCACCACCGGTGTGTGCGCCAGACCCCACAAAAAAGCGACAGGGCCAGGCCGTAGGCTGGGCTTGCTGCAACTGGCGCGCCAGCACCTGCCCCCCCAAGCGGGAGCCTTCCAGCACGTACAGGGCGCCCCCATAAAACGGCAGCGAAGGCACCACCTGCAAGGGCGCATGCGGTGGGTCTGGCACATGTGGGGGGGCCGCGCCCACGGCGTGCAGGTCGTCCACCAGCAAGGGCCAGCGCCACTCGGGCACAAACAGGTGGGAGCCGGGGTGCCGCTGGGTGTAGGCGGCCAAGGCATGCTCCACGGGGCGCACGCCCTGCGCCAGCAGGTGCAAGGCCCGCACATAGGCCTGGCGCGTCAAACCCGGTTGCATCAGCGCTTGCAACGGGGGCAGCGCATCGAGTTGCTGGTGCAGATGGCGCGTCGCCTCGCGCAAGGCCAACAAGAGCTCGCTCACCGCATGCGCCCCATGACGGTCCGTATCTTGGTGACGAGCAGCTTTTCGGCAGAGGTCCATTCGGCGCAGTGGCCGGTGCGGGTTTCCACCCAGCGCTCAAATGAGCGGCGGGGCGACAAGGACGCCGCCCGCGCGTCCTCCGCCGCCGGTTTGTCGGGTTGCCCCGCCCAGGTAATGCGCTGCACCTCCGAGTGCCGAAACCAATACAGACGCAACCAGCCCTGTTGCACGTGCCATACCTTGGCGGCTTGCAGCCCGCCGTCCAGCGCCATCAGGTGGGGTAATTCGCGCCATTCCGGTGGCATGGATTCGCGGGCGATGGCCACGTCATCGCAGGCATTGAGAAACCACTCGTCGATCACCCCCAGGCCTTCCAGCGAGGGGGTGGCCCCAAACAGGGTGGCCCGGTCGTCAAGGGCCAGCGCAAAACCATCGGCGTCCACACATGCGGCCCACTGCTCACCCGCCAAGGGAACGCTGTCAAACAACTCCGCCCAGGTGCTCACCACCTGCACCAACTGGTCGATGCGGCGGTCCAGGCTGTCGAGCAACTGCAGGTGCTTGCCCGACACATAGCTAGCCAAGCCCAATGAGAACGCCCCCGCCATGGACACGCAGGCCTGCCGCTGGTCGTGCGAGAGCCGCAACGCACCCTGGTAATGGTGGCAAGCCACCAAACCCCACAGCTTCTCGCCCACCACCACCGGCACCGAGAAGGACGCGCGCACCCCCATGTTGTGCAGGTATTCCAAATGCATGGGCGACACACTGCGCAGCTCGGACAGGCTCAGGTCTGGTGGATCGTCGTCCAGGGACCACAGGCCGTGCGTGGGCGCATCGACATCGGGAATCATGCGAAACGGCGTCTGCATGTACAGGTCGCGCGCGACCTTCGGAATGTCCGCCGCCGGAAAGCGCAGGCCCAGGTAACTGCCCCAGCGCGGCTCGCAGGCCTCGGCCTCCACCACGCCGGTCCAATCCGAGCGAAAGCGGTACAGCATCACCCGGTCCAGGCCACTGACCTGCTGGGTTTGCTGCACCAGCGTGTTGAAGTAAGGCAACAGCGCCTCTTTGTGAGACGGCGCGCGCGCCAAGCTGCGCTGCATTTGGAAAATGGCAACGGGCTTGGCCAGGGGTTGCACGGGCTGCCACTCCATAAGCAGCGCATGGGCCGTGCGGATCAGGGTGAGGTCGAGGTGACGCCCCACGTCCACCTGCACAGTGGCCACGTGCAACTGGCAGCCCTCCAGCAAGGAGAAGCCCGACATTATCTCGGGCGTATAAAAACCCATGGAAAACAGTGGTGCGCTCACCAAGGCGTCCACCTCCAGGCCCAGCACGTCGGGGCAATTGGCACTGGCGTGGGTGATGAGCCGCGACTCCAAGTCCACCACCAGCAAAGCCCCGTGGCCCTGGATGCGTCCGCTGAGATGCAGCTCTTCGGCCTCGCAGTTGTCCAGGCGAATGTGCGCCCGCGATTGGGAAGTGTCTTTCATCATGCGACGACCACCCCACTGCGCTCGCGCGGTAGCAGCAGCGAAAACGCATCGCTTCGCATCGGTTTATGAAAGAAGTAGCCCTGCACAATCTCGCAGCTCTCGGCGCGCAGCACATCAATTTGCGCCCGGGTTTCCACCCCTTCGGCGACCACCCGCAGCCCCAGGGTGTGGGCCATGTTGATGATCATTTTGGCAATGCTGCGGTCATCCGGCTCGGTGGCAATGCCATTGACAAAGCTGCGATCGACCTTGAGTTCGTGGATCGGGAGCTTGCGCAAATACGACAGCGACGAGTAGCCGGTGCCAAAGTCATCCACACTCAGGTCCACCCCCAATTGCGTGAGCTGGAACAAACGCTCCATCAGGGCATCGAGGCGCTCCATCAGGGCGCTCTCGGTCAACTCGATGATGATGAGGTTGGGCGGCACCCCCGTGCTCTCCAGCATGGCCGACAGGCGCTGCACAAAGTTGGCATCCTTGAGCTGGTGCGCAGACACGTTGATGGCAATGCGTGGCACCAAAATGCCCAAGGCCAGCCAGCGCGACACATCGGTAAGCACCTGCTCAATCACGTAATACCCCAGCTCGTTGATCAGCCCGCTGGACTCAGCCACCGGAATGAACTTGTCGGGCGAGACATCGCCCAGTAGCGGGTCTGACCAGCGCAGCAGCGCCTCGCCCCCCACCACCGATTCGTCTTTGAGTGCAATTTTGGGCTGGTAGACCATGTAGAGGTTGCGCTGCATCAGGGCTTCTCGCAGGCCGGTCTCCAGGCTCATGCGCTGCAAGGCGTTGACCTTCATCTCGGTGGTGAAGTAAAGGTACTGGTTGCGGCCCTGCTCTTTGGCGCGGTACATGGCGGTGTCGGCGTTTTTCAGCAGGGTCATGCTGTCTTCGCCATCCATGGGGTACAGGCTGATGCCAATGCTGGCCGACACAAACAGGTTGTGCCCCTGCACCGGAAACGAGGCGGCCATGAAATCCACAATGCGGGTGGCGATGGCATTGATCTCATTGACCGCCACTTCTGACAGCACCGCCACAAACTCGTCGCCGCCCAGCCGGGCCAGCGTGTCCGAATCGCGCACACAGCTTTGCAGGCGCTGAGCGGCTTGCACCAGCAAAAAGTCGCCCACATCGTGGCCCAGCGTGTCGTTGACCTTTTTGAAGTTGTCCAGGTCAATGAACAACACCGCCAACTGTTGTTGCCTGCGTTTGGCATGGGCCAGCGCGTGGCGCAAGCGGTCGGTAAGCAGGCTGCGGTTGGGCAGACCCGTAAGCTCGTCGTGGTTGGCAATGAATTCGATGCGTTTTTGCGAGTTCTTCATCGCTGTGATGTCGCTGAAGATCAGCACGTAGTTTTGCAGGTTTTTTTCCTCGTCGACCACCGAGTTCACGGTCAGCCATTGCGGAAACGACTCGCCGTTTTTGCGCCGGTTGACCACCTCACCCTGCCAAGCCCCGGCCTTGCTCAGTTGCGAGCGAATGGCCTGGTAAATCTCAGCGGACTGCAACTCGCCAATGAGCTTGAGCACATCTTTGCCGATCACATCCTCATAGCGATAACCGGTGATGCGGGTGAACGCCCGGTTCACACTGAGCAAGCGGCCCCGTTTGTCCAAAATGGTAATGGCCTCGCCCGCGTGTTCAAACACCTTGGCGGCCAGGCGTAACTGCTCTTCGGACTTGCGCCGCTCGGTGATGTCGGTGCTTTCGGTGCAAATCGAGCGCACCACGCCGGTGTTGTCAAAAATCGGGAAGCGCACGCTGTCCAGCCAGCGCGTAGTGCCCGCGATGTCCACGGTATCGACCGAGGTAGTGGCAGCCCCCCGGCGCATGGTGTCCAGGTCGTGGCCACGCATGAGGTCGGCCAGATCGGCACTGAAGAGCTGCTGGTCGGTTTTACCCAAAATGTCTGCCATCGTGCGGCCCATCACCTCCTCAAAGCGGCGGTTGACAAAGGTGTAGCACCCCGCCGCATCCTTGACCGACACGGCCGACACCGAGTGCGCCATGATGGAGGCCAGTTGCTCTTGGCTCTCGCGGATGCGCCGCTGCGCGGCCATGAGTTGGGTGTTGTCCAGCACCACCAGCACCATCCCCTGCACGTTGGAGGTCAAGTCCAGCACCGGGTTGATTTGCAACTGGAAATTGCTGCCGCCGTGGTCGCGCGAGAGCACCTGGTTTTGCCCATCGGCACACACGGTTTGTAACAACCCACCCAAATCGTGCAAATAGGCGGGCAGCTTGAGGCGGCTCACATGCTGGCCAATGTTGTTCATGGGCAAGGCATATTCCCGCACCGCGCTGCCGTTGATGCGGCGCACACACAGGGTGGGGTCAAACACCAAGACCGGAAAGTCCAGGGTGTTGTACATGCTTTCGAACTCGCTGTTCACCGCGGCCAGCGCGGCGGACTTGATCTGGCTTTCCTCGTTGACGCTGATCAGCTCTTCATTGGTCGCTTGGAGCTCTTCGTTGGAGGCCTGCATCTCCTCGTTGGCGGCTTGCAGCTCTTCATTCAATGCCTGCATTTCTTCGTTGGACGAGGCCATCTCCTCCATCAGTATTTGCAACTGTTCGCGCGCGCTCTCCAGCTCGTGCTGGGCCGCTTCGTTGTATTTTTCGGGGTCGCTGGCTATTTTGCGGCGCTCACTGGCCTCGGAGTCCACCCCCTCTTCAAACACCACCAAAAACAGGCGCATGTCGCTGGTTGGGTTCAGCAAGCGCGCCACTACGCGCCAGGTGGCCCCCTTGCACGCGGCGATGCGCCGGCGCCGCCCATAAGCGGGCTTGCCGGTGCGGGTGCTGCGCTGCACCGCCGACAGCAATTCCCCCGACAACTCGGGCACGATCAACTGCGCCAAGTTCAGCTCGGGCGTGCCGGTGGGAAACACCAGCAAGGGCCCCACCGGCCCCTGGCTGTGCAAGATACGCAGGTGCGCGTCGATCAGCATGGCCGGGCCCACATGGTCTGCCACGGCCTGCAAAAACATCTGCTCGTGGGTGGGCGGGGCCTTGCGCAGGCGGGCAAAGTTGCTTTTGACCACACCGCCCGCAAACGAGCCAATTTGCACCGCCTTGGTTGCCGCCCGGCAGCGGAATATGCGCGCCCGGCGGTCGGCCACCGAGAACAGTGCCTCCTGCTGATTGACCGTTTCTGAGCGGCCCAAAAACAGCATGCCATGGTCATGCAAGGCGTAGCGAATGACCGACAGCACCTTGGACTGCAACTCGTTGTTGAAGTAAATCAGCACATTGCGGCAGGTAACCAAGTCCAGGCGCAAAAAAGGCGGGTCGCTGCCAATGTCTTGCCGGGCAAAGGTAATGCAGTCGCGCAGGGCCTTGACCGGCTCAAATCCCTCTTCGCATACCTGAAAATAGCGCTCCACCCAGCCTGCTGGCAGGTCGGCCACTGCCTCGCGGCTGTAGTAGCCCCGGCGGGCCACGTTGAGGGCGTCGTTGTCAATGTCGGTGGCAAAAATCTGCAGTCGCCGGGTGCTGGCATGCTCGCGCAACAACTCCAAAAACACCATGCCCACCGAATAAGCCTCTTCGCCAGTGGCACACCCAATCACCCAAATGCGCAGTTCGTCGGCCGTGTGCGGAGGCGCAAGCAGGTCGCCCCCCAGACGCTGCAGGGCCTTGAAAGCATCTTGGTCCCGAAAAAATTCGGTCACCGATATCAAGGTCTCTTTGGCCAGCGCGTCCAGCTCGTCGGTGTGCTGCAGCACATAACCGAGATAGTCTTGCAAGGTGGCGGTTTGGCACACCAACATGCGGCGCTGCAAACGGCGTTGCACGGTGGATGGCTTGTAGCGCGAAAAGTCGATGCGGGTGTGCTCGCGCACCTGCGCATACAGGCTTTCCCACTCCTCTGGCGGGTACACCAGCGCATCTGCGGCCTCGGCGCTGGGCGGCAGCATGCGCAGCAATAGCTCGAGGTCGGCACCCATTTGCTCGGGGGACAGCACCCGGTCGGCCACATGGGCGTCGATGGCAGCGCGGGGCATGCCATCGTATTTGGCGCTCTCGGGGGACTGCACCATCGTCAAGCCACCATGGGCCTTGATGGTGCGCAGGCCCCGCGTGCCGTCTGAGCCCGTACCCGACAGCACAATGCCAACCGCCAAATCGCCAAACTCCTGGGCCAGCGACTGGAACAACAGATTGATGGACGGCTTGGGCGACACCTCGGGCGGCGGGGTGCTCAGGCGAAATTGGCCTTGCGAAAACACTAGGTTGGTGCCCGAGGGCACCACGTACACCACATCGGGCTGGGGGGTGGTGCCGTGCAGCACCTCACGCACCGGCAAGGCGGTTTCGCGGCCCAGTATCTCAGCCAACAAGCTGCGGTGCGTGGCCGACATGTGCTGGGCCACTACATACACACAACCCAAGTCCCGGGGCAGACCGGCCACGAATGCCGACAGGGCTTCCAGGCCCCCGGCAGACGCACCAATACCCACCACAGGATGCCTTGGAGTCTGCCCTTGTTGGTCGATCTCCCGCTTGCCTGTTGCCATGCAATTCCTCCCCGTCTACTTATATGACGAGAATATTAATGCAAAGAAACAGATTTAATTGTTAATTTTTTTAATTCTGCTGAAAGTGGCCTTTTTCCGCCCCCTCACCCCACCCACTTGCGGGCGTTGTGCCAGAGTTGCATCCAAGGGCTGAAATCGCTCGCGCCCAAGGACGTCCAGCTCATCTGCACATTGCGAAACACCCGCTCGGGGTGCGGCATCATGGCGGTGAAGCGGCCGTCGGCCGTGGTCACGGCGGTCAAGCCGCCGGGGCTGCCGTTGGGGTTGAAGGGGTAGGCCTCGGTCGCAGCACCCGTGTTGTCCACATAGCGCATGGCGGCAATCGCCTGCGCAGCGTTGCCCCGGTACTTGAAGTTGGCATAGCCCTCTCCGTGCGCTACCGCAATGGGCAGGCGCATACCGGCCAAGCCGCTCAAAAACAGAGATGGCGACTCCAACACCTCCACCTGCGAGAGGCGCGCCTCAAAGCGCTCGCTCTGGTTGGTGGTAAAGCGCGGCCAGTCTTGCGCGCCGGGAATGATGTCGGCCAGCTCGGCAAACATTTGGCAGCCATTGCACACGCCCAGGCCAAAGGTATCCTGCCGGGCAAAAAATGCCGTGAACTGCGCGGCCAGCGCCTCGTTAAAGGTGATGCTGCGCGCCCAGCCAATGCCAGCACCCAGCGTGTCGCCATAGCTAAAGCCGCCACAGGCCACCAAGCCCTTGAAGTCAGACAGCGTGGCGCGGCCGCTTTGCAAGTCGGTCATGTGCACATCAAACGCCTCGAAACCGGCTTCGGTAAAGGCATAGGCCATTTCCACATGCGAGTTCACGCCCTGCTCCCGTAGCACGGCCACCTTGGGGCGGCGGCTCAGCACGGCGGGCGCGCCAAGTGCACCCACCGGCGGGGCGGACTGCACGAGTGCCTGCACCTGCGGGGGCAGGTACACGTGCAGGCCGGGGTCGTGCGCTGCGCCCGCTGCAGCGTGCTCGGCATCGGCACAGGCGGGGTTGTCGCGCTGCTGCGCGATCTTCCAACTGACCGCGTCCCACACCTGGTGCAGGTCGGCCAGCTTGGCGCTGAAAATGCACTTGGCATCGCGCCAAATTTGCAACTCGCCCGCGCCCGATGCCGCAGGTACATCCGCCCCCGGCGTGGTGGCGTGCGCCACGGGGCGCGTTTTGCCGATGCAGTGGCTGAACTTGGACAAACCATGCGCGCGCAGGGTGGCCATCACCTCGGCCCGCTCTGCGGTGCGCACTTGCAGCACCACGCCCAGCTCCTCGCTAAACAATGCTTTGAGCGTGGCCTCGTCGCGGCGGGCACCCACCTGCCCTGCCCAGTTTTTGCTGTCGCCCACGTCCATGCGGCTGTCTGTGATGCCATCGCCCTCGGTCACCAGCATGTCCACGTTCAGCGTCACGCCCACCCGCCCGGCAAAGGCCATTTCGGCGACCGTGGCCAGCAGGCCGCCGTCGCCCCGGTCGTGGTAGGCCAACACCTGGCCCTTGGCACGCAAGGCATTGACCGCGTGAACCAAGTTCACCAGATCCTGCGGGTGCTCCAGATCGGGCACGCCGTCCTGGCGGGGGCAACCCACCTGATCCAGGGTTTGCGCCAAGATGCTGGCGGCCATGCGGTGCCGCCCCCGGCCCAAGTCCACCAGCACCAGGGTGGTGTCCTCCGACGCGTTCAACTGCGGGGTCAAGGTGCCGCGTACATCCTGCAAGGTGGCAAAGCCGCTCACGATCAAAGACACCGGAGACGTCACCTTTTTTTGCTGTCCCGCGTCGTGTCCACTGTCGGTGGGGCTGGTCCACACCGTGCGCATGGACAAAGAGTCCTTGCCCACAGGAATCGAGATGCCCAACGCCGGGCACAGCTCCATGCCCACGGCTTTGACCGTGGCGTAGAGCGCGGCGTCTTCGCCAGGTTCGCCGCAGGCGGCCATCCAGTTGGCCGACAGCTTGACGCGGGGCAGCTCCATGGGAGCGGCCAGCAAATTGGTAATGGCCTCGGCCACCGCCATGCGGCCCGAGGCGGGGGCATCCAGCGCGGCCAAGGGGGTACGCTCGCCCATGGACATGGCTTCGCCGGCAAAGCCCTTGAAGTCGGCCAAGGTCACCGCGCAGTCGGCTACCGGCACTTGCCAGGGGCCGACCATTTGGTCGCGGTGCGTGAGGCCCCCCACCGTGCGGTCGCCAATGGTGATCAGGAAGCGCTTGGAGGCCACCGTGGGGTGCGCCAGCACGTCGATCACGGCCTTTTGCAGGTCCACACCGGTCAGGTCCAAGGGCTTGAACTGGCGGGTCACCGTCTTCACATCGCGGTGCATCTTGGGTGGCTTGCCCAGCAGCACGTTCATGGGCATGTCCACCGGATGAACTGGTGCGCCCACGCTCCCCACTGCGTGTGGTTCGCTGCCCCCCGAGGGGGCTGTGCTTGCTTGGGACGGCCCGGCGCTGCGCACGGCGCCCTCGTCTACCAGTTGCAACTGGCGCTCTTCGGTGGCCACACCAATCACCGCAAATGGGCAGCGCTCGCGCGCACACAGGGCTTCAAACGTGGCCAACGACTCGGGGGCGATGGCCAGCACGTAACGCTCTTGGCTCTCGTTGCACCAAATTTCCTTGGGCGCCATGCCGCTCTCTTCGAGCTTGACAGCGCGCAAATCGAAGCGCGCGCCGCGCCCCGCGTCGTTGGTCAGCTCGGGGAATGCGTTAGACAACCCGCCCGCCCCTACATCGTGGATGGCCAAGATGGGGTTGTGCGCCCCTTGCATCCAGCACTGGTTGATCACCTCTTGCGCACGGCGCTCGATTTCGGGGTTGCCGCGTTGCACGGAGTCGAAGTCCAGTTCGGCGGCGTTGGCACCGGTGGCCATGGAGCTGGCGGCACTTCCGCCCATGCCAATGCGCATGCCAGGGCCACCCAGTTGGATCAGCAGGCTGCCTGCGGGGAACTCGATCTTGTGGGTTTGGTCGGCGTCGATCACGCCCAGACCACCCGCGATCATGATGGGCTTGTGGTAGCCGCGCACCACGGTGTCCACATCGCTGACCACCGTTTGCTCGTATTCACGGAAATAGCCCAACAGGTTAGGCCGGCCAAACTCGTTGTTGAACGCCGCCCCCCCCAAAGGCCCTTCAACCATGATTTGCAGCGGGCTGGCAATGTGCTCGGGCTTGCCCCCGGCCTGGTCAGACAGGCCGCCCCACAGCTTGGAGACGGTAAACCCGGTCAACCCCGCCTTGGGCTTGGAGCCCCGGCCGGTGGCACCTTCGTCGCGAATTTCGCCGCCCGCCCCGGTCGATGCGCCCGGAAACGGCGAGATCGCGGTGGGGTGGTTGTGGGTTTCCACCTTCATCAAAATGTGGTTGGTTGTGCTGTGCTTTGCATAGGCTGCCGCGTGCACCACCGCGCCACCGCCCTCGCCCGCTGCGGGCGCATGGGCAGCCACGGCGACAAAGCGCTCTACCTGCACGCCGTCCATCACCGAGGCGTTGTCCGAATACGCCACCAGCATGTGCTGGGGGTGCAACTGGTGGGTGTTGCGGATCATGCCAAACATGCTTTTGTCCTGCGCCACGCCATCAATGGTGAACTGGGCATTGAATATCTTGTGGCGGCAGTGCTCGCTGTTGGCTTGCGCAAACATCATCAACTCCACGTCAGTGGGGTTGCGGCCCAGCGTGGTGAAGGCGTTGACCAGGTAGTCGATTTCGTCGGCCGCCAGGGCCAAGCCCCACGCCTTGTTAGCGGCCTCGAGTGCTGCCTTGCCACCACCCAGCACGTCCACATGGTCCATGGGGGCGGGTTGCAAGGCGTTGAACAATTCGTGGGCCTGCGCACGGTCCAGCATGGCGCTTTCGGTCATGCGGTCGTGCAGCAAGGCGGCCACCGACTGCAGTTGCTCAGGCGACAACGCACCTTTGCTCAAGAAACCATTTTTCAAGGTCAGGCGGTACTCCACCAGCCGCTCCACACGCTTCACGGCCAGGCCACAGTTGTGGGCAATGTCGGTGGCCTTGGAGGCCCATGGGCTCACGGTGCCAAAGCGCGGGCTCACCACAATGGTGGGGCCGTCTGAGTCGCCGTGTGGGGGGCCGCTGTACGGGTCGCCATAGGTGAGCAATGCCGCCAGCTTGTCGGCCAGTGGCTTGTCCAACACCGCTTCAGTGGCGGCCAAGTGCACAAAGCGGGCAGCGATGCCCGAAATCTTGTCGCTCACGCCCTGCAAGGCAGGCAAAAGTTGTTGAACGCGGAAATTGCTCAGGGCGTTACCGCCCTCGAAAGAGGTGATGTGCAGGGTCACTGTGGTGGCCTAGTTGGGCGTGGTTGGGAGCGCTTGGAAAATGCAGGCCAACGCTGAATGGTTTGGCCTGTGAGGTGCTGGCTATTTTACCCGGCGCAACACTGGCACCTGCGTTGCAAGCAACGCCGGTATCCATGCTTTGGGGTTGGGCCTAGATGGGGGCTTGATGCCCTGTGCGCTGCGCATCAGGGTTCGGAAGAACGGGTATCCGGATTATCCGGTGGATTTATGACTTAACGAATCAAAACTTTCCAGAGTCGATTTCAGCCTCCAGGGTGGATAGGTCAGTTCCAAGGTTTAACTGTTTGGTCTGAGTTCTGGTCTCGAACTCATCGGCCATCATGTCAATGAAACTCATCATCATTCGCGCCATTTGAATATCTTCAAACTTTGGCTTCTTTCTGATTCATGAATCGCCCCGGGTTTCGTGGAGGCCCGTTGGGTTAAGTCAGACCGAGATGACGGCCTGACTGGCTAATTGCCGGTAGTAGTTTTCTTCAGCTTCGGCAGGGGGAATATATCCAATGGGTTCAAGCAGTCTGTGGTGGTT
>JARXAM010000010.1 GCA_029865845.1 Rhodoferax sp. | reverse complement strand
GAACATGGCTTCGGCGTAGGTCAGGTGGCCATACACCGGCAGTTCCACGCCCAGGGCCTTGCGGAAGACGGTGCGCACCATGCCTTCGGTGATGGCGCGGATCTCTTCTTCCTTCAGGAACGAGGTCTCGATGTCGATCTGGGTGAACTCGGGCTGGCGATCCGCACGCAGGTCTTCGTCGCGGAAGCACTTGGTGATCTGGTAGTAGCGGTCAAAGCCGGCCACCATCAGCAGCTGCTTGAACAGCTGGGGCGACTGCGGCAGCGCGAAGAACTGGCCGTCGTGCACGCGGCTCGGGACCAGGTAGTCGCGCGCGCCTTCGGGCGTGGACTTGGTCAGCATCGGGGTTTCGATGTCGACGAAGCCGTTGGCGTCGAGGAACTTGCGGACTTCCATGGCCACGCGGTAGCGCAGCATGAGGTTGTTTTGCATGTAGGGGCGACGCAGGTCCAGCACGCGGTGGGTCAGGCGTGTGGTCTCGGACAGGTTGTCCTCGTCCAATTGGAAGGGTGGAGTCACCGATTCATTCAGCACGATCAATTCATGGCACAGCACTTCGATCTTGCCGCTCTTGAGGCTGTCATTGGTGGTGCCTTCGGGGCGCGCACGCACCAGGCCCTTGATCTGCACGCAGTACTCGTTGCGGATGTCCTCGGCCACCTTGAACATCTCTGCGCGGTCTGGATCGCACACCACTTGCACATAACCTTCGCGGTCACGCACGTCCACGAAAATCACACCGCCGTGGTCACGGCGACGGTTGACCCAACCACACAGGGTTACGGTTTGGCCCAACAGGGCTTCGGTCACAAGACCACAATAATGAGAACGCATAGCCATAGAGTGCTTTCATGTCGCTGCGTTGCACGCAGCGGGTTGGTAACAAGGTTAGTGGGGCGCAGAAGGGGCCATAGCGCCGTGGGCGTTGGGCGCTACCGACCCCATGGAGATCACGTAGGTCAGCGCCTCGTCCACGCTCATTTGCAGCTCGATCACCTCTGCGCGCGGCAGCATCAAAAAGAAGCCGCTGGTGGGGTTGGGCGTGGTGGGGACGTACACGCTGACCCAATCCGCGCCCAAATGGGCGGCCACTTCGCCATTCGGCGTACCGGTCTGGAAGCCAATCGTCCAGCTACCCGCGCGCGGGTACTGCACCAACAGGGCGGTGCGAAACGCGTTGCCGTTGCTGGAGAACAAGGTGTCGGACACCTTCTTCACGCTGTTGTAGATCGACTTGACGATTGGAATGTGGGTGAACAAGCGGTCCCACTGCTTCACCCACCAGCGCCCTGCCACGTTGGACACCAAAGCACCTGTGACCAGCAAGGCGGCAAACACCAATAGCACCCCGAGTCCGGGAATACTGTGTAAACGTTCGATGGTGGGCGCGGAGGTGATGGGCATGAAGGCCGATACGCCGTTCAAAAACCCTGCGAATACCGCGTCAAGCACGCCTACCAGCCACAACAGCACCCAGAGCGTGATGGCCAGCGGCAGCCAAACCATCAGGCCGGTGAGCAGGTATTTTTTGATGGGCACAGATAGTCCGTTTCAGGTGGTAGAGGACGGGGTGCTAGGCACCACAGGAGCTGGCGCAGAGGCTGCAGACTCTGACGGGGTGTCAGTTTTGGTAGCGGGGGCGGCGACGGTAGACGGCGCACTGCCACCCTTGAAGTCTGTCACGTACCAGCCCGAGCCTTTGAGTTGGAAACCCGCCGCCGTCACCTGCTTTTTGAAGGTCGGCGCATGGCACTGGGGACAGTCCTGCAAGGGCGTATCGGAGATTTTTTGCAATACGTCCTTGGCATACCCGCAGGACTCGCATTGATAGGCGTAAATCGGCATGAAAGTAGGGCTCTGGCTGGAGGTTGCAAAGCTCTCAATTATAGGTGCGCGGTCACAGCCATAGCAGCCTCCCCGACAGCTGCACCAATACCACGCCGACAGAGAAACCGATCGCCACCGCTACCAGCGTTTGCATTAGGCGATTGGTGCGCTTTTGCTCATGCAAAAGCTCGCGCATCAGTTCCTCATGGCTGCCACGGGGACGCTGCAAATACTGATGCAGCAAGGCCGGCAACTCGGGCAGCAGTTTGGCGTAGCGCGGTGCTTGCGCCTTGAGTTCGTGGAGGAGCTTTTGCGGGCCAACCTGTTGTAGCATCCACTGCTCCAAAAAGGGCTTGGCCGTAGCCCACAGATCCAGGTCGGGGTCCAAATCACGGCCCAAACCTTCGATGTTGAGCAGGGTTTTTTGCAGCAACACCAGTTGCGGCTGGATTTCCACGTGGAAGCGGCGCGAGGTCTGGAACAAGCGCATCAACACCATGCCCAGCGATATTTCCTTGAGCGGACGGTCAAAGTAGGGCTCACACACTGCGCGCACCGCCGCCTCCAATTCGTCCACGCGCGTGGCTGCCGGAACCCAACCGGACTCGATATGCAGCTCTGCCACACGCTTGTAGTCCCGGCGAAAAAAGGCAACAAAGTTCTGCGCCAAATACTCCTTATCCACCTCCGTAAGCGTGCCGACGATGCCAAAGTCCAGCGAGATATAGCGTCCAAAGGTGTGCGGAGCCAGGCTGACCTGGATGTTGCCAGGATGCATGTCCGCATGGAAAAAACCGTCCCTAAACACCTGCGTAAAAAACAGGGTCACCCCATCGCGCGCCAACTTGGGCACATCGACCCCGGCGTTGCGAAGCGTATCAATCTGGCTGATAGGCACGCCTTGCATGCGTTCCATCACCAACACCTCGGTGGTGCAAAAGTCCCACAGCATTTCAGGGATGAGTACCAAGTCCAAACCTGCCATGTTGCGGCGCAGTTGCGCGGCGCTGGACGCCTCGCGCACCAGGTCCAGCTCGTCGTGCAGGTACTTGTCAAACTCTGCCACCACTTCACGGGGCTTGAGACGCTTGCCGTCCGCAGACAAGGCTTCCAGCCAGCCAGCCATCACGCGCATGAGCGCAAGGTCTTTGTCGATGACGCCCAGCATGCCGGGGCGCAGTACTTTGACCGCCACGTCGCGCTCGCGCCCACTGCGGTCTTTCAGGGTCGCGAAGTGCACCTGTGCAATGGAGGCGCTGGCCACCGGGGTGCGCTCAAACGACAAAAAAATCGCTGCCACCGGCTTGCCCAGGGCACGTTCAATGGTGGCCACCGCCACCTCCGAGGCAAAGGGGGGCACCCGATCCTGCAACTTTGCCAATTCATTGGCAATGTCCAGTGGCAGCAAATCTCGGCGGGTCGACAGCACTTGGCCGAATTTCACAAAGATGGGCCCCAGTCGCTCCAGCGCCTCGCGCAGCCGCTGACCCCGGGGCTCTTTGAGCGAACGGCCTACAGAGACTAGGCGTGCGAGCAATCGCAACCAGGGGTTTTGAAAACTGGTGAGCACCAGCTCATCCAGCCCATATCGCACAACAACCCAGACGATAAACAAGCCCCGTGCAAGGCGGCTCATGGCGCTTTGCCGCTGGATTCCGACGAGCCTTGCGCACGCTTGCCCACAAACTGTTGGATCGCCGTGGCCGCAGTACGGCATGTCTGCACCAACATATGGGCGGGCGCATCCCCGAAGATTTTTGAGAGGTCCTCCTCCACATCCCAGCGGACATGGTCAGCCAGCCAGTTCATTTCGGCCGCCAGTTGCACATCGCCTTCAATGCGCACTGAGGGCTTGGCACCTTGCATCATCGCTTGTGCAATCGCCATAGGCGAGTCTTCGGTGATGGTGAGAGTGAGGTCGGGGGTGGCATCCGGCCCCGCGAGATCCAACAGCCCAGCGGGAGTCGCCTGCACACGAAAAGTGAACTCACGCCACTGGGTATGGATGACACGCCCCTTTTGGCGCGCCAGGCGGTCTGTCGCCTGCGGCTCCTGCTGCAACACGTGGTTGAGCAACAGCAGGACGCGACGGTGGCTTTCCTCTACGGCCCAAGCCGGTGGAGAGAATGGAATGGGGAGGTTCTGGAGGAAGCCTTCCAGCATGGAAAAGGGGGACTGTGTTGCCATAGTCCCCCATTATCTTCCCGAAAAATGACCGGCTTTACTGCAGGGCTTGCACCCCTGCCACCAGCCAGCCGTTGCTGCCGTTTTTGGCTTTGGTCATGTTCCAGACTTCGCGAAACGGGCTGGGCCCCGCAGAAGGATCTTCGCGGATCATCCCCGAGAACTCCACGCTGGCCATGTACTCATCGGGCAACTCTTCGATGCCCAGCAAACGCGCGTCAATCATGACCACATCGGTATGGTTCACGCCAGCACCGGTGTGGGTTTCGCGCTCAGCCAATTGGGTCTGAATTTCGCGGGTCATGTCGTCGGTCATCATGGCGCGCAAGGCCGCCACATCAGACCGGTCCCACGCCGCCTGAAGCGTCACAAAATTGGCTTTGGCCGACTTGAGGAAACCCTCCGTGTCAAAGCCAGCAGGCACACCCCAGGTCTGGGAACCGATCAAAGCTGAGCCGATCATAGAACCGCCGAAGGCTCCAGACTGGCCAGCGTCCATGGAAGGGACATCGCGCTCCCAAGGTCTCGCTGAAGCGTCGTTACCAACGTTTTCCGCACGGTACTGCTTCGCGCTGTGCACCTGCGCAGGGCCTGCGCCCTGAAATGCGAACGGAGTATCTGCGTGCGCCGCAGACCTGCGCGCACGTAAGAACATGCCCACCAACAACATCACGCCCAGCACCAGCAAACCGACCATCAGCAGGTTGCCGAATGCCTCCCCCATGCCAAGCGAACTTGCCAGCCAGGCCAAACCCAAGCCAGCCGCCAAGCCCCCCAGCATCGCGCCCCACGGCCGTTTGCTGGCCTGCGCTGCGGCGGGCGCCGCTGCGGTAGCAGGTTTGGCTGCGGTGTTGTTGACGCTTTGCCCCGGCGACGCGGGTGCCGCAGGAGCTGCTTCGCGTTGCGTGACGTTGCTCGATTGCTTGCCCACCGACTTGCCTGCGCCCAGGCGTCGGGCGGCCTCTGCGTCCAAGCCCGTCAGGGTCAGCGCAACTGCCAGAGCCAATGCCCAAAGTTTCATGTTTGCTCCGAAATTTCTACGATGTTCAACACTTGATTCCAACATGCAAAGCGGCAATGCCGCCAGTCAAATTGTGATAGTCCACATGCCCGAAGCCCACTTTGTGCATCATGGTTTTTAGCGCTTGTTGGTCCGGATGCATGCGAATGGATTCGGCCAAATAGCGGTAACTGGCGTCATCTCCAGCGATCAGCTTACCCAAGCGCGGCAAGACCTTAAAGGAGTACCAGTCATACACCCGCTCCAGGGGCGGGGCGACCTTGGAAAACTCCAGCACCAACAGCTTGCCACCGGGTCGCAACACCCGTCGCATTTCTGCCAAGGCCACGTCTTTGTGGGTCATGTTGCGCAAGCCAAAAGCGACGCTCACCACGTGGAAGTAGTTGTCGGGAAACGGCAGCTTTTCGGCATCGCACACGGCAGTGGGCAGCACGATGCCCGCATCCAACAAACGGTTACGGCCCGTGGAGAGCATCGCTTCGTTGATATCCGTATGGACCACCTGGCCCGATGCGCCCACCTTTTTGGCAAATGCCATGGCCAGATCGCCGGTGCCACCCGCAATATCCAGCGCTTTGTCGCCCTCGTGAAGGTTGGCCACCAGCACGGTGTAGGCCTTCCATGCACGGTGCAAGCCCGCCGACATGAGGTCGTTCATCAGGTCGTACTTGGGTGCCACCGAATCAAACACGCTGCGCACGTGGCGCGCTTTTTCTGACTCTTCGACTGACTTGAAACCAAAATGGGTAGTACTCATACGTTCAATCCAATAGGACTCTTGCGGGCGTCCACTACAGGGCGCCCCTGGATCCAAACACCATAGCAAACAGGCGTGGGGCTCTCAATGACTTGCGCAACCATGGCCGCCCTTGGGTGCCATGGCCGCATCGCGGGATACACCGGCGGCCTGCAGCTTGTCCTCGTAATCTTGCCAAAGGCGTGCCTGCTGAGAACCCAAAAAATAGAGGTAATCCCAGGTGTAAATGCCAGTGTCGTGGCCGTCCGAAAAGCGTGGCTGCACCGCGTAGTTGCCCACCGGGTCCAGCGCGTCCAACTCCACATCGCGCTTGCCGGTTTGCAAGGTTTCCTGGCCTGGCCCGTGGCCCTGCACTTCGGCAGACGGCGAGTAAACGCGCATCAGCTCAAACGGAATACGAAAGCGCGCCCCGTCCGAAAACCCGACCTCCAGCACACGGCTTTGGCCATGGACCGTAATGTCTTGTGGAAGAGGTGCGCCAGCGGTCAAACCTGCCATAGCAGCCCCTTACACCAGCACGCGCTCAATGCCACCGGCATTGGCGGTTTGCACGTACTCGGGCAGCCATTCCTTGCCCAGAATCTGGTTGGCCATTTCGACCACGATGTAGTCGGCTTCGAGCAGGCCGTTGTTCAGGTCGTTGCCATAGCGGCTCAGGCCTTGCAGGCAGCTCGGGCAGCTGGTCAAAATCTTCACGTTACCTTGCGCCTTGGGTGCCTGACCTTCGGGCGCAGTCAAGGCACGCAAAGCGGCCTCTCCCTTGCGCAACTCCTCTTCCTTGCGGAAGCGGATCTGGGTGGAGATGTCGGGGCGGGTTACGCCCAGCGTGCCGGATTCGCCACAGCAGCGGTCATTCTTCAAAACCGCATCACCCACCAGTGCCTTGACGGTTTTCATCGGGTCTTGCAGCTTCATGGGGCTGTGGCAGGGGTCGTGGTACAGATAGCCCGCACCCGCGCCTCCCTCCGGAACCAGCGTGATGCCCTTCTCCAACAGGTACTCGTGGATGTCGATGATGCGGCTGCCGGGGAATATCTTGTCGAACTCGTAGCCTTGCAACTGGTCGTAGCAGGTGCCACAGCTCACCACCACCGTTTTGATGTCCAAATAGTTGAGCGTGTTGGCCACGCGGTGGAACAACACCCGGTTGTCGGTGATGATCTTCTCAGCCTTGTCAAATTGGCCGGAGCCGCGCTGGGGGTAACCGCAGCACAGGTAGCCCGGCGGCAGCACGGTCTGCACGCCAGCGTGCCACAACATAGCCTGCGTGGCCAAGCCCACCTGGCTGAACAGACGCTCCGAGCCACAGCCGGGGAAGTAAAACACGGCCTCGGTTTCTGCCGTGGTGGACTTCGGGTTGCGGATGATGGGCACATAGTCCGCATCCTCAATGTCCAGCAGGGCGCGCGCAGTTTTCTTGGGCAGGCCGCCGGGCATCTTCTTGTTGATGAAGTGAATCACCTGCTCTTTGAGAGGGGCTGCGCCCACCGTGGCCGGTGGTTTGGCGGTCTGCTTTTTGGCCGCCAGGCGCAAGACCTGGTTGGCCAAACGCTGTGCCTTGAAACCGATGCCCACCATGGCCGTGCGCATCAGCTTGATGGTCTCGGGGTTGGTGGCATTCAGGAAGAACATGGCAGCCGCATTGCCGGGGCGGAATGACTTTTGCCCCATCTTGCGCAACAGGTTGCGCATGTTCATGGTCACATCGCCAAAATCAATCTTCACCGGGCAGGGCGATTCGCACTTGTGGCAGACCGTGCAGTGGTCGGCCACGTCCTCGAACTCTTCCCAGTGCTTCACGCTGATGCCGCGGCGGGTCTGCTCTTCGTACAAAAAGGCCTCGACCAGGAGCGAGGTCGCCAATATTTTGTTGCGCGGGCTGTACAGCAGGTTGGCGCGTGGCACATGGGTGGCGCACACCGGCTTGCATTTGCCGCAGCGCAGGCAGTCTTTCACCGAATCGGCAATGGCGCCAATGTCGCTCTGCTGCATGATCAGGGATTCGTGGCCCATCAAGCCGAAGGACGGCGTGTAGGCGTTGGTCAAGTCGGCGTAAATGGTGGAGCCATCGGCGGTCAAATGCGGCGCAAAGCCTTGGCCGTCCAGCGCAGGCTGGTCTTGGTTGCGCAGCAACTTGCCTTTGTTGAAGCGGCCCTGCGGGTCCACCTTGGCCTTGTAGGCAATGAAGGGAGCCAGCTCCGCCTCGCTCAAAAACTCGAGCTTGGTAATGCCAATGCCGTGCTCGCCAGAGATCACCCCATCCAGGCTGCGGGCCAGCGCCATGATGCGTTTGACCGCACCATGGGCCGCTTGCAGCATGTCGTAGTCGTCGCTGTTGACCGGGATGTTGGTGTGCACATTGCCGTCCCCGGCGTGCATGTGCAGTGCCACCCAAACGCGGCCTTTGAGCACGCGCTTGTGGATGGCGGTGCACTCCGCCAGGATGGCGTCGAACGCGGCACCGGTAAAGATGGCTTGCAGCGGCGCACGCAGCTGCGTCTTCCAACTGGCGCGCAGGCTGTGGTCTTGCAACTGGGGGAACAAGGCATCCACCCCGTCCAGCCAACCCTGCCACTGGCCCCGCACCTGGGCCACCAGGTCCAGCGCCTGGGCCACGCGGTCTTCCAGCAGTTCGGCACTGGGGATGTCGTTGGCGTCGTCTGTCTTGCCCAAGGGCAGGTCGCTGCGCTCAAAAAATGCGGTCAGCGCATCGCACAGGGCCAGTTTGTTGTGCAGGCTTAACTCAATGTTGATGCGCTCAATGCCATCGGTGTACTCGGCCATGCGGGGCAGCGGGATCACCACGTCTTCGTTGATCTTGAAGGCGTTGGTGTGCTTGCTAATGGCGGCGGTGCGCTTGCGGTCCAGCCAGAACTTTTTGCGCGCCTCGGGGCTGATGGCCACAAAGCCTTCCCCGCTGCGGCTGTTGGCCAGGCGCACCACTTCGCTGGTAACGCGCGCCACGTCGTCGGCGTTGTCACCGGCAATGTCGCCAAACAACACCATTTTGGGCACAGCGGACGCAGAGCCGCCTTTGCCGTCCGCGCCGCGCTTGCTCTTGGTGGCGTAGCCCACTGCTTTGAGGTAACGGTCGTCCAAGTGCTCCAGGCCGGCCAGCAACACGCCGCTGCGCGCTGCTTCAGCGAACATGAAGTCCTTGATGTCCACAATGCTGGGCACCGCGTCCTTGGCATTGCCAAAAAACTCCAGGCACACCGTGCGGGTGTGGGCCGGCATCTTGTGCACCACCCAGCGCGCGCTGGTGATCAGGCCGTCGGTTCCCTCTTTCTGGATGCCGGGCAAGCCGCTCAAAAACTTGTCAGTCACATCTTTTCCCAAGCCTTCCTTGCGGAAGGTCGTGCCGGGTATGTCCAGACGCTCGGTACGGATGGGCGTTTTGCCATCGGCCTTGTAGTACTGCAGCTCAAAGCTGGCCACCTCCACGTCATGGATCTTGCCCATGTTGTGGTTGATGCGGGTCACCTCCAGCCACTCGGCCTGCGGCGTCACCATGCGCCAACTTGCCAGGTTGTCCAAGGCCGTGCCCCAGAGCACGGCTTTTTTGCCGCCTGCATTCATGGCGATGTTGCCACCAATGCACGAAGCTTCTGCAGAAGTGGGGTCCACCGCAAACACGAAGCCTGCGCGCTCGGCGGCATCGGCCACGCGCTGGGTGACCACACCCGCCTCCGACCACACGGTGGCCACCTCGCGGTCCAGCCCGGGGAGGCACTTCATCTCCACCTCGGTCATGGCTTCGAGCTTTTCGGTGTTGATGACCACGCTCTTCCAGGTCAGCGGGATCGCGCCGCCGGTGTAGCCGGTGCCGCCCCCACGGGGAATGATGGTCAGCCCCAGCTCGATACAGCCCTTCACCAGACCGGCCATTTCTGCTTCGGAGTCGGGGCACAGCACCACGAAGGGGTATTCCACACGCCAGTCGGTCGCGTCGGTCACATGGCTCACGCGCGAGAGGCCGTCAAACTTGACGTTGTCCTTGGCGGTGAGCTTGTAGAGCAGCTTTTGGGTCTTTTTGCGCAGCGCGGCGACTTCGACAAACGTGGCGTCAAAGGCTTGGACGGCCGCACGGGCGGCCACCAGTAACTGGCTCACCATAGCGTCACGCTCGGGATCAGCCTGGGGGGTCCGGCGCTTTTCCACCTCAGAAAGGCGGTGGTTCAGCGCATCCACCAACTGGCCGCGACGCTGGGGGTTGTCCAACAAGTCGTCTTGCAGGTAGGGGTTGCGCTGCACCACCCAGATATCGCCCAACACTTCATACAGCATGCGGGCAGAACGGCCCGTCTGGCGCTCGCCACGCAACTGGTTCAACAGCTCCCAACTCTGGGGCCCCAGCAAGCGGATCACGATTTCCCGGTCAGAGAAGGACGTGTAGTTGTACGGAATTTCGCGGATGCGCTCTTGCGCGTGCGCGCCCGGCTTGGCGGCGCTAAGAAGGTGATTGAGCGAGGTGGGAGCGTTCATCAGGGTGTGTAGTAGCTGCCAAAGGCCCCGTCACGGCCTTTTTTTGGTAGGCCTGCGATGGTACCGCACCGCCTATACACGGGCTTTTTGGCAGGGAACCCCTGCGCGCATCGTCGACACGCGCACGCCACCACACTGACACATATCTGCAACGCAGCGTCCCTAGCATTGCTTCTATTCACCAGCTAGGAGCACGCATGTCCATCACCCGCAGGGTTTTTTCCATCGCCGCGGTTTGCGCCGCCATTTTTTCTCTGCCCTCCGTGGCATTGGCCCAGACCGACATCCAGTGGTGGCACTCCATGGACGGCGCACTGAACGACTGGGTGAACGACCTGGCCAAAGACTTCAATGCCAGCCAATCCGAGTTTCGGGTAGTGCCGACCTACAAAGGCGAGTACGACCAGTCCATGGCCGCAGGCATAGCGGCCTACCGCGCCAACAACGCCCCCGACATCCTGCAAGTGTTTGAAGTGGGCACGGCCACCATGATGTACGCCAAGGGTGCGGTCAAGCCGGTGACCGAGGTCATGAAGGCAGGCGGCGTTGCGTTTGACCCCAAGGCCTACATCCCCGCCGTGTCTGGCTACTACACCGCGCCCAACGGGCAAATGATGTCCTTCCCCTTCAACAGTTCTACCACCGTGTTCTATTACAACAAGGACGCGTTCAAGGCTGCCGGGCTGAACCCCGACAAGGCGCCGTCCACCTGGCCAGAAGTCGTGTCCGCAGCGGCCAAGCTCAAAATTGCGGGCAGCACCTGCCCCTTCACCACGTCCTGGATGACCTGGGCCCAGGTAGAGAGCTTCTCCACCTAGCACAACACCAGCTATGCCAGCAAGTTCAACGGCTTCGGCGGTCTGGATGCCCGCCTGGAGTTCAACTCCCCCTTGCATGTGCGCCACTTCGAGAACCTGGCGAACATGTCCAAACAAGGCCTGTTTGTGTACAAAGGGCGGGCGGGCAAAGCGGGCGCCTCGTTTATCTCCGGCGAGTGCGCCATGTTTGTGGGCTCATCGGGCAGCTACGCAGGCATCAAGCGGGATGCGAAGTTCCAGTTTGCAGAATCCACCCTGCCCTACTACCCCGATGTACCCGGCGCACCGCAAAACACCATCATCGGGGGTGCCAGCCTGTGGGTAATGGCCGGCAAGCCCGCCGCCAACTACAAGGGAGTGGCCAAGTTCTTTGAATACCTCTCCAGCCCCCAGGTGCAAGCCGCCAGCCACCAGCGCACCGGCTACCTGCCCATCACGATGGCGGCATTTGCACTGACCGAAAAATCCGGCTTCTACCAAAAGAACCCCGGCACCGATGTCGCCGTGAACCAGATGATCCGCAAAACCACCGACAAATCGCGTGGTGTGCGCTTGGGCAACTTTGTGCAGATCCGCCAGATCGTGGACGAGGAAACCGAGCAAATCTGGACCGGCAAAAAGACGGCCAAAGAAGCCCTGGACACCGCAGTGAGCCGCGGCAACGAGTTGCTGGCCAAGTTCCAGGCGGCCAACCAGTAAGCAGGCTGTCAAACCCACCTTGGCCCCACAACCCGCCTGTACGGCTACAGGCGGGTTGTTTCATTCCTACGGTTCCGCATGGAAAAACGCGTCTACTTCCGCTCCGCCTGGTTGCCCTGGGTGTTGATTGCGCCCCAGTTGCTGGTGGTGGCGGTGTTCTTTTTTTGGCCCGCCGGGCAGGCGTTGTTGCAAAGCCTGCAACAGCAGGATGCGTTTGGCACCTCCGTCACCTGGGTTGGGCTGGACAACTTCAAGGCGCTATGGAATGACAGCACCTACCTGGCGTCGTTTCAGACCACCTTGGTGTTCTCCGCCCTGGTCACGGTATTGGGGTTGGGCTGCGCCCTGCTGCTGGCCACCTTTGCCGACCGCATCGTGCGGGGCGCCACCCTCTACAAGACCATCCTGATCCTGCCCTATGCCGTGGCCCCGGTCGTCTCAGGCTTGCTGTGGGCATTCATGTTTTCCACCTCTATCGGCGTGGTGCCTTGGGCGCTGCGCCATGCAGGCTGGGAGTGGAACCACCTGCTCAACAGCAACCACGCCATGGCACTGGTGGTCATGGCAGCGGTGTGGAAGCAAATTTCCTACAACTTCCTGTTCTTTTTGGCGGGGCTGCAGTCCATCCCCAAGGCATTGATCGAAGCCGCCGCCCTGGACGGTGCGCGTCCCTGGCGGCGCTTCTGGACCCTACAGTTGCCGTTGCTCGCGCCCACCACGTTTTTCCTGATGGTGATCAACATGGTGTATGCCTTTTTTGACACCTTCGCCATCATCGACTCCACCACCCAGGGCGGCCCCGGCAAAGCCACCTCCACCCTGGTGTACCGCGTGTACTTCGACGGTTTCCGGGCGATGGATTACGGAGGCTCCGCCGCACAGTCTGTGGTGCTCATGGCCATCGTGATCGCGCTGACGGTTGTCCAGTTCCGCTACGTAGAAAAAAAGGTGCACTACGGATGAGCACACCCGCCACTGCCGGAGCCTGCCATGGTTGAGCGCAATACGGGCATCAAAGCCCTGGCCCACGTCATCATGATCCTGGGGGTGCTAATCGTCGCCTTCCCGCTGTACCTGGCCCTGGTCGCCTCGACCCAGACCGCCCAGGCCTTCGGGCAAGCGCCCGTCCCCTTGTGGCCGGGCAGCAACCTGTGGGCCAGCTACAGCGCCGCGCTGACGGGGGGCTCCCACGGCAACGGCGGCATATCGGTGGCGCGCATGATCTGGGTGAGTTTTGTCTCCACCATGGTCATTACGGTGGGCAAGATCAGCATCTCCTTGCTGTCCGCGTTCGCCGTGGTGTATTTCCGCTTTGCGCTGCGCCAGGTGTGCTTCTGGGCCATCTTCATCACCCTGATGCTGCCCGTCGAGGTCCGCATAGGCCCCACCTACCAAGTGGTGGCCGACCTCGGCCTGGTCAACACCTATGCCGGGTTGTCCGTGCCGCTCATCGCCTCCGCCACGGCGACGTTTTTATTCAGACAGTTTTTTCTGACCGTGCCTGACGAGCTGGTGGAAGCCGCGCGGGTGGACGGGGCCGGACCCCTACGCTTCTTCAAAGACATGTTGCTGCCTCTGTCGGTCACCAGCATCGCGGCGCTGTTTGTGATTCAGTTCATTTACGGCTGGAACCAGTACCTCTGGCCCCTGATCGCGTCCACCAGCCAGGACATGTACCCCATAGGCGTTGGCCTCAAGCAAATCTTGGGCACCGGCGATGCGGCGCCGGAATGGAACGTGGTCATGGCCACCGCCGTGTTGGCGATGCTGCCGCCCGCCGTGGTGGTGGTGCTGATGCAAAAGTGGTTCGTCAAAGGCCTTGTGGACACCGAGAAATAGCAGGAACAGACGCATGGCCTCCATCGACCTTCGCAACCTCACCAAACACTACGGCAGCGGCGCCACCGCCAACCCGGTCATCCATGGCGTGAACGCACACATCGAGGATGGCGAGTTCATTGTCATTGTCGGACCTAGCGGCTGTGGCAAATCCACCTTGTTGCGCATGGTGGCTGGGCTGGAAGAAGTGAGCAGCGGCCAGATTTTGATTGGCGGGCGCGTGGTGAACGACCTCGAACCCAGCGAACGCGACATTGCCATGGTGTTCCAAAACTACGCGCTCTACCCGCACATGAGCGTGTTCGACAACATGGCCTACGGTCTCAAGATCGCCAAGGTGCCACAGGATGAGATCCGGGCCCGCGTGGACAAAGTCGCCCACATCCTGGAGCTGGCGCCCTACCTGGACCGCAAGCCCAAAGCCCTGTCCGGCGGACAGCGCCAGCGGGTTGCCATGGGGCGCGCCATCGTGCGCCAACCGCAGGTGTTTTTATTTGACGAGCCACTCTCCAACCTGGACGCCAAGTTGCGCGCCCAGACCCGGCTGGAGATCCAAAAGCTGCACCGTGAACTGGGCATTACCAGCCTGTTCGTGACCCACGACCAGGTAGAGGCCATGACGCTCGCCCAGCGCATGGTGGTGATGAACGGCGGTGTGGTGGAGCAGTTTGGTACCCCCGAAGAGGTGTACACCCGCCCGGCCAGCACCTTTGTGGCCAGCTTCATCGGCTCGCCCCCCATGAACCTGCTCACGCACGCCCCCAACGCCCAGGCAGGGGTCATCACCGGCATTCGCCCCGAGCACCTGGACATCACTGCACACGGATGGGCCTTGCAGGTCGAGGCCGTAGAAATGCTGGGTGCCGAGCGCCTGGTTTATGGCCAATGGGCCCATAAACTACCGGGACCCGATGCGCATGAAACCGTCATCGTCCGCATCGAAGAGTCGGCCGCGGTGCCTGCGCTGGGCAGCACCCTGTATGTGACCCCGCGCGCCAACCGCATCCACCACTTTGACGCCACGACCGGCAAGAGAATCACCCCATGAGTACCCCGCACGATCACGCACTCCCCACCTGGCCCTACCCCCGGTGGGTGGCCCACCGTGGCGCCGGCAAACTTGCGCCCGAAAACACCCTGGCCGCTTTCCGATTGGGCGCCAGCCACGGCTACCGCATGTTTGAGTGCGATGTGAAGCTCAGCGCCGACGGCGTGCCGTTTTTGCTGCACGATGCCACCCTCACCCGCACCACCCATGCGTCCCCACAGCCCGTGGCGCTGGCAGCCCCCGCACCAGAGCTTATCGACGTCGCCCATCCGGAGAGCGTGGCGGGCCATCACTCCTGGGCCACCCTGAGTCGGCTCGATGCCGGTAGCTGGCACAGCCGGGCTTTTGCGGGCGAACCCCTTCCCACGCTGGACGCCATTGCTGCCTATTGCATCCGCAACGGCTACTTCCTGAACATCGAAATCAAGCCCACACCGGGCACCGAGCGCCACACCGGCGAAGTGGTCGCCCAGCATGCCGCCCGCCTGTGGGCAGGCCAAGCCGTACCGCCGCTGCTCACCTCCTTCGACCCCGACGCGCTGGAAGGCGCCTTGGCCACCCAGCCCGAGCTGCCACGCGGCTTGCTGCTGGACGAACTCTGGAGCGGCTGGCTGGAAACGGCCCTGCGCCTGGGCTGCCAGGCCGTGGTGTGCAACTACCGGCTCTGGGACCGCAGCACCGTGACCCAAGCCCAGGCGGCGGGCTTGCGCACCCTGAGCTACACGGTGAACGACGAGGCTGCGGCGCAGCACCTGATAGACCTGGGTACCGACGGCATCATCACCGACCGGATAGACCTGTTCAGCCCTGCGTGAGCACCCAGTCCACCGCAGCCGCCATGTCCGGCAGCACCACGGTGGCGGCGCTGAAGTCCTGCACCGCCGACATGGCGGTGGGAATTGCCACACAGGCCAGCCCTGCCGCAATCGCCGATGCGACGCCGTGTTCAGTGTCCTCCAACGCCACCACCTCGTGGGCCTCTAGACCCATGCGTTCGAGGGCAAGCAGGTAGCACTCGGGGGCCGGCTTGCTGTGGACGACCTCGTCAGCAGAAATCACGACCTCAAACTCGGGCGCCAGCGTGTGCGAGCGCAAGGTGGAGGCAATGGCAAACATGCGCGCGCCCGTAACCACGCCCTTGCGCAGGCCAGCCATGTGCAGGCGGGCCAGCGATTCGCG
>JARXAM010000091.1 GCA_029865845.1 Rhodoferax sp. | reverse complement strand
CCTGCCAAGAGGCCGCTGCGCACCCGCAAGTTCGTAGCATTGTGCTGGGCGGTGCCGGTCTTGCGGGCATGGCCGCTGCCGTCCAACCGTTGGTGCCCGTACCGGTGATCGACAGTGTGGTGGCGGGCACCACCCATGCCTTGTCACTGCCCATGTCTTCCCACGGTAGCAGCCGCTTTGCAGTGCAATGGACGCAGGTATCGCCCGAATTAAGCGCCCTGGGTCTGCGTGAGCCCAGGTTGGCTTCGCCGAACGACCGCTAGCTTTTCAAGGTCTGACTGAAAAACGCCAAGGTCCGGTCCCACGCGAGCGTGGCGGCCGCCGCATCGAAGCGCGGCGTAGTGTCGTTGTGAAAGCCGTGCTGTGTTCCGGGGTACTGGTGCGCCGTGTAGCGCACCCCAGCGGCCTGGAGTGCGGCCTCGTAGGCAGGCCACCCGGCATTGATGCGTTCATCCACGCCGGCAAAATGAATCAGCAGCGGCGCCCGGACTTTGGCCGCGTCGGCAGCCGCCGGATGGTTGCCGTAAAAAGGCACCGCCGCAGACAGGCTCGGAAGGCGAACCGCCAAAGTGTGCGCGACGCCGCCCCCATAACAAAAGCCCACCACACCCAACTTGCCGTTGCCCTGCGGATGGCCTTGCAGCCACTGGGCGGAAGCCACAAAGTCTTCGGTGGTTTTGGCGAGGTCCAAGGTCGCAAACAAGCTCCGTGCCCGGTCTTCATCCCCCGGGTAACCGCCCAGTGGCGCCAAGGCGTCCGGTGCAAGCACCAGGTAGCCCTGCAGCGCCAAACGCCGGGCGACATCTTCGATATGCGGGTTAAGGCCCCGGTTTTCGTGCACTACCAGAACGGCGGGCAACTTGCCCTGCATGTCGACAGGGCGCACCAGATAGCCTTTGCTGGTGCCGTACCCCGCCGGCGATGGAATATCGACGGTGGCACTTACCAGCCGCTTGTCATCTGGCGGGATCTGTTGCGCCGATGCGAAGTCGGGCGACAGGGCGGCCAACAAACCGGCTGCGGTGACGCCACCCACCGCAAACCTTTGCGCTTTCTCCAAAAATCCCCGCCGGTCCACGATGCCATGGACATACGCATCGAAAAGGACAAGCAATTCTTGGTCAAAATCCTGTGCAGTTTGGCGTGGCATGGCGTCTGTCTCCAAAGGCACCAGAGTAGCCACGCTGTGCAAAGTCCCGGCAGAGGTTCCCCTAAGCCCCTGCCATTTGAATATATTTATGCGGCGGGCGGCGGCACCGGCATAGCGCCAAGGGGCACCTCACCGCCCAGGGCTTGCAACAAGGCAGGGATCAACTGGCACAACTCGCCCGTGGCAATGGCTACATCTGCATCAAAGTGGTCCTCTTTGCCGTCCCCGGCCGACTTGGTTGCGTCTTCCAACACGGTGTCCAAAAAGGCAACTTTTTTCAGCTGCAGGGCGTCGGTCAAGACGAAAGACACGCGGTCATTCCAGGTCATGGCCAGGCAGGTGGGCATTTTCCCCAGTGCAATGTGTTGGCTCACTTCTTCGGTGTCCAGAGGGTGGCGGGTATAGCGCACCACGGCCTTGGATTCATCCGATGCCTTGAGCTCACATTCGCGGTCCACCGAAAAATCACTGGGCGATTCCCGCGTAGACAACCACACCGCCATCGCGGCGGCGGGGGAAACCTGGGTGTTGACCAACTGCACCGCAAAGCCGGGGACGACCTTCACCAACGCGGTCATGGCTTCATCCGCCTTGGCCTGGCTGCCCGCATCCAACACCAGGTAACCGGCTACCGGGTCTACCCAGACACCTACCGTGCCCTGCTTGGAAAACGCCATGGGAAGCAAGGCGCGGCGCGCGTCATCGCGCATCTCTCGCACTTCTTTCTTGCCAGGTTTGCGGCCGGTGGTGGACGTGATGTGGGCAACCTGTTCTTCGACCTTGCGTTTGACCACCGAGCCTGGAACTGACTTGACCTCCATTTTCAGCTTCAACATCCACTGCTCATGCACCACTTCGACCAAGGGCCCGTGGGCATGGCCGCGCGGCTCCACCCAACCTACCGACTTTTCCTGGCTGCTGCCGCATTCCACAAAATGGTCCGCCTGTAAGGCCTCGTCCAGTTGGGCCACTGTCACCGTCCATGGGGACACCAAGCGGTACACGATCACGTTTTTGAACACACAACACCTATCGATTTGTTAGCCGTGCATTGTCATGCAACTTTACAAAGCAGACGGACTGGTGCATGCGCGCTTTACACGGCAGGACCAGACTGGGCATCCGCGACTCGGCAATCTCGCCGTCCACGCAAACCGAAAGGACCCTTCGATGAAACACACGCTGAACACCTTGCTTGTTGCTGCCGCCGTGGCAGCCGTCAGCCACACCACATGGGCGGGGCCCACTGCACAGGCCGATGGCGCCATGCCCATGCGCACCAGCATGCACAGCAACCATGGCGACACACGGGACGCCATGCACGCAAAACGCAGTTCAGCGCTGAAGGCCAAACTCAAGTTAAGCCCCGAACAAGAGGCGCAGTGGAGCGCATTTGAACAAAGCATGAAGCGCCCTGGCCCGCACGCGCGCCCAGACATCGACCACGCCGCCTTGGCCACACTAACCACCCCAGAACGCCTGGACAAACTCAAAGCCATGCGTGCCGAACACACCGCAGCGCGCGCCATGGATATGGAGCGCCGGGACAACGCCGTGCGCTCGCTCTACAGTGCGCTGACACCGCAACAACAAAAGGTGTTCGACACCGAATTCACACCCATGGCCAAGCGCCAGGACGCGCGCGCGCACTCCCATTAACCATCCCGCCAACCGTGTCGTCGTGTAAACGCCCGCGCTTGATGCATGTCAACACGGTGCTTGCGCGACGGCACTACACTGTTTGCGCACCATGACCTTGCACCGCACAACGACCCCTCAGCCGCGAACCGTCGGGTACATGCAACCTTTGGTGTGGTTGGGCATGGCATGGCGCGACATCTGCACAGCGAAGTTCACCAGCCTTTGCCACGGGGTGGCGCTGACCTGCGCTGGTGCAGCCATCGTTGCCTACGCGTGGGACAAGTTTTGGTTGCTGGTGGGCGCACTCAGCGGCTTTTTGGTGATTGCGCCCATCTTGGCGACTAGCCTGTACGCATTAAGCCGGGCCATTGAACGCAATGAGCCTGCACGATGGAGCGTGATTGTTCAAACGTGGGCACATTGGCAGCACCAAAGGGTACATGGCCATATGACCCACTACTGGCGCATGGTGCGATTCGGCATGCTGCTGGCCGCAGCGGCCACTACCTGGGTATTAACGTCTGCCTCGCTGATTACGCTGTGGGCCCCCTCTCCAGTACAGACCCCCATGGACTTTGTCCACTACGTGGTGTTGGCACCGCAAGGTTGGTTGTTTGAGGTCTGGCTGGCCCTGGGGGCTGTGCTTGCCGCACCGCTGTTCGCTTCCAGCGTCATCACCATGCCCATGCTGCTCGACCAGCGCACCGACGTGCGCACAGCGGTACTCACCAGTTGGGCCGTCGTGCTGGCCAACCCCGGTGTGATGGCGTGGTGGGCGGCACTGATCCTGGGATTCACATTGCTGGGATTGGCCTCAGGCCTCTTGGGACTTGTCTTTGTAGTGCCCATGCTGGGGCACGCCAGCTGGCATGCGTACCGGGATCTGGTGCCATCTGCATCTCTCAAACACTTGGAGACACAAGCCGCTCCAAATCCGACCAACACTGGGTAATGCTTGGTTTTTCCGAAGAACAAATAGCCACGTTCGGCCTGACGTTTGGCATTGGCGCATTCATGCTCTATATGTTGTTCATCATCGCGCAACTGGCCTGGGAATCCAAAGCTGGCAAGTTAGGCACTTTTGTGCTGTTCTTGGGCTTGGCATTCGGGATGGTGGGATTTGTCGCCAAATACCTGCTGCAATATGTGCTGTCTGCGCGACTCTGAACTGCACAGCCTACGCGCCCAACACCCGGTTTTTTCCGGCCCGCTTGGCCAAGTACATCGCTTGGTCGGCACGCCGCAAGGCATCTGGCGCTGATTCCTCAGCAGCAACTTGCGCTACGCCGGCGCTGAACGTGATCAGGACTTTTTCTGATCCTGCCAAAAAGAAGCGTTTGGTCAACTCGCGTTGTAAGCGCACCATCGCGGTGACTCCATCTTCCAACGCGGTATCGGGCATCAGGATGACAAATTCTTCACCACCATAACGGGCCAGCGTGTCGTGCGGTCGCATGCACTCTTTGGCCACCGTTGCCAAGTGGGCCAGCGCCACGTCACCTGTTGCGTGTCCCAAGGTGTCATTGAGTTTTTTGAAGTTATCAATATCCAACAAGGCCACGCAGAGCAAACTCCCCGTGCGCCGTAACGTGGACAGTTCGCGGTTCAAGGCTTCATCCAGGCCTTTGCGATTCAAAGCCCCTGTGAGCCCGTCATGCCGCGCCTGCAAACTGACACGATCGAGCTCTTTATGCAACTTGGCCAATTCCTCTTCGGTTTGCTTGGCGCGCTCTTGCAGCACGGTGAGCTGGTCACGTGAATCCAAAGTTTCCTGCGCCATGCTACGGGTCGCACCCACCACGTCTTTCAACACAGGGGCAAGTTCTGCCAGTGTTTTGGCCTGCTCAATTCCCCGGGCACTTTGCTCCAACGTGCGCTGGTAGTTGCCGGTCGACTGGGTCATTTGCGCCAAGCGCTCGACAAACACCGTAAGCATCTGGCGCATCTCCTCCTGCGCTTCCATTGCGCGGTACTTCGCGTCCTTTTGCTTAAAGATCACATCGCCCAACAAGCGCTCCAATTCATCGACCCGGCGCAGAGTCAAGGGCGGAGTGGCGGCCTGAACCACCAGGTCAATCTGGCCCTTGAACCAGGCGTCGTCTGCACTCAATTCGCCAATGTTGGTACACACCGAGTGCAAAATCTTCAGCAAACCTTTGCGTATTTCTGCCTGATCCTCTGCCGCAAAAGAGACACGGTGCGCGTAGCTTGCCAGCAGACCTTTCAATGTCGTCGCATCGGCATCCGGGCTGCGCAACTTTTCAATCAACTGGTTGGTTTGCTCCGTAAACCGGGCATTTTCATCACTGAATGCTGGCTGAATAAATTCCACCAGACGTGCCACCTGGGCAAAAAACTCCGAGGTCAAGGCAGCAGGGTTTGAATCCAAGGGGAAAGAGACGGCGGCCCCACCAGACGTATCCAAAGAAGCCGAATCCATGGGCCCAGCAGGCGCGAAACCACCATACCCCACCAAGGCTGCTTTAACGCCATCCCAACTTAATCGCTCCACCGCGTAATCGAACAAGCCTTTTTGCTTAAGTTGCCCCGGCGTCCTGATGGGCAAGGCTTGCGAGAGGTCGCGGAAAAAATCCGCCGGAAAGGCTTGGACATTTGGAATGTCCGCAATCTCATGATAGATCGCTTGGTAGTTCGCTGGTGTGGGCACCAACTTCCGCGCTGTGAGCTGCTTCAAGGTCTCACGAGCAATTTCAAACGTGCGCTTCTCAACCATGTTGTTCTGTTCCCTCTGAGGCGTACCGTGGTGTCAGTACAACGACATTGTCCGCTGAAACACCCTCCACTTGAGAACAAGCCTTCACAGCGCACAAAAACATGTCCATCAAGAACTGGGTACAACCCTGTGCATAAAAAATTAAGAACACAGCACTTATCCACAGACTGCACCAATTCCAGGAACTTATCCCAAAAGTCAGTACACCAAAAAATCAGAGTCACGAACAGCTAGTGACTCTCTATAAGTATTTGATTTATATAGATTTTTTTAGCTTATCAACACAAAGCATCAGCTTCTATCTACTACTACTAACTTAAAAATCAATAAATACATAGAAGACAAGATTAAAAAAAACCTTGCTTTTGCACGCCTTAAAAAAAGGAAAAATTTGTGTGAACATCTCATCGCTAAATCCACATGCGGATAAGATCGGTACGTGCATTAAGATTTCCTGTCTCTACACAACCTAAGCCATCACACATGCCCGCACGACCCGATGTGCAGTCCTCTCACGCCACACGAAGCACCTTCGAACTCAAGAGTGCTCAGCTTTCCCTTGTCAGTCTGATTCTCAAAAATGCGGACCTTGCGCGTGTTGCACAAGACGTCAAAGAGGCGTTTGGCACCACAGGTGAATCGCCAGGTTTTTTTGAACATGACGGTGTGATATTGGATTTCACTGGTCTAGACGCTATTTCGAGTTCCCACGACTTGGATCAACTTGTAGTGACACTCCGATCGTGCGGCCTTGTTCCGGTAGCTTTTCGAAGTACTAATACTGCGTGGACCCAGATGGCACGCGCTGTGGGACTTGTAGAAGCAGCACACGAAACGCAGCGGGCCAAACCAGCGGCGACGGTGACCGCACCAGCCACTACGCTGCCGATGCCTACAGAATCAGCAAAACCGGCGACATTGGTTATCGATAAACCATTGCGCTCTGGGCAAAAAATTTACGCCAAGGGTTGCGATCTTGTGGTGCTCGCCATGGTCAACCAAGGGGCAGAGGTCGTGGCAGATGGCAATATTCACGTGTACGCAGCGCTCAGAGGAAAGGCCATGGCGGGAGCACGTGGTAACACGCACGCAAGAATCTTTGCGTTGGCGTTGGAACCAGAGCTAGTATCGATAGCCGGTGTATACCGAACCAGTGAAAATCCATTTCCGCGCGACGTTCACGGACGCGCAGCGCAAGTGCGTTTGAGTGACGACGGACAAGAAAAGCTGCTGATTGAAGCCCTTAAGGTGTGAACTACACACCCAACTACTGAAAGATGTGCAAGGTATGGCCAAGATAATTGTTGTGACGTCCGGCAAAGGTGGCGTTGGTAAAACAACCACCAGCGCGAGTTTTGCCACCGGCTTGGCCATGCGCGGCCACAAAACTGCTGTTATTGACTTTGACGTCGGCTTGCGCAACCTCGATCTCATCATGGGATGCGAACGTCGCGTTGTCTATGACCTCATCAATGTGATCCAGGGAGAGGCCAATTTGAATCAAGCCCTGATCAAAGACAAACAATGCGACAACCTGTTTGTTTTGGCCGCCTCTCAAACACGTGACAAAGACGCGTTGACGCAAGCGGGCGTCGAAAAAGTATTGGCTGATTTGGCGGCGATGGATTTTGAATTCATCGTTTGTGACTCCCCAGCGGGAATTGAAACTGGCGCATTGATGGCCATGCACTTTGCCGAAGAGGCGCTTGTTGTAACAAATCCTGAAGTGTCATCCGTGCGGGATTCTGACCGCATTTTGGGTATGTTGTCGAGCAAGACAAAGCGTGCGATGGAAGGTTCTAAACCCATCAAGGAGCATTTGCTTGTAACCCGATACAACCCTGCGCGGGTAGACCAAGGGCAAATGTTATCCATAGAAGACATACAGGATATTTTGCGCATTCCCCTCATTGGAGTGATTCCTGAAAGCGAATCTGTATTGCAAGCCTCCAATCAGGGTGTACCTGTGATTCATATGCAGGGAAGCGATATTTCTGATGCCTATAAAGATGTGATCGATCGATTTTTAGGTGCAGAAAAACCGATGCGGTTTGTGGATGCGCAAAAGCCAGGTCTGTTCAAGCGTCTGTTTGCGGGAAAGTGAAGCCATGTCACTTCTTTCATTTCTAATTGGCGAAAAGAAAAGAACCGCCAGCGTTGCGCGCGAACGCTTACAGATTATTCTTGCCCACGAACGCAGTGGCCGTAATGCGGCGGAGCCAGATTATTTGCCAGACCTGCAACGCGATCTCGTGGCAGTTATTGGTCGGTATATCAAAATTAATCCGGATGACATTCGCGTGCATCTAGAACGTCAAGATAATCTTGAAGTATTGGAAGTAAAAATAGAATTGCCTGAATCGCGTTAACACTACATCAACGACCGAGGGTGTTGTTTTCCATAGAAAACGCTGTGCGATTCACCACACTTCGAAGTACAAAACTGGAATGAACACCGGTAACACCCTCAATTCTGGTGAGTTTGTTTAAGAGCAACGCTTGGTAGTCATCCATGTCTTTAACAGCTACTTTGATTTGATAATCGGCGGATTGGCCTGTAATGAGCAGGCACTCCAATACCTCTGGCAACAGGCCCACGGTCGCTTCAAAATTCGCAAAGCGTTCAGGTGTGTGTCTATCCATAGAAATATGGATCAATGCGAACAGAGTCAATCCGAGTTTTTTGGCATCGAGCATCGCTCGATAACCGGTAATCAAACCAGCATCCTCTAATGCCCGTACCCTGCGCAAGCAAGGTGATGGAGACAGCCCAATGCGGTCAGCCAAGTCTTGGTTTGCAATGCGTCCGTCTGACTGCAATATATCCAGTATGTGGCGATCGAAACGATCAAGATTCATTGTTGATCGGCCCTTTGGCAGTTATCGTGTTTTTCTGAATGAAATTCACGATAAGTTTTGCAAAATCTATACCTTCATGTCCTTGGCCCAAACTATTGATGGACGACATGTATATTTCTTCGCCCAAAGTATTGCGGCGCTTATTCAACAAGTATTCACTGTATGTTTCTACAAACTCCGGGTGCGGTTGTACGCAGAGCACCGCGTCTTCCTTGTGGTAAACCGCAATAGGGCAATTGTCGCTACTAGCCAACAAGGTAGAACCTGGTGGTAGGGTTAATACTTGATCTTGATGGCTCGCCAAGAGTGCAACAGATTTTCGACCAGTTATGGGAAACGATGCATCGTGCCACTGATATACCTGTCGCCCTGCTATCCAACCTTGCGGTGCGCGCCCCACATCTGCACCCATGCATAGTGCAATGAGTTGATGCCCAAAACATATTCCCACGAGTTTTACTTCAGACGCTAGCAACCCGGATACGCGATTTCTCAATTCAACGACCCACGGGTCGGACGAGAACGAATCTGCTTTGCTACCGGTAAGAAGAACCGCATCGTATTCTTCGAATGAATCAGGATACTCGCCACGCGGTGTGCTGAAACAATCGATCTGCCAATCATGCGCCCCGGCAGCTCGCAATACCTTTTCTGTCATCGTGCCGTAGCTACCAAATAAAGGTGCCATGGCTTCATCAATAAAGTCATTATCAAGAATGCAAAGTTTCATGGGGCATCTCTCAAAAATCGAGGTAAAAGCGGCCTGGGGCATGGCAACAGCAATTCGGGGATACCAATTCAACGCTGTCCATGGTACATTATCGGGTTTTTTGGCGCGTTGGGCAGCGGGGCGATAATCGCATGCTGCCGCAAGATGCGGTAGGACAAAAAGACCGTGAACCACAGCAAGAGTGGGGTGCGACTTTGCAGGGTCGCAGCACTTGAACATATCGTTGTCGTGCAGGTGCCACTGAGTAACGCAATGTACAGGTTCTCGTGTCAGCCAAAAAGTTGATGGCATGCGAGCGACATGGCAGCATCACGTAGTGCAATGTCTATTCAGCTGCCTGGTGACGGACGTGCGCGTACCTGTGTCAGGGTAAATTTGTATTCAGAGGACAAGTTATGGCAAAAGAAGATTTGATCGAGATGATGGGCGTGGTAAATGAGGTGTTGCCGGATACCCGGTTTCGGGTGACATTGGACAACGGTCACCAGTTGATTGCATATTCCGCCGGAAAGATGCGGAAAAACCATATTCGTATTTTGGCCGGTGACCGAGTGTCGTTGGAATTGTCGCCTTATGACTTGTCGAAAGGCCGAATCAACTTCCGCCATATTGAGGGTCGCGCGCCCATGACCCCACGCCGCTAAGTTGCGGTAGTTTGACTGACGTCGGTTCCTGAACGTCAGCTACACGTTCACCAAGCTTGAATACCGCCACCACCTGAACCAGCTCGTGGGCCTGGCTCTTCAGGCTGCTGGCTGCTGCAGCCATTTGCTCCACCAGCGCGGCGTTTTGCTGCGTGGTCTGGTCCATTTGGGTGATCGCCTCGCCCACTTGCGACACGCCGGTGCTTTGCTCGTTGCTGGCCGCACTGATCTCACCCATGATGTCGGTCACCCGCCGGATGCTGCCCACCACTTCGGTCATGGTTTGTCCAGCCTTGTCCACCAACGCCGTGCCTTGCTCT
>JARXAM010000001.1 GCA_029865845.1 Rhodoferax sp. | reverse complement strand
TTTGCCAAGCGTTGCGAAGATGAGGGTATTGCCTTCATCGGCCCCAAGGCACATTCCATTGCGGCCATGGGCGACAAGATCGCCTCCAAGAAGCTGGCCTTGGAGGCCAAGGTCAACACCATCCCCGGCTACAACGACGCCATTAGCGTCCCCGAACAAGCGGTAGAGATTGCCAAGGGTATCGGCTACCCCGTGATGATCAAAGCCTCGGCAGGTGGCGGTGGCAAGGGGCTGCGCGTGGCCTTCAACGACAAAGAAGCCTTTGACGGCTTTGCCAGTTGCCAGAACGAAGCGCGCAACAGCTTTGGGGACGACCGCATCTTCATTGAGAAGTTTGTGCAGGAGCCGCGCCACATCGAGATCCAGGTGCTGGGCGACAGCCACGGCAACGTGATCTACGTCAACGAGCGCGAGTGCTCCATCCAGCGCCGCCACCAAAAGGTGATTGAGGAGGCGCCCAGCCCCTTCATCAGTGACGCGACTCGCAAAGCCATGGGCGAGCAGGCGGTGCAACTGGCCAAGGCGGTGCAGTACCAAAGCGCGGGCACGGTGGAGTTTGTGGTCGGCAAGGACCAAGACTTTTACTTCCTGGAAATGAACACCCGCTTGCAGGTGGAGCACCCGGTCACCGAGTGCATCACCGGTCTGGACTTGGTGGAGTTGATGATCCGCGTGGCCGCTGGCGAAGCGCTGCCCCTCACGCAGACGCAAGTGAAACGCGAAGGCTGGGCCATCGAGTGCCGCATCAACGCCGAAGACCCTTTTCGCAATTTCTTGCCAAGCACCGGCCGCTTGGTGCGCTTTGCGCCGCCGCCGCAGACCCTGTTTGCGGCATCCGTTCGCCCTGAGTCGCCTGTTCTGCGCTCGGTCGAAGGGTTTGGCGGGGCTTCGACAGGCTCCGCCCGAACCGATGTGTTTGGCGGTGTGCGTGTGGACACCGGGGTGCAAGATGGGGGCGAGATTCCCATGTATTACGACTCGATGATCGCCAAGCTCATCGTGCACGGCACCGACCGTAATGATGCGATTGCCAAAATGCGCGAGGCGCTCAACGGCTTTGTGATCCGTGGTGTGTCCAGCAACATTCCGTTTCAGGCAGCGCTGTTGGCCCACCCCAAGTTTGTCAGTGGCGATTTCAACACCGGCTTTATTGCAGAGAACTACGGCAAGGGCTTTGCGGCAGAAGATGTGCCGCACCAAGACCCCCATTTTTTGGTTGCGCTTGCGGCCTTTGTGCGGCGTACATCGCGGGATCGCGCGGCCGGCATGTCCGGTCAGTTGCCGGGTTATGGGGTTCATGTGGGCAAAGACTATGTGGTAGTTGCTCTGGATGCCGAGGGCAAGCATCGCCACACGACGGTGCATGTGGATGCGTTTGAGGCCAATGCGCAAGAGGGCGGCGGGTCTGCCCATGTGCGGGTGGCGGCGCAAACGTATGTGATCCGCAGTAAATCGCGACTCAACGATATCGTGATCAGCGGTACGGTAAATGGCAAAGCTTTCACGGCCCAAGTGGAGCGCGGCACGCCTATGAACCCGCTGGCCCTGCGGGTGCAACACAACGGCACGCGCATGGACGCGCTGGTCATGTCCCCGCGCATGGCCGAGCTGCACACGCTGATGCCGCACAAGGCAGCGCCCGACATGAGCCGCTATGTGCTCTCGCCCATGCCCGGCTTACTGGTGGATGTGGCGGTGGTGCCGGGACAGAAGGTGCAGGCAGGCGAGCGCGTGGCCGTGATTGAGGCCATGAAGATGGAAAACGTGCTCTTCGCTGCTGCCGACGGCGTGGTGGGTAAGGTGCTGGCAGCCAAGGGCGAGAGCCTCAGTGTGGACCAGGCTATTGTGGAGTTCGTATGACGGGCGCGCGCCATGCCAGCCCGTCCCAGGCGGCTGGAGGGGCTATCGTCGGGGGCGGCGACCACCCGCAAGCGCAGGGCGTGGGTGCGATGTCGCAACGCCCTTTCAAAGTCCTGGGTATTCAGCAAATTGCTATCGGGGGCCCCGACAAGAAGCGGCTGCATACCCTGTGGGTGGATATGTTGGGGTTAGAGGTCACCGGCACGTTCAAAAGCGAAAAAGAGAACGTCGATGAAGACATCTGCACCATGGGCTCTGGCCCGCACCGGGTAGAGGTCGATTTGATGCAGCCCCTGGACCCCGACCAAAAACCAGCCGTGCACACCACGCCGCTAAACCATGTGGGGCTGTGGATTGACAACCTGCCCTCCGCAGTGCAGTGGCTGACCGCCCACGGCGTGCGGTTTGCGCCCGGCGGCATCCGAAAAGGGGCTGCAGGCTACGACATTGTGTTCGTGCATCCCAAAAGCAACGAGTCGTTTCCCATTGCCGGAGAGGGGGTTTTGCTTGAGTTGGTGCAAGCGCCTGCCGATGTAATTCGTGCGCTGGCATAAAGCCATCGCCCGTTGGGCGCCTTCTTGTACATAAATATATGGCGAATTATTTGAATAATTGTTAAGATCGTTTTAAACAATTCATTCGAAAGGCGGTTCACCATGCGCATCACCAGCTTACTGACCCCAGGAATGTGGGTGATGCGCCGCATGCGCCTGGGATTCAAATTGGCGATCGTGTTGGTGGTGGCGGTGTTGCCGCTGGTGTTTCTAGTGTGGGAGCTTGTAGCGCGCTCACTGGCTGACGTAAAGATCACGGCGGCGGAGGTCCAAGGCGTCGAAGTGGTCCAGCAGACGACGGACCTGATTCGTCTGGTGCAGGCACACCGGGGCTTGACCAATATGGTGCTGCTGGGCAGTGCCTCTGCGCAAACCGCGCGCGACGAGACACGCAGCCAGTTGTCGCAAAAGCGGCTCGCCGTGGACGCGCTATTGCACGCTTTGCCAGGGCAGGGCCCTCCCCCAGAGTGGGCCGCATTGCGTACCCGCACGGAGCGCCTGTTCTCTGAACTCGAGGGGAAGCAAGCCGGACAAGCCTTCGCAACGCACACCGCATTGGTGGAGGATCTGATGCGCTTTGTCTATGGCATGGCCGAGCAGATGGGTTTGTTGTACGCCCAGGACCCCCAAGCCTATCTGCTCATGGACATGTCGGTGTCCCGCTTGATTCCGTTGCGCGAATACGTGGGCCAGCTGCGGGGGAGCGGTGCGGTTTTTTTGAGTGAGCCCCACGTGTCTGCCCAGGCCCAAGGACATATGGCCGTGTTGACTGACCGCTTGAGCGCATGGACGCGGGATGTTGCATACGCGCAAAAGCTGTTGGCTGCCAAAGGTTTTGCTCCGGCCAGTGGCGACACGGTGCAGGCGACGGTGGCTGCTTTTGTGGATCAGACGGTGCAGCGTTTTCGTGTGGGCAACCCAGGGGGCGACCCCCAAGCCTACTTTGCAATGGGTGCACCAGTGATTGAAGCCATCGGCGGCTACCACACCGCTGTCAATGAAGCGATGCTCTCGTCGCTTGAAACCCGGGCGCGCCAGTTACAGCACATGCTCTATGTGGTGGCGGGCGTGTGTGTGTTGGCAATGGGGGCTTTGTTGTATTGGATTTTGTCCTTCAACCTCAGCTTTTTGGCGGATTTGCGTGAACTGCTTCGGGTTGTGCGCGAGGCTGCCGATGGAAACTTGCAGTCGCAATCGCACTTGGGCGGGCGCGATGAACTGACCGAAATGGCCGGCGCTACTGCGCTGATGGTGCGCAGTGTGTCCGCCATGGTCGCCAGTGTGCGCAGCAACGCCGCCTTGGTGGCCCATTCAGGCGATGTGTTGGTGTCTGCCAACCGCCACCTGGCGGACCGGACCGAGCAGCAAGCCGCCAACCTCGAGGAAACATCGGCCAGCGTGCAAGAGCTGGCCACGACGGTGCAGGACAATTCCCAAGCGTCTCAGCAGTCTGACCGGACGACCCAAGAGGTGCGCACCCTGGCAGAACGCGGTGCTGCAGACATGCAGTATGCGATTGCGTCCATTGAGGGCATTGAGGCCAGCACGCGCCGTATGGACGAGATCGTCAGTGTCATTGACGGGTTGGCCTTCCAGACCAATATCTTGGCGCTCAATGCGGCGGTGGAGGCGGCCAGGGCCGGCGAGTCTGGTCGTGGTTTCGCAGTGGTAGCCACCGAGGTGCGCTCCTTGGCCCAGCGGTCTGCCGCCTCGGCCAAAGAGATTCGCCAGCTTATTTCGGCATCGTCTGCGCAGGTGGTTGCGGGTGTGGCACAGATCCGCACGGCGGCAGCGACCATGGCAGCTATCACCGACGGTGTGCGGCAGGTGGCGTCCAACATGAGTCAGATATCCACATCGGGTGTGGAACAAAGTGGCAGCCTGTTGGAGATTACCGGCGCCATACAGCAAATTGATCAAATCACCCAGCAAAACGCATCCATGGTCGAGCAGGCCGTGCAACAGGCCACGGCGCTTCAGCAGCGTGCCGAGGTTTTGGCGCAGGCGGTGTCCGTGTTCAAGCTCCAGCAAGGTTCAGCAGATGAGGCAAAGGCACTGGTCCATCGCGCGCTGGATTTAAGGCACACATCGGGCCAACGGGACACTTTTTTGCAAGACATTACGCAGGCCCAAACCGGTCTGCACGATCGCGACATGTATGTGTTTGTGCTGGATCGTCGTGGACAGTATCTGGCGTTCGCAGGCAATCCTGCCAAAGTGGGCACACGGGTACAAGATGTGCCGGGCATTGATGGCGATGCACTGGTGTCGGCGATTAGCAGCCAAGCGGACTACGGGCCCGGCTGGGTGGAGTACGAAATTTCCAACCCCTTGAGTGGGCAGGTGCAGACCAAGATGTCTTATGTGCACAAACTCGACGACATGTACCTGGGCTGCGGCGTGTACAAAACCCTCCTGGGGCACTAGTTACTCGGGTTGGTCAAGTGCCCCGGTGTGTTGTTCCGGCGCAGCGTGGGCATCGGTGCGCTGTCGCGCGCGGGCTCGTTGCAGTGCGGCCTCAATGACCGCCCGTTTTTTGTCCAGAACGACAGGATCGGTGTGCTGGGAATGTGCTGCCAAATCTGCCAGCTTGGTGCGTGCCTTGGCGTCCAATGCATGGGCGTGGTCCCGCAGCTCCTGCGCAAGGCGTCGTTGACGCGCCTCATACCGGCCGCGCGCTTCAAGGGCTTGTCTGCTGGTCCATTCGGCGCGCAGGGCCGGGTGTTCTTGGACCACTTCCATCTTGATGCAATCCACAGGGCACACCGGCAGACACAATTCGCATCCCGTGCAATAGGCCTCCATAACGGTGTGCATGCGTTTGTGCGTCCCGATGATGGCGTCCGTGGGGCAGGCCTTGATGCACAGGGTGCAACCGATACACCAGTCTTCATCGATGAACGCGAGGTGGCGCGGTCCCTCGGTTCCAAACTCAGGGTTTAACGGGATGACTGTGCGACCAGAGATCGTCGCTAAGCGAGCGATGCCCTCTGCCCCGCCGGGTGGGCACTGGTTGATGGGTGCCTCTGCCCGCGCCATGGCATGGGCATAGGCCGCGCAGTCCGCATAACCGCATCGCTGACACTGTGTTTGGGGCAATGCGTCTAGCAGTCGGTGCGCCAATAAGGCGGTCGCCGTGTCAGACGGAGGCGTCACGGGCTGTTTGCGCCCCGCTTGCCGGCTATACGGCGGGTGGCCGTGGGGAGGGTGTTGCTGACCCGCGATGCCATCGTCTTGGCTTTGATCGAGACCGTGCCCTTGGCAGTGGGTGCTGCCTTGGGCGCTTGGCTATCCGGTTGATGGCTTTGGATGAAGGCCTTGACCTGGGGGTACACCAGGTCGCGCCAGCGTCGGCCGGAAAAGATACCGTAATGCCCCGCACCCTTGGCCTCGTAGTGGTGTTGTAGTGCTTTGGGAACTCCGGTGCAAATTTCGTGCACTGCGTGGGTTTGTCCAGAGCCTGATATGTCGTCGAGTTCGCCCTCCACCGACAACAAGGCCGTCGTCTTGATGTCACCGGGTTTCACGCGCTCGATGGCCCCGTCTTCGCCACGCACATCCCAGGTGCCGCTGACCAGCGCAAAATCTTGGAACACCACGCGGATGGTCTCCAGATAGTAGTCTGCATCCATGTCCAACACGGCGTTGTATTCGTCGTAGAACTTGCGGTGGGCTTCGGCGGATGCGTCGTCGCCTTTGATCAGGTCTTTGAAGTAGTCGTAGTGGCTTTTGGCGTGGTGGTCGGGGTTCATGGCCACAAAGCCGGTGTGCTGCAGGAATCCGGGGTACACCCGACGGCCTGCGCCGGGAAAGCTGCTGGGCACCCGGTAGATCACGTTGTTCTCGAACCAGCTATGGCTCTTGTTCATGGCGAGGTTGTTCACCGCCGTGGGCGATTTGCGGGCGTCTATCGGGCCCCCCATCATGGTCATGGTCAGCGGAGTGGTTTCACCACGGCTGGCCATGAGCGACACCGCCGCCAACACGGGAACCGTGGGCTGGCACACGCTCATGACGTGGCAATTGCCGTATTTGCCTTGTACGTGACGGATGAATTCCTGCACGTAGTTCACATAGTCGTCCAGATGAAATTCGCCTTCCGACATGGGCACCAGACGGGCGTTTTTCCAGTCGGTGATGTAAACCTTGTGGTCTTTGAGCATGGTCTTGACCGTGTCGCGCAGCAGCGTCGCGTAGTGTCCTGACAGCGGTGCAACGATCAGCACCACGGGTTGTCCCTTGATTTTTTCCAGTGTGGCGGTGTCGTCGGTAAATCGCTTGAACCGTCGCAACGCACAGAATGGCTTGGTGAGCTCCACGCGCTCGTGGATGGCAATGTCTACGCCATCCACCTCAATGGTGCGCAGACCGAACTCCGGCTTCTCATAGTCCTTGCCCAGACGGTGCATCAGGTCATAGCCAGCGGATACGCGCTGCGCAAACGGGCTTTGCCCTGCAAACGACAGCGGGTTGCTGTAGAGCTTGGCCGCTGCGAGTGCCAGATCGGAAAACGGCTCCATGAGGGAACGTTGGGTTTCGTAGAGCTGGTACAGCATGGGGAACTCGCTTTCGGAGAAATGTTGCAGTGCAATATAACAGTGTTGTCCGTTTTAGCGGTTGGTCGCTTTCAGTACCCCTCGTACGGCGTTGCGACTGTGGGAGCCAAAATTGGAGAGCAAGTCCGCCACCAGGGCATCCAAGCGGACTTTGGCTTCGGGCTGCGCGTTTGCCAGTTCTTTGACCAAGGTGACCTTGTCTTCGTTGGCGCCAAAGTCAAAGGCAGGGTCTGACACAAAGCCACTGGGCATGCTGTCTACCAAGGTCTGTGCCAGCCGATGTCCGTATCCTGCCGCTTGGGCAGAGACCACATTGCGCACGTACAAGTCGTACCACTCGGGGTAGTTGGCGTCTTTGTCCACGTTGCGCAGGGCGTGGTCTAGCACCGTGTCTTGTTTGGCAACAGCGGAGTTCAACAAAAGTTCATTCTGGTACTTTTCCAAGGCCAAATGCCGATTCGACAGCAAGGTCACCATGTTGTTTTTCAGGCCCGAAAACCCTGCCATGGCCATGGCGTTGATGGCCAGCAGTTTCAGGGTCGGTTCACCGGGTGAGAGTGCTGCGTGGTAGGGCTGGGTCAAATCTTGCACATAGTGCAGCGCTAGTCCCGTGAAGCGCCATCCCCAGTACGGGTGCCCGGTGCGAAAGGCCAGCGATGCGAGGGTGGAATACTGATAGACCCTCAGCAGGGGAAAGGTGCGCTTGATGAACGGCGCTGCAGCGTACAGCACCTTGCTTTCGTGCATAAAGCCCATGTGAAAAGGGGCTTGGCTAGAGTAGGGAAGCAAGGGGTTGCCAAAGGGCAGGGTCCCAAGGCCGTACATCTTTCCCCATTCAGACGGGCTGTCCTCAAACAGGTGAATGTCCAGGCCATAGTCCGGCTCGTCCGAGGCGCTGGCCACCACAGCCAACGGGGCCACCATGTCTCCAGCCTTGAGGGGCTGGAACTTTTGACTGGCGTTGCTGGCCATCGGCAAGGTCGTGACAGCTTCTGCGCTCAAGCGCGGCCCCGGAGCGGCTGCGGTGCGGGGGTCAGGCTGGATGAACAGGGCAAAGCGGCTGTTGGGCGCGATACGCAGCGCATGCGCAAATGCCATGCGACGGGCCTCATCGCTGCGATCCGCGACGGCCTTGAAGGCCAACTTGGCGGGCAAGGCTGGATAAACCGGCAGATTCGCAATCGCCCATGCTTCTTGGCTGGCAAGCAATGCCTCGATGGTTTTTTCTTCCGCTTTGAGGAATATCTCCAACGGTTCCACCATGACTGGCGATGCATGGGCGACTTCGGGCATGGCCTCCAACGCACGGTAGGCAGCCAAGGTGTGGTTACCCCACGCCCCCGCCGTTGAAGATACCAAACCCAAAAGGGCTCCCAAGGCATAGGCCAATTTTTTCATGCATTTTTCTCCAACTTCGCCAGTGGATCCATCCACCTGCAGCACGTCAATATACCTTTGCCTCCCATGGGGCGCCCCCATGGAAGCCGCTTAATTCACCTTGGCAATCGCTTGGCAAACGTAGTCGATGTTTTTGCTGTTCAGGGCAGCAACGCACATGCGGCCGGTATCGGTGCCATACACGCCGAACTCGGAGCGCAGGCGCACCATCTGGTCTTTGGAGAGGCCGGAATAGCTGAACATGCCGATCTGAGTGGTAATGAAAGACATGTCTTTGGCAACACCCGCGGCTTTCAGTCCGTCGACCAATTTTTGGCGCATGGCCTTGATGCGTACACGCATTTCACCCAGCTCTTGCTCCCACTGGGCGCGTAACTCGGCGTTGTTCAGCACGGCCGCCACGATGGCACCGCCGTGGGTAGGCGGGTTGGAGTAGTTGGTACGAATGGCGATCTTGAGCTGGCTGAGCACGCGGTCGGTTTCTTCCTTGCTGCTGCCGACCACGCTGAGAGCACCCACGCGCTCACCGTACAGACTGAAGCTCTTGGAGAAGCTGGTGGACACAAATAGGTTCAGATCAGCGGCGACGAACTTGGCGATGACCGCGCCATCCTCCGAAATGCCGTAGCCAAAGCCTTGGTAGGCCATGTCGAGGAAGGCAGTGAGCTTGCGGGCCTTGACCGCAGCGATGACCTGGTCCCACTGAGTGGCAGTGATGTCGTAACCGGTGGGGTTGTGGCAGCACGCGTGCAGCAGCACGATGGTGCCTTCGGCAGCGCCGTTCAGCTTGGCCAGCATGCCGTCGAAGTCGATACCGCCCAGGCCGCTGTTGGCGCTCTGGTCGAAATAGGGGTAGGTGTCCACGGTGAAACCAGCGTTGGTGAACAGCGCGCGGTGGTTTTCCCAGCTAGGGTCAGAGATCAGCACGGTGGCGTTGGGGCTGATCTTCTTGAGGAAGTCGGCGCCGATCTTCAGGCCACCGGTGCCACCAATAGCTTGCACGGTGGCCACGCGGCCGCTCTTGACTAAGTCAGAGTCTGCGCCGAAGACTAGGCCTTTCACGGCAGCGTCATAGGCGGCAATACCGTCAATGGGCAAATAGCCTCGGGCGGTGGGCTTGTCCATCATGGCTTTTTCTGCGGCCTGCACGCATTGCAGCAAGGGCAATTTGCCGTTGTCGTCAAAGTACACGCCCACACCCAAGTTGACCTTCATGGGGTTGGAGTCAGCGTTGAATTGTTCGTTCAAACCCAGAATCGGGTCGCGGGGTGCCATTTCGACAGCGGTAAAGAGAGACATGGGTGACGAGGTCCTGTGCGCAGAGGTGCGATAAAAATTGGCCTGTATAGGCCGTTGGGGTAGCTGCGTATTTTAAGCGGCACCGTGCTGGTGCCTGCAGAGTGTGTCCTCAGAGGTACAAGCCCGCCGCCAAGCGGCGTGTGGTGTCGTGGGCACTCGTGCTATGGCACCCGCGGGTGTTTTGTCCGCACCACAAGGGGCTAAAGTCGTCAGACCCGGCCGCTTCCGCCTTGGCTCGCAGTGGCACCATAGCGGCCGATGCGAGGGGAAATGGGGGTGCCACGGCTGATATAGGCCCCAAGGTACGCACGGCCTGGTTGCAAACACCCCGGGCGGGTCGCCCTGTAAACACATTGGTGAGGGTGGTTTCAACGCCTGCAGGGTTTTGCACCGCGCGGCGGTGCAGGGGGCTGGTGTTTGCCTCGGTGCAGGTCAGATAGGCCGTGCCTACTTGAACCCCGGCCGCTCCTTGGGCCATGGCCGCCGCCACGTCAGCGGCCTGTGCGATACCGCCAGCGGCGATCACCGGAATCGAAAGCGCGGCTACGAGTTGCGCCAGCAACGAATCCAGTGGGAGTTGCGTGCCTAGGTCTTCAGTCAAAAACATGCCTCGGTGTCCCCCTGCCTCCAGGCCCTGTGCGATCACGATGTCGGCACCGTGGGCCTGCAGCCATCTCCCTTCGTCTAGTGTGGTCGCTGACGACATCACCAGGGCCCCCAAGCCTTTGACGCGGGCCAGCAGTTCCGGCCCGGGCAGACCAAAGTGAAAACTAACCACGGCTGGCCGAAAGGCTTCCAATACCTCGGCCATAGCGGCCGAAAACGGGGCTCTGCCTGGCCCTGTCGCGATGTCGGCGTCGGTGAGTCCCCAGCGAAGGTAATGGGGCCTGAGCGTCTCGCGCCAGGCGGCGTCGACGGCAGGCGACGCCAACGGTTGGGCGTGGCAAAAAAAGTTGACGTTGTAGGGGCACCGGGTAAGGGTCGCCAGTGTCTGGAGCTCCGTGTTCAGTGCCTCTGGGCTGAGCATTGCAGCGGGTACTGAGCCCAAGCCTCCCGCCTCGCATACCGCAGCCGCAAGTGCAGCGCCCTGCACGCCGGCCATGGGCGCTTGAATAAGGGGGTACCGGACCCCGGGAAACAAAGTGCTTTCCACCGCGCGGTCTCCTTGGCATCGCTGCTAGTCTACAGTCTTACCCTTCGCCGATGGGGTGCTTTGCACCTGCCTTTGTTTGCTGACGTTTGCTGACCGGACACCTGCCATGCCTGCTCCCAAGAATCCCGCCACTCTTGCTGTTGTCGAGAACGATGCCGAGGGGCATGTGCGCACCGGTACCTTTGTGAGCTACCCGGATTCGCCCTTCGAGCTGTACCAACCCTACCCGCCGGCTGGAGACCAGCCTGAGGCGATCGACCAGTTGGTAAGCGGTGTGGAAGACGGAGAAGCGTTTCAGACCTTGCTGGGCGTCACCGGCTCGGGCAAAACATTCACCATGGCCAATGTCATTGCGCGCTTGGGGCGTCCGGCCATTGTGTTTGCCCCCAACAAAACCTTGGCGGCGCAGCTCTACAGCGAATTCCGCGAGTTTTTTCCGAAAAACGCGGTGGAGTACTTCGTGAGCTATTACGACTACTACCAGCCCGAAGCCTATGTGCCGCAACGCGACCTGTTCATTGAGAAGGACAGCGCGATCAACGAGCATATAGAACAAATGCGCCTCTCGTGCACCAAGAGCCTGCTGGAGCGGCGTGACGTGGTGATTGTGGCGACCGTGTCTGCCATCTACGGTATTGGCAAGCCCGAGAGCTACCACCAGATGGTGATGACGCTGCGCACCGGCGACAAGCTGGGCCAGCGCGACATGATTGCCCAGTTGGTGCGCATGCAGTACCAACGCAACGACATGGATTTCAGCCGGGGTGCCTTCCGTGTGCGGGGCGACACCATCGATGTCTTTCCGGCCGAGCACAGCGAAATGGCCATTCGCATCGAACTGTTTGATGACGAGATCGAGAGC
>JARXAM010000035.1 GCA_029865845.1 Rhodoferax sp. | reverse complement strand
GGCCGTGTTTATTGCTTTGGATGGCACGGTGCACAGCCAGCAGTGCGCGGTGAATCCGCGGCTCATGCCCTGTATTTTTGAGTTTGTGTACCTGGCCCGTCCGGACTCGGTGATGGATGGCATTTCGGTCTACCAAGCGCGTTTGAACCTGGGCGAGACCTTGGCCAAACGCGTAATCTCCACGGTGCCGCCCAACGAGATTGATGTGGTCATTCCCATCCCCGAATCCAGCCGTCCCAGCGCCGCCCAGTTGGCCCAGTTGCTGGGCTTGCCCTACCGCGAAGGCTTTGTGAAAAACCGCTATGTGGGCCGCACTTTCATCATGCCGGGGCAGGGCGTGCGCAAAAAGTCGGTGCGCCAAAAGCTCAACGTCATTGCCAGCGAGTTCAAGGGCCGCAATGTGCTGCTGGTGGACGACTCCATCGTGCGCGGCACGACCAGCAAAGAAATAGTGCAAATGGCACGCGACGCGGGTGCCCGCAAGGTCTATATGGCCAGCGCAGCACCCCCGGTGCGCTACCCCAACGTGTATGGCATCGACATGCCCACCAGCAACGAGCTGGTGGCCCACAACCGCTCGGTGGAAGAAGTGCGCGCCATCATCGGCTGTGACGCGCTGATTTACCAGGATGTGGACGGCATGAAAAAGGCGGTGGGCTCGCTCAGCAAAAAACTGGCGGGCTTTGATGCGTCTTGCTTTGACGGTGTGTACGTCACGGGCGACATTTCCTCGGACGACATTGCCCGCCTGAACGAAAACCGCGTAGGCGCCGAAGAAGGCCAGGAGGACACCTCCCGCCTTGCGCTGCCCAATCATGCCGACTGACCCCATGAAGCAAAACCAACTACCCGACGGCCTGCACAACGATACGTTGGCGGTGCGTGCCGCCCTGGAGCGCAGCCAATACGGCGAAAACTCCGAAGCCCTGTACCTGACCAGCGGCTATGTGCAACCCAGCGCAGCCTCCAGCGCCGCGCGTTTTGCCATGGAGGAAGACGGCTTTACCTACTCCCGCGTAGGCAACCCCACGGTCGCCAGCATGGAAGTCCGGCTGGCAGCGCTCGAGGGCACTGAGGCGGCCATTGCCACCTCGTCCGGTATGTCAGCCATTCTGTTGCTGGGCATGGCGCTGCTCAAAGCGGGTGACCACGTGGTGTGCTCGCAGTCGGTGTTTGGCTCGGTCATTCCGATGTTCAGCCGCGAGTTCGCCAAGTTCGGTGTGGAAACCACTTTTGTGTCGCAAACAGATGTTGAGGCGTGGAAGGCCGCCGTGCGTCCCACCACCAAGCTGCTGTTTGCCGAGACGCCTACCAACCCGCTTACCGAGGTGTGTGACATCCAGGCCCTGGCCGACATAGCACACAGCGTGGGTGCATTCTTGGCCGTGGACAACTGCTTCGCCACGCCGGTGTTGCAACGCCCTGCCAGCATGGGTGCGGATTTCATCATCCACTCCGGTACCAAGTTTTTGGACGGCCAAGGCCGTGTGATGGCGGGTGCCATTTGCTGTACCCAGAAGCAGCGCGACGACGTGTTCTTGCCCGTGATTCGCACCTGCGGCATGGTGCTTGCGCCCTTCAATGCCTGGGTGCTACTCAAAGGTATGGAAACGCTGGCCTTGCGCGTCAAAGCCCAGTCGGAAACCACGTTGGCGCTGGCCCGCTGGCTCGAAGCCCAGCCGCAGGTGGCACGGGTGTACTACCCCGGCCTGGCCAGCCACCCGCAGCACGAGTTGGCCATGCGCCAGCAGTCCGGCTGCGGTGGCGCGGTGTTGTCCTTTGAGGTGAAAGCGCCGGACGTAGATGCCGCGCGCAAGAACGCATTCCATGTGCTCGACAGCATGCAGGTGCTGTCGCTGTGCACCAACCTCGGCGACACCAAAACGCTGGCGGCGCATCCCGCCAGTACCTCGCACGGCCGCCTGTCCGAAGCGCAGCGTCAGGCGGCAGGTATCGGCCAAGGCCTGGTCCGCGTAGCCGTGGGCCTGGACCATCTCAACGACATCACCGCCGATCTGGCGCGTGGTTTGCACACCCTCTGACATGAGCACCATTCGCACCCGCATTGCCCCTTCGCCCACCGGCTTTTTGCACCTGGGCACCGCACGTACCGCGCTGTATTCGTGGGCCTACGCCCGCCACTTTGGCGGTGAATTTGTACTGCGCATTGAAGACACCGACGTCGCCCGCTCCACCCAAGATTCGGTGGACCAAATTTTGGAATCCATGCGCTGGCTGGGGCTGGAGTACGACGAAGGCCCGGTGTACCAGATGCAGCGCCTGGAGCGCTACAAGGCCGTGGTGGAGCAGCTGATTGCAGAAGGCAAGGCCTACTACTGCTACAGCACCCCCGAAGAACTGGATGCCGTGCGCGAGGCCAAAAAGGCCCGTGGTGAAAAAGCGCTGTACGACGGCACTTGGCGCCCCGCACCCGGCAAAACCTTGCCGGCCATTCCGGAAGGCGTAAAACCTGTGGTGCGCTTCTGCAACCCACCGGACGGCGACGTGACCTGGAACGACCTGGTCAAAGGCCCGATCACTATCAGCAACCGCGAGATCGACGACCTCATCATCGTGCGCACCGATGGCATTCCCACCTACAACTTCGCAGTGGTGGTGGACGACTGGGACATGCGTATCAGCCACGTGTTCCGTGGCGATGAGCACATCAACAACACGCCCTGGCAAATCAACATCTTCCACGCACTGGGCGCGCCCTTGCCGCAGTTTGGCCACTGCCCGGTCATTTTGGGCGACGACGGCCAGAAGCTGTCCAAGCGCCGTGGCGCGGTTAGCGTCACCGCGTACGAAGAGGGCGGCTACCTGCCCGAAGCCATGTTGAACTACCTAGCCCGCCTGGGCTGGAGCCATGGCGATGACGAGCTGTTCAGCCAGGAGCAACTGGTGGGCTGGTTTGACGGCAGCCACTTGAACAAGAGCCCCGCGCAGTGGGACCCTGCCAAGCTGCTGTGGGTGAATGCCCACTACATCAAGCAAGCCGACAACGCCCGCTTGGCCGCATTGGTGGCAGTGCAGTTGCGCAAGCTGGGTGTGGAGTTGCCTGCCGGTGCTGCCGACACCCACCTGCCGCAGTTGTGCGCCTTGCTCAAAGACCGCTGTGAGACCACCGTGGCCCTCGCGCAATGGGCCGCAAAGTTTTATGCCGATGTGCATGCCGATGCAGCCGACGTGGCGCAACACCTCACCGATGCGGTTCGCCCCGCCGTGGGCCTGTTGGCCGAAAAGCTGGCCATCTGTGCCTGGGATAAAGCCGCCATTGCCACCGTCATCAAAGAGGTGCTGGCGGCCCACCAGCTCAAAATGCCCCAGTTGGCGATGCCAGTGCGCGTCTTGGTCATGGGCACCGCCCAAACCCCTTCGTTGGACGCGGTGCTGGAGTTGTGCGGACGCGCAAAAGTTTTGGATCGTCTTGCTCGGGCATGAAAAACTTGTATATAATTTGAGGCTCAGAAGATGAGTCGAAAATCACGGTAAAAAGTGCTTTTTGGCTTAGGTGTCGGGGGTATAGCTCAGCTGGGAGAGCGCTTGCATGGCATGCAAGAGGTCAGCGGTTCGATCCCGCTTACCTCCACCACATTTTCTGATGCGGACACGTTCCAAGGTTTTGACCCTATCGTCTAGAGGCCTAGGACATCACCCTTTCACGGTGAGTACCGGGGTTCGAATCCCCGTAGGGTCGCCAGGTTTTACCGCAAGGTGAACGGCAACAAGTCGGTAACAGCTTTCGCAAGAAAGTGGCTTGGCTCCAAGGTCGAAAGACCCAGAGCAAAACGGTTACCGCTACCAGGAGTGGTAGTTCAGTTGGTTAGAATACCGGCCTGTCACGCCGGGGGTCGCGGGTTCGAGTCCCGTCCACTCCGCCAACATATGGAAAACCGATGTAAGTCTCTGATTTACATCGGTTTTTTTGTGTCTGTGTGGAAGCCTACCCAAAGGCTATAGATTTGCGATAGCGCGAAGGCGCTCAATCCAACCGCTATCGCCGGTACGTGCATCTGAAGGAGCGCACCTGTGTGAGACCACGATCATGGAGGAAACGGGATAAGCCGGTCTGGTGTGGGATGAGGCGGGACATTTCTCAATGAAATCAGGGGTTTAGGAGCGTTTTTGGCGCTTGGGCGGGACGAAGTGGCGGCTCACGATATTTTTTGGCGCTGTGGCCCATTTAAAGGGTGTCAGCCACATGGAACGGGGTGCCGTGGGGGAAGAAGGTGGGGGCTTGAAAGGCGCCCGTGAAGGGTCATTTATAGCGTTTAAAGAGGCCTTAAATTGCTCTTGGCGCGGGTCACGCCCTAGTGCGGCCGCCAAACTTGCCCCAACGGGCGTGCGTTGAACAATGAGGCGCTGGGTTGAAGTGGCGAGCGTGGTGGGCCCCAAAAAAACAAAAAGGTGGGGGATTCTCCCCCCACCTTTTCTCGAATGGTCCCGCACCTCAAGGTGGGGGACAAATTGCTTTAAATCCGTTTACTCCGACCCTGTGGATAAGTCCTTTTCAGGTGCCTTGAACAGGTCGGGCTGAACTTTGGCACGCATAGCCTTGAGTACACGGCGATAGACCTGGTAGACCCGGACGTAGCTGATGCCCATTTCCTTGGCAATCTCCTGGGCGTTGCCACGCTCCATCCGCTGGTAGATCTCCAAGTCGCGCTTGCTTAGTTTGAAGGCGGCATCCGAGACGATGTAGATGTTCTGGCCGTGCCAATGGGTGCTCAGAAAGTCCGCCAAGTTGTTCCCGGCGTCCAAGGCGATAGCCTCTTCGATACCGTGTTTTTCAATCAGGTGGCGGGCTGCTTGTTCTGCCATATCAGCCAGCAGCTCATGGCGCCGGATATCGGCGTTGGATTCAACCAGGTCAACGTTCATGAAGTTGGTGCTCCTGTGCGTTTTTGGTGGTGGGTCAGGATCTGGGACAACCGATCCAGGTCTCGCAGCTGCAGCCATTCAAAGAACTGGGGCGCTTGGTCGCCCAGCATCTGCTTGGCAATGCCATCGGCGTACTCATCAGGCTTGCGGTCCAGGCTGATGAGCTGGGCGCGGATACGGCGCACCAGGGGCAGCGCGTCGGCTGATGGCGTAGGCCTGGCTGGGCGCTTGCCGGTGGCCGAAGCCTTGGGCTTGAAACCCAGGCGCTCCATGTAGGCGAGGACGCGCTTGCGGCCGTCGTGGTCGAGGTCTTTTGAACTCTGCACCCCACCATAGGTCTGAAGGATGGTCTGGTATTCCTCTTCGGTGAGATTCAGTTGCTTGCGCGCGATCTGGATCTTGATCACGTCGCCGTTGCGGTGGTCGCGGGCGAGCTTGCTCATGCTGCGTCTTCCTCATCGGGGTTGATAAGGCCATCAATACCGACAGGCCGCCAATATTTGCCCTCGTCAAGCCGACCACCATCCCATTCAAGCGTTCCATCAACTCGCTGGGCTTTGATGAGGAAATAGTTGGGGCCCATGAAACTCAATAGCTTCGTTGCAACCCACAGTCGGAGTAGCAGAACGTGACGATTGATTCGATAGAACGGCATCAAAAGCTCCCTGCCATCGGTGCGGCAAAGTCCGGCTTCACCAAAACAATCGACTTGTTGTTCTTGATCAGGTGCCGCTTCAAGGCGCTGAAACTCAGCCATGCCGCTGAGTAGTAGAGGCCTTTCTTATCGAGGTCTGGAAAGTACTTCTTTATCGCGCTTTTCGACAAGCCCTTTGCAATGCTCTTCTTCCTGGCCGGGGTGTAGATGCTGAACTGGACGGGGCGGCAAAAGCGTGTTGCCTCTTCCGTTTTATTGACCAGCCACTCACCCTTCATCCAGCCACCCACAAAGACGCAAATAACCAGACGCATCTTGTCCTTACGTACTTCCAAGGTGACTGCATGCCCGTCAATCTGAATCGCCCCGGTTTTTGAGGAGGCTCCAACACCTGAGAAGATGGAGCCATGAGAAAGTCAACTAAGTTTTCCCCAGAGGTTCGCGAACGCGCAGTGCGCATGGTGCAGGAGCACCGTGGCGAATATCCCTCGCTGTG
>JARXAM010000028.1 GCA_029865845.1 Rhodoferax sp. | reverse complement strand
CGTTGACAGCGGTGGCCAGGGCGGCGGGCGGCACGCCGCGTGCGTCCAGCCAGGCTTGCAAAGTGCGGCATGGGGTGGTCTCGGGGGTGCCGTTCACTACCACGGTGATGGGGGCCTGCGGTGCGTCGGTAGTGCGGTGGACCCGTGGTGGGGTGGGGTGGGAGGTGGTCTGGGGGGCTGTGGGGGTCATAGGGTTAGCGTGTGCAGGGCCTGCTCTACCAGCGCCGGGGCGATGAGCCAGCCGTGGCGAAAGAGGCCGTTGATGTCGGTTTTGCCTGCGCTGTGGCGAACCATTGGCAGGTTGTCGGGCAATGCGGGGCGCAGGTTGGTCTCCAGGTGGACCACGCGCGCCTCGGCCAATGCAGGCATCACGCTGTGCGCCGCACTCAGCAGCTCCAGGGTGCTGCGCACGGACACGGGCGAGCGGTCTTCGCTTTCGATTTCGCTGGCCCCCATCACGATCACGTCGTCCGGGCGCGGCACCAGGTAGACCGTGTGGCGAGGGTGCAGCAGGCGCACCGGGCGGTGCAGCGGCACGCCAGGGGCGTGCAGCCACACCACCTCGCCGCGCACACCACGCACCGGCAAAGCGGGTTTTGCACCCACGCCGCGCACATCGAATACGTGGTCGAACGTATGCCACTGGCCCCTCTGCTCCTCATTCCACTCGGGCTGAGCTTGTCGAGGCCCCGCGAGCCCGTCGACCGGCGCAGGACGCACGGATGCGACTATCAACGCCCTCGCCTCCACGTGGGTCACCCGGCTATTCCAATGCCATTGCACGCCTTGGGCAGTGGCCTGCGCGGCCAGTGCGTGCAGGGCTTGCAACGGATGAATGTGCCCCTCACCCGGCAGGTGCCATGCCAGCGCGGGGCCGTGGACAGACGGCTCGAGCTGGCGCAGCGCCTGCGGCGTCAAAGGCTGCGGCTGGTGGGGCGGCGGGGCTTTGGCTTGCAGCAGCCCCAGCACCCGCTGGGCCGCACCCGCATCGCTGCGGTGGGCCAGCAGCAGGCTGCCTTGCATGTGCAGGGCGACTGGCGCAGACAGTCCCTGCACGATCTGCGGCCAGAGCTGGCACGATCGCAGGCCCAGCGCAAACACCTGCGCGTCGGCGCGCTCCAACTCGGCCACGGGGCTCAACATGCCAGCCGCTGTCCAGCCCGCCGCCAGCGAGCCCGATTCGGCGCGCGGGCCGGGGCCCGACGCGGGGTCAAACACCTGCACCGCGTGGCCCCTGCGGCTCAGCGTGTAGGCCAGCAGCCGCCCCAGCAGCCCGGCACCGGCAATGCCTATGTGCAGTGGCATGCTCAGGCCTGGGTGTTGTCAGGGCTTGTCTGCACCGGGTGGATGGGGATGTAGATTTCCCCACCCACCTTCTTGAACGCGCCCGACATCACCTCCATGCCCGACTGCAACGCTTGCTCCTCGCTCACGCCCAGGGTGTTGGCGTAGTCGCGCACCTCTTGGGTGATCTTCATGCTGCAAAACTTGGGGCCGCACATGGAGCAAAAATGCGCCACCTTGGCGCCCTCGGCGGGCAGGGTTTCGTCGTGGAACTGCTGGGCCGTGTCGGGGTCCAGCGAGAGGTTGAACTGGTCCATCCAGCGGAACTCAAAGCGCGCCTTGGACAACGCATCGTCGCGCGCCCGCACACCGGGATGGCCCTTGGCCACATCGGCCACGTGAGCGGCAATCTTGTAGGTGATGATGCCGATCTTCACGTCGTCGCGGTCGGGCAAACCCAGGTGTTCCTTCGGAGTCACGTAACACAGCATGGCGGTACCGAACCAGCCGATCATGGCGGCACCAATGCCGCTGGTGATGTGGTCGTAGCCCGGCGCAATGTCGGTGGTCAGCGGCCCCAGCGTGTAAAACGGGGCTTCGCCGCAGTGCTTGAGTTGCTCGGTCATGTTGGCTTGCACCATGTGCAGGGGCACGTGGCCGGGGCCCTCAATCATCACCTGCACATCCTGCTGCCAGGCCTTGTGCGTCAGCTCGCCCAGCGTGCGCAGTTCGGCAAACTGGGCTTCGTCGTTGGCGTCTGCACCCGAGCCGGGGCGCAGGCCATCGCCCAGCGAATAGCTCACGTCGTACGCGCGCATGATCTCCGTCATCTCATCGAAATGCGTGTACAAAAAGTTCTCTTTGTGGTGGGCAATACACCACTTGGCCATGATGGAGCCGCCGCGCGAGACGATGCCCGTCACCCGGTTGGCGGTGAGGTGAATGAAGGGCAGGCGCACGCCGGCGTGCACCGTGAAATAGTCCACGCCCTGCTCGGCCTGCTCGATGAGCGTGTCGCGAAAGAGGGCCCAGGTCAGGTCTTCGGCGATGCCGCCCACTTTTTCCAGCGCCTGGTAAATCGGCACGGTGCCGATGGGCACCGGGCTGTTGCGCACGATCCAGTCGCGCGTAGTGTGGATGTTTTTGCCGGTGGACAAATCCATCACCGTGTCGGCCCCCCAGCGGATGGACCAGACCAGTTTTTCCACCTCTTCTTCGATGCTGGAGGTCAGCGCCGAGTTGCCTATGTTGGCGTTGATCTTCACCAAAAAGTTGCGCCCTATGGCCATGGGCTCCAACTCGGTGTGGTTGATGTTGGACGGGATGATGGCGCGGCCACGGGCCACCTCGTCGCGCACAAATTCGGGCGTCACCACCCGGGGGATGCTGGCGCCAAAGCTGTTGCCCGCCAAGCGCTGCTCGCGTTCGGCATTGCCCAGGTACTGGGCTTGCCACGCCAGGTTTTGGTTTTCGCGCAGGGCGACATATTCCATCTCGGGGGTGACGATGCCTTTCTTGGCGTAGTGCATTTGCGTGACGTTGGAGCCACTCTTGGCACGACGTGGCTGGCGTAGCAGGCCCGCAGCCTGGGCGCGCAGGGCGGCCAGGGCGTCGGTGTCGCCGTGACGGAGGCCATCGTCCAGCGCGAAGGGTTTGCGGCCCTCGTAGCGCTCGGTGTCGCCACGGTCCGCAATCCATTGCGCGCGGACCTGCGGCAGACCTGCGCGCACATCGATGGGGGCCTGCGGATCGGTGTAGGGGCCCGAGGTGTCGTACACCGTGATGGCCTCGCCGTTGGTCTGCAAAATTTCGCGCAGCGGCACCTGGATGTCAGGGCGGCTGCCCTGCACATAACGTTTTGTTGAAGCGGGAAGCGGCTCGCGGGTGAGGCGAATGAACTGGGCAAGTTTGTCGGGTGCGTTCACGGGAGGTCTCCGAAGGTCATCGCCCGAAGACAACACACACCAGCCCCGCAAACTTGGAATGAGCCACGGCCCGCACGGCACACGGCCGGGGGCACTGCTCTGCACTTCTTACGCTGGTATGAACCAGATCAAGTTCACGGGTTTGGTATCCATCTCAGCGCAACCACTGCGCACCCCGGGCAGCGCGGAGTGTACGTCAGTTAACCAAGGCCCCATGTGGCGTGGCACGAACCACGCTGCCCACCACGGTCGACGAGCTCGGGTCCGCCGCATTTTTTTGGTAAGGCCCGGCACCTGCCTTGGAAATGGTGGCAAGTCCTTCGCCGGTGCTGGTGGCATGGTGGTTGGCCGTGACAAATGCTGTCCATGTCAAACCGTTGTCGATCGAGGCTTCCCATGGAATGGGCCAGTTGAATTCGCCAATGCCATAGGGCGGGGGTTGGCTGCCGCTATCGACGCTATCGACGCAATCCACCACGGAACCAGTGACGGTGTGGACCTGCCCAACAGGATGCGGCAGGTTGTTCCACCGATAGAGCCAATTGGTGGCCGTGGCGATCGCTGCCCCCTCGCGAAACAGGACGCCTGCGTACGACACATTGCTGGGAAGAAGGTGGATCGCGCCTTTAAACCCCACCGACCAGGTGCCAACGGTATGCGAGATACCGGTGCCCGCCGCCTGAACCATGGTGGCGCCAGTGGGTGGCGCGCAGACCAACTCCACGCGCCCCACCTCTGCCCCTTGGAATGCGCCGCAAACCACCTTGGCCACCAGACTGACCGTGCCGGCAGTTGCGCCCAGCTTGGCGATGGCATGTCCGTCCCGGTCGTTGTAGAGCAAGGTGGCATCACCGTCGGCCACCCGCCAAGCCACGCCACCCAGCGCCTCGCTGCTCAAGGCCACACCGGCGTCCACAGACAGGTCAATCTCCTCCCCGATGCCAAATTGGCGCAGGCTTCGTCCCACGAAGTGGTCTCGTGGCTGATAGCGCACCTCACACGAAGGCAGTGTTTGCACATCTGGATGACCATGGGCCACCACCTGTTGGACAGAGGACAAGATATCGGCGGGACGGAGCGCACCACCCTCCTGCGCGAGGTGGGCCCCAAGCAGGGCAGCAAGATCGTCCACGTGGAAGCGGGGCCGCGCATAAGCGCCCATTACATACCGCTGCAAGGCGACCTGCATGCCCGCCTGTGCCCGGCGAAGCTGCACCTGATGGCAGTAATTAGCCGCTGCTCGGTGGTGGTCCTCTATGGCACGCGTGTACTGTGCGCGCAGGGCGGGGTCTTCCACCGCGTCTGGGGCAACACCGGGCATCAGGCCGGTGCTTGCGGGTGGCGCGACATGCAGTGGAGGACGATCGGCGGGATCGAACCCTGCATCCACTGCTCCCTGCAGTCGACTCCACGCGCGCAGCCAAAATCCGGTGCGCTGTGCCAAGGGCAGCAGGCCCTGCGTACCCGTCGCGGGTTCAGTCAGGCGCATCGCAAATGACACCTCCTCCAACACCGACAATCGCTCGCTGCGCAGGAGTGCGGCGATGGCACATTGCTGAGCAAGATGCGTCTGGGCTTGCCAGTCTCCCCCGTCGACCGAGGCCAGCGCGGTACACAGTGCATTCAAGGCATAGGGGTCGGCGGTTTCATGGCGGTGCCACGCCTGCAGGGCCTGCTGGGCGAGCGATGCCATCGCGTCCATGTCGCGGGCTTCGCCCAGCGCCTTGATCTGCGCGCTCCAGTCCAAACGCTCCTGCGCGGTCAGCGAACGTCGCTGGGCAGGCGATGCGTCGGAGGCCCAAAACGCATGGTCATTGATCGTGAAGGTCGTGTTCAAGTTACGGCTGACAAGGGTAGCGCTAGCCACACCGTCTACCGTGGCATACACGTCGTGACGCGCCACGGTGGCGTCGGTGGGCACGCGGGTGTGCGCGCCGGGCTGCACAGGGTAGCGTTGCAAATGGCGGCCCCCGTCTGTTGCGACGTGGAACTCGGCGTTGCGACTGCTGGCATTGACCAGCAAAAAACCGGTGGTGTTCATGGAAATACCTTTGTGTTCTGGATACGCGCCCGTGGGCAGACAAAGCCCCCTCCCCCTGGGGCAGAGGGAGCTCTGCATACACGTGTTAAGCGGCGATAAAGAGGTCTGCCCCCAGCCCGTTGCTACTGCGTGTCCAATCAATCGTCACCGCGCTGGTGCCTGCGGTGAGCTGATAAGGCGTCATCATTGAAAAGTCTTGGAGGGTGAAGTTGGTGCCCACCAGCGTAGGGTCCGCCGCCATGAAGTACAGCGTCGGCTCAAACTCCAGCGTGACCGTTTTCCCATAGTTCACGATGTCGTTGGGGGCGGCACCCACCACCACCACGGGCTGCCCCTTGTTGGTCCAAGCGATGGTCAGGCTGGTGGTCGGCGTGGAGCACCGGTTGAGCACCCCGACCTGTGAACTTGCAATGGTGCCTTGGTTGATATCGGTGGTGGTGAGGATGGGGCCCTGGTTGTTGGGATTGGTAGCGGCAAACAGTTGCCCCGGATTGATGGGGTAGATAGGCGACGTGGGGCCGGGAGGGTTTCCACTGGCGGCGTCGGTGATTTGCACACCAAGGTCAATTTCATAAATGAACTGCTGGCTGCCGTCCTTGGCAGGGTTGAGGTCTTGCCACGCAAAGTATTGGTAATTGGTGGACGCTTTGATGGGTTTCAGAAACACCAACACGTGGTTGGTCGTATTCACGGTCAGTTTGTTGTTGACAGTAAAAGTAGTTTTGAATGACACGAAATTCCCCTTAAACGTAAGTTTTAAAAATAGTCCGTTTGAATCAGTGGATCAGTTCGTTGATCAGTCGCGCCAACCGCTCGATTCAGTTGGAACATTACTGATGCTTTGATAAAAATATGAGTATCGTTACGGTATACAGCGGGGTACTGATACCGTAACAAATGGCATGGGCACGCGACATGCCCACGCGCAAACCTGCGCGCATCAAGCGATTGCGGGCAACAAAAATCGCTTGAGTTCGCTACAAATGGACAACGCCAGCTCTTCCTGGTGTGCGATGGCAAAAAAAATGTTTCGGTCAAATTGACTGGACCAGGCAACGTGGCCTTTGGACACCTCGACCAGACGCACCGAGGTCCTGATTCTTTCCTCGTCAATCCGCACGCTGCCCTCCAAGCGATGCGCGATAGCACCCCCTGTCGGTGGGGGTGCGCACAGTGATGCAGTGCCTAGGGATGGGGCTTGCAGCGTTACGCCAGCACCCAGTACCCGAAAGAGCTGGTGCACCAATTCTTCCTGCAAACCTTGGGTGAAATGCACGCCATCGGCGCATTGGGCAATGCATTTGATGTCGTCTACGCGCAGTTTGTTGGCGTATGCGGCGGCAACTTCGGTCCGCCCCTGGCGCCGGATTACGGGCATGTAGGAACCCAGCGGAATTGAAATTTCAAGGTCTGCCGGAGTAGCTAGAGAAGCATAGTAGGCCCTCAGCCGCCCCCGCAGACGCCCCATCTGGACCCTGGCAATCGGGTCTTCGCTGGTGCTGTAGTCCTCGGGTTTTCGGTCAAATACTTCCATGCCGATGGCATATTCGCTGACCCCCCGCACATCGCCAGATACCCGCTTATTCAGCAAAAAATTCAACAAGCGGCGCATGCGGGGCGACTTGTCGAATGCCGGACTTTTCAGAATCGATTCCCAAGCGACACGAATATCCGAGATTGAAATTGCAGAGGAGTCCCCGTCCGTGAATTGCGTTGCATTCATGAGGTGAAGAAGCGCCCTCAGGGTTCAAGGCAGATCAAGAAAAATGTATCCACAGTTCACCTGAGAGCGTCCAACCACAAGGCGTTTCATCTGTTGGCATTGTTGCCACTTGGCCCTCTGACACCACGACTTTTCACCCCCTTCGATAACCTTTGCCGATGCACTGTGTGCCACCTCGCCCGCCAGGCGTTCGGGCATTTTTGTTTCCTGCCAAACAATTTCTTTTGCTTGAATTGTCAGTGATTTGTTGATAAATCAGTCCAAAGTCCTAATGCGGTAGGCCAAACTTCCGCCAGAAACAACAAAAGCTACCTATCTCGGCGAAACCGCTTTTCCTTTTCATACGGGTACACATCGTGCACATACCCGGCGGCAATGCGCTCTTTTTGCGTCCGCCCATGGCGCGTCACACAATTACTGAGCGCTATCAGGATGCATGAAAGGTTTCGCTTTCAGCCGCTATGCGACGGCGAAAGAATGGGTTGCCACAATGACAAGGGCCACCACGATGCACCCCGAGCAGGGTGCGGTGGACGCGATCGAGGATGGGGCGGCTTTAGGCTGTAAGCGGACTTTCAATTAAGCCGTTTTTCACCCGACGCAAATGAAACTCTATGAATAAGTCCATTCGAAATTTCATAGATGCAGAGCATCTCCAAAGTCCCACGGCCTTCTGGAAAATTTCGGGTTATTGACTCAAAATCAACTACAACGTTGCCCATTACCGTCCGAGATATCAGGCGCGCATTCAAGTCTGGTTCAGCAAACCTTGCAAGAAACCGAGGGCGCATTTCCTCGTGCCCTTTGGCTAACCGTTCGCCGTGAAGCGTGTACTGTTCAGCATCGACAGCGTATGTGGCCAAAAGACCCTCAACATCCTTAGCGTTGTAGGCGGCAAGTTGGCGCTCGATTACTTCTAGTGGATGAGCCGGCATCGCAAAAACTTTCAATGGAAATAAAGCTGTTCGTCTAGATGTTCGCGGGTTAACTTTAATCGGACTAAAACGCTGCCGTCGGCACGATTTTGATTTTGTGGATGCCTGCGATCGCTGCAAAACAGACCGATCCAAACTAGTTGACTTATAAAATTTACACACTGGCATGGCCATTGATCATCAACTTACCGAAGGCTGCCCTGTGTGGCACGTTGATGATTGCTCTGGCCGTTGCCGCGCCCAAAGTGAGAGTTAACTAAGCGCCTCGCTCACAGTTTCAAAATGTTGCCCCGCTACCCTGTGCGCAGCAGCGGCCTCAAAGACTATTGCGCCGCTTCCAAAAGCCGCGATAGAGTCTCCAGCAAGGCCGCCAAACTGCTTTCCACAACGCCCCACACCACGCGATCATCCACACTGGCATAACCGTGAATGAGCACATTGCGAAAGGCCACGATGCGCGGCAAATCGGGAATCGCGCTGGCCGTTACAGCATCCAAACGAGAGAGTTGATTGAGTGCTTCCCCGGCAATTTCAAACTGCCGCTCCACACCTGCGCGCAGCAGCTCATCGGCCTCGTATTGGACAAAAGTTTTGCCCGCCGTAAAACGCGCTATTTTTTGGGCGGCTAGTTGCGCATCCCACAACAGCTTCGCGCTGTCAGGATGCATAAAGGGTTTCACTTTCAGCGGCTATGCGGCGGCGAAAGAAAGGATTGGCCAAATTGCAGGGCGTGACCAAGTCCACCGGGCGATGAAAAAGGGCCTCTAAACCAGACTTCAATCCGAAGAACGCTTGGGCATAGGCGGCGGGGGCTACGTCGTCAAACTCCACCAAGAAGTCAAAGTCGCTGCGTTCAGGATCAAAGTCATCGCGCACCGCCGAGCCAAAAACCGCCAAACGACGCGCTCCCGTTGCGCGGCACAAGTCGGCAACTGCAGCTTGGTTTTGACTTAAGAGTAAGTGCATAGGCCAATTATGCAGTGTGCGCAAACCGCTTTTCCTTTTCATACGGGTACACATCGTGCACATACCCGGCGGCAATGCGCTCTTTTTGCGTCTGCCAAAAAGCCGGGGACAGCAGATTGGCGTGGTACTGCATGAAGCCCTCGTGCACCAACGGATCGCCCAGCAAAAACGGCGCAGAAGTTTCGGAGACAACGCCATTTGGTTCACCGCATCTCTAAAGCCAAATTACGTCGAAGGTACTCAACAGCCGCTCCGGGCCTAGTAAACAAATTACAACTTCATGCCACATCAATCTCAAGCCCTCCCCAAAGTGACTGGCGCCATGATGAGCCCGGGCAACAACAAAATTGCGTAATCGTGGCAACAATAAACCTAGAAGTATTTAAGCCTCGCCTTCCAACAAATGCCTGTCGAGGCGATTGAACGTTCAAACCCCACTCAGCACCGCATCCATCGCCGCCACGATGTCACCGGCGCATTCGCGCAGCGAAGTCACTTTGGATTTCAGATGCCGCTTGTCTAGCGGTGCGGCTTCAAACGGCACCAACATCACACTCTGGCCCTCCACCTGCACCAACGGACACAGGCGCCGGGGGAGGCTGGCCGCTGGCAATGAGGTCAACGCCAGCGGCACCACCATGCGCGTCGCCAGCGCTTTGAGCAGGTCGCTTTGCACGTCCAGCACATAGGGATACACCTCCCGCATGCGCGGGCTCGGGTTGGAATACACGTCGTACGGCATTACCAAACACGCAGGTCGTCACACCACAGGCCGTACTTTTCAAAGCGGGTGTTCTGCTCGTCTATCCATGCTTTGTGGGCTTGATTGAATGCCTTTTGACGCGCCGCCAAAGTCTTGCTTTGGCTTGCCGCCTTCAATGCTTCAAAGTCTTGCAACGACAAGATCACGCTGTCTATTCGCCCGTATTTTTCAATGAACACGGGCGACGCTTTCGCTTGCGCGCAGACGTAACCAAAACGGTTTTTGGCTTCTGTGGCTGTGACTCGCATGGGGCCCTTCTTAGTTGGGTATTGGCCATTTTGCCAAGCCTGTCAGTTGCGCGTGAACCGTTTTTCTTTTTCATACGGGTACACATCGTGCACATACCCGGCGGCAATGCGCTCTTTTTGCGTCTGCCAAAAAGTCGGGTCCAGCAGGTTGGCGTGGTAGTGCATGAAGACCTCGCGCACGAAGGGGTTGCCCAGCAAAAACGGCGCAAAGGTTTCGGGAAACACATCGCGCGGGCCGACGGTGTACCAGACTTCGCCAGACATTTCTTCTTCCTCGGTGCGTGGCTCGGGCACCTTGCGGAAGTTGCAGTCGGTGAGGTATTCGATTTCGTCGTAGTCGTAAAACACCACCTGGTTGTTGCGGGTGATGCCAAAGTTTTTCCACAGCATGTCACCGGGGAAGATGTTGGCGGCCACCATGTCTTTGATGGCGTAGCCGTAGTCGATCACCGAGCGCTCAATCTGGTGGCGCGCCCGCACGGCGGCGGGGCTGTGGTTGTGGGGGTCGGCACCGCCCACGTCCATGGCCTCTTGCAGGTACATGTTGAGCGGGATCATGCGGCGCTCGATGTAGACGTGCTTGAGGATGACCTCGGTGCGGCCATCGCTCTCCCGGTCGCGTATCTCCAGTTGGCTCGGAGCAAACTGCTGCAGCTCGGCAATCAAGGTGTCGCTAAAGCGGTCGCGGGGAAAGGCCACATCGCCGTAGTCCAAGGTGTCGGCCATGCGGCCCACGCGGTCGTGTTGTTTGACCAGTTGGTATTTGGCCATGACCTGGGCGCGCGTGGTTTCTTTGGGGTGCGGAAAGACGTCTTTGATAACCTTGAACACATACGGGTAGCTGGGCAAGTCAAACACCAGCATGACCATGCCCTTGATACCAGCGGCAATGCGAAACTTGTCGGAGCTGTGTTGCAGGTGGTGGACAAAGTCGCGGTAAAACAAGGTCTTGCCCTGCTTGGCCAGCCCCAGCGCGTTGTAGATTTCGTTGCGGGGCTTGCGCGGCATCATGCTGCGCAAAAACTGCACATAGGCGCTGGGAATCTCCATGTCCACCATGAAGTAAGCGCGCGCAAAACTAAACAGGCGCAGCAGGTCGTCTTCGCCAAACAGCGCGGCATCAATGCGCAGTTTGCCCTCCGCACTGTGCAACACCGGCAGCGCAAAACCGGCTTCGGTGTAGCCATTGATCAGCTTGCCAATGATGTAGCAGCCTTTGTTCCGAAAGAACAGACTGGAGAGCACCTGCACCTGGAAGTTGGCGAGCAACTTGACCTCGCCCAACTGGCGCGTCATCACCGCCAGCACATGGTGGGCATCGCGCGCCAGGTCTTCAAACGGCACGCGCAGGTCGAAGTCTTGCACCATGCGCACGAGTTGCGCGTGCATGTCCTCGGGCGTGGGGTAGTAACAGCGGTAGGTAGCAGGAAAGCGGGTGCCCGGCGCATCGAGGTTTTCGATGTATTCGGTGCTGACGGCGGGCCGCACAAAAACGCAATCGTTCTGAAAATAGCTGCGGTGCAGGATTTGGGTGGTCACCGAGTTGAAAAACGTTTCGGCCAGCTCAGGCTGGTGGTGGTTGACCAGCAGCCCGATGTAGTGCAGCTTGATCTGTTGCCACGCGTCTGCGCCCTGCCCTGCGGCCTTGAATTCGCGCTCCAGCCGGCGCGAACATTCCTGCACCCGCAGGCCATAAAACTCGATGCGCTCGCGCTGTGCACGCTGCTGGCCGTGCCAATCGCGCGTTTCAAACCGGTGCTTGGCGCGGGCGCTCTCAGCGCGAAAAAGCTGGTAGTGCCGGTTAAAGCCATCCAGCAGCGCGCGCGCAATGGCATGGACGAGCGGGGGTTCCGCCGGGGTGGGGACCATGCGCGGCGTCCTGCGGTGCGGCCCGTGGCTAGGTGCGCTGAATGCGCGGCATCAGGCGCACGCCGGAGATGGCCTCGCGGTACAACTGCTCGAGATCGTCCCCGCGCCCTACCGACATGTGCAGGTCTTGCACCAGTCCGTCGTGCACGCCGTACACCCAGCCGTGCAGTGTCACGTCCTGCTCGGCGGCCCAAGCGTCTTGTAGCACGGTGCTTTGCGCCACGTTGACCACTTGCTCAATAGCATTGAGTTCACACAAGGCGGCGGCTTTCCCGTGGTCGGGGATGGCATTGAGGATGTCCTGGTGGCGGTCGCGCACGTCTTGGATGTGGCGCAGCCAGTTGTCGGCCAGCCCAATGCGCGCACCTTCCAGCGCCGCCTGCACGCCCGAGCACCCGTAGTGCCCCACCACCATGATGTGCTTGACCTTGAGCCGCTCCACTGCGAACTGGATGGTGGACAGCGCGTTCAGATCGGAATGCACCACCACGTTGGCCACGTTACGGTGCACAAAGATTTCGCCCGGTGCCAGGCCAATGATTTCGTTGGCAGGCACCCGGCTGTCGGAGCAGCCTATCCACATGTACTTGGGCTTTTGCTGGTTGGCCAGCCCGGTAAAGAAGCCTGGGCGGGTGCGCTCCATCTCGGCGGCCCAGGCGCGGTTGCTAGAAAAAAGTTCGTTGAGTGTGTCGGTCATAGCCCCCGATTATTTATGAAGCGAGGTGCGTACATTCCAATCCAGCAGTGCGTACCGCGCACGTTCTTGCAAATCGTCCAGCGGATTGAACTCGCATTGCGCGGGGGGCTGCTGCGCCGTGCAGACAAACGACTTGGGGTTGCCCAATTGCCACATGCCCTGCGCGTTGCGCGCTTCGCCGGTAAAAAACACGGCGCGCGGTGCGTTCAAGGGGTCGGGTTGCGCGGGCAAGTCTTTGCGCAGATTACGCCCGGCGTTGACGTACCGGCCCTCGATGCCCGCCAGCGGGAACAGGGTGTTGAACATGTCGCGGTGGCTGGCCGGTTGGGCCTGTTGGTTGCCACATTGCAGCTGCTGGCCCCAGATCACAAATGGCACCTGCCGCACCAGGTAGCGGCGGCTGGCCTCGGCGTACACACCAAAGGAGCGCACGTTGTGGTCCCCGGTGCCCGCAATGATGGTGGTGTCCTTGAGCGGGCCTTGTTGCACCTCTTGCACAAAGCCCCCCAACAAATCGGTGGCGTAGTGGTAGGTGTCCAGGTTGGGGACCAGCGTCTCGGAGCTGGTCTCGCCTTTCCATTGCGCCATGTCGCGGGGCACGCGGCGGTAGTCGGCCGGCAGGTCGTAGGGCGGGTGGTTGGTGCTGGTGAGCACGAACACGAAAACCGGCTTGTCCTTGGGCTGCACTGCCATGCGCTTGGACAGGTACTTGAAGACGTATTCATCCCACACGCCCCAGATACCCAGCACCGCTTCGGGGTAGGCCTCTTTGAGGGTGTTGGCGTCCACCACTTCGTCAAAGCCCTGCACTTTGAGCACGCGGTTCAGGTCGCGCCAGCCCGAACGGGCCGAGGTTACAAACAGCGTGTGGTACCCCGCCTCTTTGGCTACTTGCGCCACCGTCCAGGGGATGTTGCGGCGACCTGCATCACCCAAAGTGAGCGGCGTGATGGGGGTGGAAAACAAAATTGCCTCCAGCGAGGGATGGGTGCCTGCGTGGGCCGAGTCGAAATTGGTAAACACGCAAGCGCTTTGCAGGGTGGGTGCCATGCGGCCCAGCACGTCAAAGGTGGGGCTGTGGTAGCGCATAGGCTCGGCGCTCCAGGACTCCATCAAGAAAAAAAGCAGGTTCTTTTTTGGGGCCCCGCCCGGCAAGGGATCGTGCGTAAACAGCGCCGCCTGGACCTCTGCATCGTTCGCATGCGGCAAGCCCAAGGCTTGCGCCGCCGCCAGGGGCGAGCCAAAGCCCATCGCTTTGAGGCCCACAAGCGGGTCTGACAGGTCTTGCGACTGGCCCCGGCTGTCCCATGCGTATTTGAGCGCGATCACGCCGTTGGGCACCATGTCGTTTAAAAACTGCGAGGTGGTCACCGTGAGGTGCTGGCGCTGCAAGGCCATTTCGCGGATGGTGCCCTTGCCCGCATACGCCAGGGCAAAAAACGCCACGATCACCACCGCCAGCTTGACCACCGCATGGCGCGTGTGCAGCACCGAGTCTGGCTGGATGCGGTGCACCAGCACCCGGTGCAGCGCCACCGCACCCCAAGTGAGCGCTGCCGCCAGCAGCAGCGTCCAGATCACCGGAAAGTCGTGCCAGATGGTCTTGAGCACAGCGGCGGTATCGTCCTCTGCCAACCCAAAGATCAGCGCGTCGATGGGGGTTTTGTAAAACCCGAAGTAATGCAGGTTGATGAGCGACAGCATCACATACAGCAGCGCCAGCCCCGCCACGATGCGCCCCTGCACCTTGCCCGACACCCAGGGCAGCACCAACAGCAGCAAAAAACCGGCTATCGCGCTGACCTTGAGGTCAAAGCGAAAACCCTGTAGCACCACGCTCGCCACATCGCTAGCCGGTGCGTGGTAGCCCTGTGGCCAAAAATACGCAAGTTGCCCCCAGCGAATCACACTCAGCGCCACCACCAGGGGCACGACAAGCACCCAAGCGCGTAACAAGCCACGCAGAATGCCGTGAAGCAGGGAGACAGAGATGCGGACAATGGCAGTAGAGATCATGAAAACGGTTCCGGCACGGTGCACTGTGCGCTATTGTCTCAGCGTACGCCATGCGCTCCATGGCAAGCACCCCACGACCTGAAGAAAGCAGCCGCATGATCGACCTCTATTACTGGACTACCCCCAACGGCCACAAGGTCACCCTGTTTCTGGAGGAGTCCGGCCTGCCCTACCGGCTGCACCCGGTGCACATCGGGCGGGGAGAGCAGTTCCAGCCCGCGTTTTTGGCGATCTCGCCCAACAACCGCATTCCCGCTATCGTGGACCACGCGCCACAGGGCGGCGGCGCGCCGATACCGGTGTTCGAGTCGGGCGCCATCCTGTGCTACCTGGCCGACAAGGTGGCACGCTTCATCCCGCAAGACCTGCGGGGCCGCACCGAGACCTTGCAGTGGTTGTTCTGGCAAATGGGCGGCCTAGGCCCCATGGCCGGGCAAAACCACCACTTCAGCCAGTACGCCCCCGAAAAAATCCCCTACGCTGTCGAGCGCTACGTGAAGGAAACCGCCCGCCTGTACGGCGTGCTCAACAAGCACCTGAGCGACGGGCGCGACTACATCGCGGGTGACTACACCATTGCCGACATGGCCTGCTACCCGTGGGTGGTGCCGCACGAGCGCCAAGGCCAACAGCTCGCCGACTTTCCCCACCTGGCCGCCTGGTTTGCGCGCATCGCCGCACGGCCTGCCACCGCGCGGGCCTACGCCCTGGCAGACGCCATCCAAAACCCCGGCATGGACGCAGAGGCCAAGCGCATCCTGTTTGGGCAAGACGCCGCGACGGTGCGCTAAGGCGCGAGCGCCTTAACGTCGCAGGCTTAGAAAGCCAGACGGTATGGTCGTGGGCATTGTCAGCATCGTGCGCGCCGCCAATAGACTTTGGACGTGTTGACACAGCCCCCGGTTACTTCTCGCCCACAGACATGGTGAGAGTGCGCTTCTCCCACATCGCCGGGGTTTGCCACACGCCAGCGCGGGGGACCACTTGGCCGGGCTGGGCGCTGAGGATGGCTTGTGGTGGGGCTACCTGTGTTGGCTGAGCAAAGTACAGCGCCTCTTCGGATGGAGTGCGGCCATCCAGATAGCGCTTGTCTTGCCACAGCAAGCGCCAGCGCGCGTGCTCATGGTCTTGCGTGCCTTCTAGCTGGTACTCGATGGCGGTTTGCCCCGCTAAAAAGTAGTTGGGGCAGCCCACTTTGCCACTGAGTAACCAAGGCTCCCAGATGCCGTGGGTGGGGATCTCTTTACCGCTCCACACCTCGCCCTGTGCGTTGGTGTTGTGCGGGGGGCATGGAGGTAGGG
>JARXAM010000143.1 GCA_029865845.1 Rhodoferax sp. | reverse complement strand
GCGGGCGCTACGGTGGTGGACGCCGGCGGCCAGTACGTCATGCCCGGCGGTATCGACCCGCACACCCACATGCAGCTGCCGTTCATGGGTACGGTGACCATGGACGACTTCTTCACCGGAACCGCGGCCGGTCTGGCAGGCGGCAACACCACCATCATCGACTTCGTGATTCCCGACCCCCAGGAAAACATTCTGGACGCCTACAAGAAGTGGCGCGGTTGGGCCGAAAAGTCAGCGTCGGATTACTCTTTCCACGTCGCCATCACCTGGTGGAGCGAGCAAGTGCGCAAAGACATGGGCACGCTGGTCTATGAGGAAGGCGTGAACAGCTTCAAGCACTTCATGGCTTACAAAAACGCCATCATGTGCGACGACGAAACCCTAGTGAACAGCTTCAAGCGCTCCCTGGAACTGGGCGCCATGCCCACCGTGCACGCCGAGAATGGCGAATTGGTCTACCTGCTGCAAAAGACTGTCTCCGAGATGGGCATCAAAGGGCCTGAAGGCCACCCGCTCTCCCGCCCACCCATGGTGGAGGCTGAAGCCGCCAACCGCGCGATTGCGATTGCCGACGTGCTGAACGTGCCCATCTACGTGGTGCACGTGAGCTGTGTGGAAGCGGCCGAAGCCATTGCCCGTGCCCGCGCCCGCGGCCAACGCGTGTATGGCGAAGTGCTGGCCGGCCACCTGGTGCTGGACGACAGCGTCTACCGCCACCCGGACTTTGCAACCGCGGCAGCCCACGTGATGAGCCCGCCCTTCCGCCCCAAGGGCAATAGCGAGTTCCTGTGGCGCGGCCTGCAAAGCGGAAATTTGCACACCACCGCCACAGACCACTGCACCTTCTGCGCGGCGCAAAAGGCGGCAGGCAAAGACGACTTCACCAAAATCCCGAACGGCTGCGGCGGCGTGGAAGAGCGCTTGGCCGTCATCTGGGACGAAGGCGTGAACACCGGGCGCTTGACGCCTTCCGAGTTTGTGGCGGTCACGTCGGCCAACACCGCAAAGCTGTTCAACATCTACCCGCAAAAGGGCAGCGTGAGTGTGGGCGCGGATGCCGATCTGGTGGTCTGGGACCCGGCAGGCACCAAGACCTTGTCGGTCAAAACGCAGTTCAGCAAGGGCGACTTCAACATCTTCGAAGGCCGCACGGTCAAGGGCATCCCAAGCCACACCGTGAGCCAGGGCGAGTTGGTCTATGTACAGGGCGACCTGCGCGCGGTCAAGGGCAAGGGCCGCTATATCAAGCGGGCACCGTTCAGCTCCAACTTTGCGGCCAGCAAACTGCGCGCGGACACCTTGGCCCCCACCGCCGTCAAGCGCTAAAGGAAGCACCATGACTACCGACACCCACATCGACACCGTGCTCGACATCTCCAACATCCGCATCAACGGAGAACGCCTCTGGGCCTCGCTGATGGAGCTGGCGCAGATCGGCGCCACACCCAAAGGCGGTGTGTGCCGCTTGACGCTGACCGATCTGGACAAACAAGGCCGCGACTTGGTCACCCGATGGGCGCGCGAGGCGGGCATGACGGTCACCATCGACAAAATCGGCAACGGCTTCATGCGCCGCGCTGGCCGCAACAACAGCCTGCCGCCTATCATGACCGGCAGCCACATCGATACCCAGCCCACCGGTGGCAAGTTCGATGGCAACTACGGCGTGCTTGCGGGCATCGAGGTGGTGCGCACCCTGAACGACCTGGGCATCGAAACCGAAGCGCCGATCGAAGTGGCCTTCTGGACCAACGAAGAAGGCTCGCGTTTTGTGCCGGTGATGATGGGCTCAGGCGTGTTTGCCAAAGCCTTCACGCTGGAGCATGCGTATGCGGCCACCGACACCGAGGGCAAGAGCGTCAAGGGGGAATTGGAGCGCATCGGCTACATCGGCGACCAGGAACCCGGCGACCACCCCATAGGCGCGTACTTCGAGACCCATATCGAGCAAGGCCCGGTGTTGGAAGACAACGATGTGACGATTGGCGTGGTCAGCGGCGTGCTGGGCATCCGCTGGTTTGATTGCACCGTGACCGGCATGGAAGCCCACGCCGGCCCCACACCCATGGCGCTGCGCAAGGACTCGCTCTTGGCCGCCACGCGCATCATGCAAGACGTGGTAGCCGCGGCCCACCGCCACCCGCCGCATGGCCGCGGCACCGTGGGCATGGTGCAGGTGTTCCCGAACAGCCGCAACGTCATCCCCGGCCGCGTGAAGTTCAGCATCGACCTGCGCAACAGCACCGACGCGCTGGTGGACCAGATGGCCGACGAAGTCAAAGCCTTTGCCGCCAAAGTGGCGCAAGAACACGGCGTGGACGTGAAGATTGAAATGGTGTCCAGCTACAACGCGATTGCCTTCCATGACGACTGCGTAGAAGCCGTAGGCCGCGCCGCTAAAAAGCTGGGCTACTCCAACATGCCCGCCGTCTCAGGCGCCGGCCACGACGCGGTCTACATGGCCAAGCTGGCGCCCAGCGGCATGATTTTCATCCCCTGCAAGGACGGTATCAGCCACAACGAGATTGAAGACGCCAAGCCCGAGCACATCACCGCGGGCTGCAATGTATTGCTGCATGCGATGCTGGAGCGGGCGAAAGTCGTTTGAAGGATCCTCGAGACAGGGATATGAGGGATATGAGGCATATTGGCCTCTAGCCCTTGCATTTATTGCGCAAGAAGCTCCTGATTTGATAGCAAATCAGGAGCTTCTTTTATTTCGACTGCTGGATATTGAAAACCCTAGGGCCCGCTTTCGGGCAATCCATCGCTAGGCGGTCCGCTCAACGGTAAAGCTGGTTCCATCAAAGTACTGCGTATCCTGGAGTTTTTCCAGGATCTCATGGTCATTGAGGTGACCGGTGTCCTTGATGCCAACGCAGGCGTTTCTGCCGCGCGACTTGGCGACGTAAAGTGCAGCGTCGGCAACGTTAATGGTCTTACTCCAGTCCAGCAGCGACGGGCGTGTGGGACACAGCGGGAAACATGCGAATCCGACGGAACAGGTCTTGAAAATGGGGGCGCCACCTTCCAGCGCAAAGGGTGCGTTGGCGACGGCCAGCCGAACTCTTTCCCCGAGTTGCAGAGCATGGCTACGGTCCGTAGCGCGTGCAACGATCAAAAACTCTTCGCCGCCCCAACGCACCATGTAGTCGGTGTCGCGAAAGACGGTGCTGAACCTCTCCCGCAGTTGCATCAGTACGGCATCCCCCGCTGCGTGGCCGAGTTCGTCGTTGAGTGCTTTGAAGTGGTCGATATCAATCAGGTAAAAAATAAGATCCGCGTCCGTCGGCATTTCCGCACCGTACTTGGCGTACCCTGAATAACGGCGCGTTACGAGGTCGATGTCTGACTCAATATGCCGCGACAGAAAGCGCCTATTGCGCATGCCGGTCAGGGGGTCGGTCAGGCTGGCTTCCTCTAGGGCCTGTGTTCTCTCTTGCACCTTGCTTTCGAGAATCATATGTTGGACACGCAACTGGCGCGTACGAAGCTGGATAACCCCATACATCGCGGCGATCAGCGCAACCAAGGCAGCCACTGCCACACTGGTGTGCTGCCACCATGCGGCGTCCACAGTTACCGGAACGGCGAGCTCGTGAGAACTCCACTGACCATGCCGATTGGTGGCACGTATACGCATGACATAGGAGCCGGGAGCAAGACTTCCATAGCTGGCACTGCGCAACTCGGGCCCGGTTTGCACCCAATCAGGGTCGAACCCCTCGAGACGGTACGCGTAGCGCAGACGCCCGGGCTCCGCCAAATCAAGCGCCGCAAAGTCGAAGGTGAAGTTGTTCTGGCCTGGCGCAATCCGGAGTGCTTCGCCGATGGGGGGCGTTGGCCAACGTGCATTGTTGACGCGTATTTGTGTCAACACCAGCGGAGGTGAAAACTGGGAAGCTTGAAAAGCCTCGGGTGACACCACCAGAAGACCTTTGCTACCGCCAAAGAGCAGTCGTCCGTTCCGGGTTTTGGTGAATGAAAAAAACCAGGGTGTTCCGATATCGATGCCATCCACCGCGCTCAGCATGAGCATGCTGTCGGCTTTAGGGTCGTAGACATGCATTTGTGTCCAGATACGACCCTGGGCGTCCTCCATCAGGTTGGCACCGAAGGGGCGGCTTACGAAGCCATGGCGTTGGCTCACACGGTCGAACCGCGCCGCAGTTCCATTCCAACTCTCGAGTTTGTGCAGGCCAGAGACTGCGGTATCCACCCATAGGCGGTCGGCGCGGTCCCACAGCAATCCGATCACCACTGGCGTGCCCAGTTCTCCCCCCGGCTCAGCTGCAACACTGACCATTTCATGGCTTTGTGCAGGGATGCGAAAAATGCCTTGGCTCGTACCCACCCACAGCGCTTGGTCTGGGCCCTGCGCTACGGTAAATGCGTCACCCTTCAGTTTGGAGCCCCCTTGGAGATGGACTGGCACCACAGAGCGCCCATCAGGCGGAACCTGTAAGAGCCCGTCTTGCGTGCAGACCCATAGTCGCCCGTCACTGCCAGCTACTAAACGGTGCACCGTTCCGGCCTCTAAGGCTAGCCGGCTCAGCAATTGACCTTTTTCACTCACACGATGTAAAGCACCCGCCCCTGCGACCCAGACTGAACCGTCAGGCATCTGCGCCATAGCGCCGACTTGCATCGGCGCTTGGCGATTACCGGCACCTGGCAGAGCGAAGGCGCCTTTGCTTCGCAGGTCCGAAGACAGAACGCCTATTCCAGCCGTGTGGGTGGCGGCCCAGATGTCGCCATTGGCCAGTTGCAGCAGTCCACGCACGTCTGGCTTTGCCAGCGCGTCTCGTGGCTCGCTTTGCGGGTTGCGTAGCAAAATCGCGGTGTTGCCGGGGTCATGGCGCTGCAAACCCACACCGAAGCCGGCAATCCACAGCCAGCCATCTTGTGCGCGCAGCAGTGTGGTGACTTCGTTGGCAGCCAGGCCGTCAGGTCGCGCGGGGTCATGCTGCAATTGCTTCAAGACCTTAGCGCTGGCGCTGTCCCTCACTTCGATGCCGGAGTCCCTGCCCACCCAGACGGTTCCATCGGATGACTGCACAAAACTGGTGACGGCCCCGGCGCCTTGTGTCAGGTCCTTGTTGGACAGCATCTCCACAGAGCCGGTCTTGGGATCTATGCGCGCAATATCCCCTTGCAACGTCCCCGCCCAGATCAGGCCCGCATCGTCCTGCATAAGCGCTTGCACCGTGCGGCCCTTGAGGCTGAGAGCAGCGCCGACTCCGTCGATTCGTTCGAATCGGTCATGGGTGTGTCGCTTACGGCTCAAGCCCATCCAAGTGCCAACCCACAGGTCTCCGTTGGTATCCACAAGGAGCGCCTGTACGCGATCGTCTGGCAGGCTGTGGTCGGTGCTGGATTTGCGATAGCTCTTAAAAGCCTTGGTGGCCGGATCCAACCGCGCCAAGCCGGTTCCTAACGAACCAACCCAGATACCGCCTTCGCGGTCCTCCGCCAGCGCTCTCACCGTGGAGTGTTTGGCCTCTTGACCCGCCTGCGTGGTACTCGGGGCATTGCCCAACACCTGGACCGAGTCGATCACAGGGTCGTAGACCGCCAAGCCGCGAGTTTCGGTACCGATCCACACTTTGCCGTCTTTGCCCGCATGGAGGGCGCGTATCCAGCCGAGATTGCGCGCTACCGGGTCCGGGTCTGCTGTCTCTTGCGAGGTGAAGCGATATCCGTCGTAACGGACGAGTCCATCTCCAGTGGCAAGCCAGAGATAGCCGGTGGCATCCTGCACGGCGGTGGCCACTACACCGCGCGGGATCGCTCCCACACCTACGGACTCCAGCCTTGTTTGTGCCCATTGGGGCAATACTGCAAAGGCTTCACCACCTGCGATGGCCAGCAAGGCGCACAGCAGCCACCCTGTGACGCGTACTTTTGTATCTCCCATCAACCCACTATATGCGAACCCTCCTCGCATGACCAAGTCAGCAGTGTCACCAGTACAACTTCCCAATGGTTCTGGTGGTAAATCTGGCGCCGGTGAGAGCGCCCTTACCCCGACGCCCCAAGGGATTCACGAATATCATGGAATCCACTCCCTCCCATCACCCCGGAACCCCACATGACCGACTCCACCTCCTACGTACCCCCCAAGGTTTGGACCTGGGACAAAGACAACGGCGGCACGTTCGCCAGCATCAACCGGCCCATTGCCGGCCCCACGCACGACAAAGAATTGCCGGTGGGCAAGCACCCTCTGCAGCTGTACTCGCTGGGCACCCCCAATGGCGTGAAAGTGACCATCCTGCTCGAAGAGCTATTGGCCGCCGGCCACACGGGTGCCGAATACGACGCATGGCTGATCAACATCCGCGATGGCGACCAGTTCGGCTCCGGCTTTGTGGACGTGAATCCCAACTCCAAAATTCCGGCCTTGCTGGACCGCAGTGGGCCTGAGCCTTTGCGCGTGTTTGAGTCGGGCTCCATCCTGTTGTACCTGGCCGAGAAGTTCGGCGCATTCCTGCCCAAAGACATCGCAGGCCGCACCGAAACCCTGAACTGGCTCTTCTGGCAGATGGGCAGCGCGCCTTACTTGGGCGGCGGCTTCGGGCACTTCTACGCCTACGCGCCCACCAAGATTGAATACGCGATTGACCGCTTCGCCATGGAAGTGAAGCGCGAACTCGATGTGCTGGACCGGCGCCTGGCCGATAACGAGTACCTGGCGGGCAGCGAGTACACCATTGCCGACATGGCGGTCTTCCCCTGGTACGGCGGGCTGGTCAAGGGCTGGGCCTATGGCGCTGCAGAGTTCTTGAGCGTGCACGAATACCAACATGTGCAACGCTGGGCAGACCAGCTCTACGCCCGCCCGGCTGTGAAGCGCGGACGCATGGTGAACAAGGTGACCGGGGAGCCGTCTGAACAAGTGCGCGAGCGCCACGACGCCAGCGACTTCGACGGCAAGACCTTGGCCTGAAGCCACTGGGGGGGGCGCACTTTGGTGTTGGGTTTGCAGATAGGGCGGTGGAGTTTGGCCGGCTCATGAGCCGCCCTACCTGCCCCCACTGTTTGCGCCCGCAAGCCACCTGCCTGTGCCATTTGGCGGTGCCCACAGCGAGCGCGTGCGAGCTGCTGATCCTGCAGCACCCGCTGGAAGTGCACCACGCCAAAAACAGCGCACGCCTGTTGCACCTGAGCGTGCCCGGCAGCCGCATCGTGGTGGGCGAGGCGTTTGACGAGGTCGCACTGCAGGCCCTGCTACCCGGGCCGCGCACCACGGTGCTCCTGTACCCGCCCACGGCGTATGAGGGGCATGCGGCACCCGCCCTGCTGGAGCCCTCGCAACTGCAGCACCCCGAGACGCTGCGATTGGTGGTGCTGGACGCCACCTGGCGCAAGAGTCGCAAGATGCTGCACCTGAGCCCCGGCCTGCAACGGCTGCCGCGCCTGGCCCTGGACGAGGTGCCGGCTGGTCGCTACGCGATCCGCAAGGCGCATGCGCCGGGCCAGCTCTCGACCCTGGAGGCCACCTGCGCGGCGTTGGCGCAGCTGGAGCGCAACGCCGAGCGATGGCAGCCGCTGCTGGCCGCCTTTGATGCATTCGTGGCCGGGCAGATGGTTTATATACAAAAATAGCTGCTGGCGCTCATGGAATGTGCGCCAGCAGCTATTGATTTGATAGCAATCAGCCTTTGCGGACGAACTTGAAAATCAAAATCCAGAAGACAAGAATCAAAGACGCCACCGGAAACTGCAACTCGGTGGGCATGAAGTAAATCACCATCACGCCGGGTATCCAGACGCACCACATGGCAATCAGCACCGGCAGGTATTGGTGCGCCAGAAAGTCGGCAGAAAACAAATGCCGCAGCGTCTTGCGGGTGAAGCCGCCCTCGCGCCAGGCAAACAGCGCAACGATCACAAAGTTGGACACCGGCGAATACACAAACTGGTCAAACAGCATCTTCTTGAGCAGCGTGAGCGCATCGCTCTGCTCGCCAAACAGACGCACTTGCACGCCGTACAGCACATCCACCGTGAGGCCGATGCTGCCGAACACCAGCGCGGCGTAGAGCACATCGCGGGTGGTCTTGCGGGTCCAGGTCTGGCGGCCCAGCGCCACGCTCAAGCCCTCGGGCACCAGCACCGCAAACACCACGTAAGACACGAACGCAAACGCCAGGCCCCAGGCCTCTTTGACATCGCCCCAGCGGGCCAGGCCCTGCTGGAACGCGGGCACGGTGGCATAGGCCAGGAGCAGCACAGCCAAGCCGCACCACAGCAACACGCCGGGCAGCGCGTTGGCGCGGATAGCCGCGCGGACTTGGTGCAGGGCAGAGGGTGACTGCAGGGCCGTCATGCGGCGGCGGCGGCAGCGTCCGCCAGCGCCAATTCGGCCATCTTCACCGCGCCTTCAAAGCTGCGCGCACCGCCGATAAACAGGTTCAGGTGGCAAAAAACGCTGTCCGCCACGCCGTTCACCGCAGCCAACTCGCCATCGCGCAGGCCGGCCCAGCTGGCCGGCAGGTCCATGCGGGCAGTGAACGAGCCGGCTTCGACCGGCACGGTCTTGATCTGGTACTGATCGCCATCGGAGTCGGGGTAAATGACAAACATCACCTCGGGCATTTCATTCAGCACCACATGCGTCCAAGGCATGCCGCCCTCTTGCAGGTGCAGCACCCGGCCGCCCAGCAGGCGCGGCGCCTGGCGCACCGTGTCCATGGCGCGCAACTGGGCCACCTTTTTGCTAATGGCGTGGTCGAGAAACTTGCGGGTGATCGCGATCGCTTCGCGGAAGCGGGTTTCCAGAAGCTGGGCCTTGGCTGCGTGGTCCAGTCCCTTTTCTTCGAGCCAGTGGGTGTTGAGTTGCGCAATCAGGCTGGAGAGGCCGAAGATGCCGGGCGACACATCGCCCTGCCCGGTGTCCACAATGTCGAGGTACTGCACCAGCGAATGGTCGAT
>JARXAM010000098.1 GCA_029865845.1 Rhodoferax sp. | reverse complement strand
GCCTACGCCGCCGGTGAACTCAAGCACGGCCCCTTGGCCTTGGTGACCAGCGAGATGCCGGTCGTTACCGTCGCGCCCAACGATGCACTGCTGGAAAAACTCAAGAGCAATATGCACGAGGTGCGGGCCCGGGGCGGCGTGCTGTATGTGCTGGCCGACGCCGACACCAAGATCGAAAGCGGCGAAGGCCTGCACGTGATCCGCATGCCCGAGCACTACGGCGAACTCTCGCCCTTGCTGCATGTGGTGCCCCTGCAACTGCTGTCGTACCACACCGCATGCGCCCGGGGGACCGATGTAGACAAGCCGCGCAACCTCGCCAAGAGCGTGACGGTGGAGTGAGCCGGATAGCGTCCTTGGGGTGTTCATCGTATAAATAAAAAGTGGGCTGCTGCCGGTTTCCTCGCAAATCTGGTGTCAGCAACCTTCCGGCCGCCTTTCTCCGCTGAGTCCGCGGATTACTTTGAACTTCCCTTGAGTTGATTTGGTGCGCCCGCTATGCCGTGCGCGAAGGGCCTGACGGGGCCAACATGCGTTGAAACTAGACGTTTAAGGAGCCCAGTTTGGGGCTTGATGTCACTCTTTGTCGGCCCCCGCCAGGCTGCCGGAGGCCCCTCTGGAGCGCTGACATTCAAGGCAATCGAACTCCCTACTTCGCCAACTCAGGCCTGCTCTTCCCTCTGATTTGGTGAACATCGCAAACAAATGAGGGCTGTGCTGAACAAGTACCTCCGTTCGGGCTGAGCCTGTCGAAGCCTTCTGCAAGTCCCTGATTTGTTAGGGCTGCGTTTCGACAAGCTCAACGCGAACGGACTTATTCAGCATTGCCTAAACACAAGCAGACGTTGGCCAATGACCGGTTCTGGTCAGGCAAACTATTGCGATGCAGTAATGCCACCGTCCAGATAGAGAACCTGCCCGGTCGCAAACCCTGCTGCCGGTGATGTAAAGAATACTGCCGCACCAGCCACGTCCTGCGGATCGGCTACCCGGCCCAACGGGATGCGGTCCAGCACTTGCTTGCGGGTCTCGGGGTTTTCCAGCCAGTGGCGGGCCATCTCGGTCTTGACCACCGTCGGGGCGATGCCGTTGACCGTGATGCCATGTGGCGCCAACTCGCTGGCGTGCTGGCGTATCAGCATCACCAATCCTCCCTTGCTGCTGCAATAGGCAGAATAGCCACGCCCCCGCAGCGCCAGCTGGGAACGGACCGACAACAAATGCACCTGGGAGCCACCACGCCCACCAGCGATTTGGTGTTTGGCCGTAGCCTGGGCCAAAAACATGGCCGCCTTCAGGTTGACCTGGATGACCTCGTCAAACGCTGCCTCAGTGACCTCCAGCAGCGACTCTTCGCGCTGCAGGCCCACACAGTTGACCAGAATGTCCAGGCCGCCAAAGTGCTGAGCCACCGCGTCCACCGAGCTTTGCATATGGGACACCGAGTGTGCGTCCATGGCTATGCCCAGCGCGTCATGTCCCGCGGCCTTCAGATCCTCAGCCACGGCCTGGGCCTTTGCTTCGTTGCGGCCCGATACGGCTACGCGGGCTCCGGCTATCGCCAACGCCCAGGCAATGGCCTCGCCTATGCCTCCGTAGCCACCAGGTATGTAGGCAGTCTTGCCGCGCAGGTCGAACAGGCCGCTCAGGGCCCGCGTGAAATCAATCTTGGGTGTGATAGTCATTAGTGTGTTTAGAGGGGTGTGGCTTAGTCCATCAACAGGCCGCCGTTGATGTCAATAATCTCGCCAGTGATAAAGCCCGCCAGCGGCGAGGCCAAAAAGCGCACCACATGGGCAAACTCTTCGGGCTCGCAAAAGCGGCCCACGGGGATATCCTTCAGAAGCTTTTGGCGCTGCTCTTCATTGAGCAGCTCGGTGATCATGGGCGTCTTCACATAGGCGGGGGCAATCGCATTGGCGGTCACGCCAAAGCCGGCCAACTCGCGTGCCAGCGAAAAGGTCAGTGCGCTCATGGCGCCCTTGGACACCGAGTACGCCGTGCCCGCCGTCAGGCCACCGGTCTTGGCGGCCAGAGAACTGGTGTTGATGATGCGGCCAAAGCGCTGGGCTTTCATGGCCGGCACCACCTGTTGCGACAGGTAGAAGGCACCGTCCAGGTTGGCGCCCATCACGCGGCGCCATTCATTCGCATCGGTGGCCTCTACCTTGTTGTTGGACAAAATACCGGCGTTGTTGACAAGAATGTCCACTGTGCCCAGGGCTTGCACGATGCGCGCATGGCCATCCTGTACGGCCTCGGCGTCGCTGATGTCAAACGAAAAGGCTGCGGCGTTGGGGCCCAGTTCATCCGCCAGGGCCTTGTTGCGGGCGTGGTTGAAGTCCACCAGCGCGACCTTGCAGCCGTCTTCCAGCAGCACACGCGTGGCGGCCAGGCCCATGGTGCCGGCCGCGCCGGTGACCAGGGCCACCCGGCCATTGAGGACTTTGGGCAAATCAGACATCCAGCACACTCTTCTTTCCAAACAGACCGCGAGACCGGAATGTCACCACGGCAATGAACAACAAATACATGGACATCAGGGACCATTCGGACGCGTAGGCACCGGTGGTTCCCACCACCACGCCTACCATCAACCCGCCAATCACTGCTCCCCACAGCGAACCCACACCACCCAGCACAATGATCAAAAAGGCGGGCACCACTGCATCGACCCCCACGTGTGGCCGTATGCCCCAAATCGGCGCCGTGACCACACCGGCGATCGCGGCCAAGGCTACGCCCAGTGCAAATACAAACAGGCGCAGCCTTGACAGGTTGATGCCCAAGGCGCGCACCATTTCGCTATCGTGTGCACCGGCCTTGATGATGGCGCCGAAGGGCGTTTTCTGCAGAAACACCCAAAGCAGCAGGATCATCAAGACGGCGAAGCCACTGGCGAACAACCGGTAGTTGGAGTACAGCAGATCCCCCACCATGAATGCGCCCGATATGGCCGGTGGCAGCAGCAATTGCTTTTCGGAAGAACCCCAGACCAGGCGTATCCCTTCCTCGATGACAAGCGCAGCGCCGAAGGTCAGCAACAGGCCGTAGAGCGGGTCGCGCCCGTAGGTGCGGCGCATGCAGAGTTCCAGCAGCATCCCGAACAGCCCGACAAAAACCGGCGCTAGCAGCAAGGCCAGCGCATAACGTGTCTCGACACTCAGCGCCATGTACCAGGCCTGCAGTTCGGGAAACATGCCCAGCTTGGGGGCCATGATGAAAAGCGCGAAGTACATGCCCAGCGCAAACAGCGAGCCGTGCGCGAGGTTGATGGTTTCCATCACACCGACGATCAGCATGAAACCTAGCGCAATCAGCGCAAAAAGCAGGCCCAGCGAAATGCCGTTGGCCAGATGGGGCAGTAGTGAAAGAAGAAAGTCCATAAGGATGTCTTGGTAGTGGTAAGCGATGAAAGGGCGGGTCAGTGCTCGTAGCTCGGGGTGGCGGCGTACGACTCCAGCTTGCATTGCTGCACGCTGCTGCTGTCTTCCACTTCATCGGGCCGCAGGCGCGCGAGGATGTGAAAAATGTTGTCGCTCCCCCAGGGGAACGAGTTGTAAGAGGCGATGTAGATACTCTGTTGCAGCCGGTGGGTGAGTGGGTTCATGTAGGCGTCTTAATGTTGCATGCGTTTGACCGCAGGAACGCCGGGTTTGATGTACTGGATCTTTTGCAGCAGACTGGAGAAGTTGCGTGTGTTTTGCGGCACCAGCAACTCTTCGAGAATCTTGCCGCCATTGCCCTCTACCAGCGTGCGAATGTCCATAGCCGTGTTGTGTCCCCACTGGTAGTCACTGGTCAGCAGCAGCCAGTCGCTGCCAAAGCCGGTAATGGCACCCTTGACCACCGAGGTGGAAAAGTTGGTGCTATTGCCACCCCAGACAAACTTGGTGCGGTGCCAGTCTTTGCCGGATTCCATGGGTGAGCTGGAGTTGGTGTTGAAGTAGATGCAACCATACTTTTGCGCCACTTGTGAGATGGCATTGGCCGCACCGGAATGCACGCCACCCAGCAGGAAGGCAACTTCGTTTTTGGCCAGCATGGTTTGCGCTACGGCCGCTGCCTGCATTGCATCCCCCCGGTGTCCGCATGCACCGTTTCGATACGCCTAGCCAACACCCCACCCCGTGCATTCACCTCGTGGATTGCCATGAGGACACCGCGTTGTTCGTCTCGCTCACTGGACGCATACTGTCCCGTGTCGTCCGTGGACAGCCCGATCAGCAAGGGCTTTTTGGAACCTGCCTGCGCCCGAGCGCGGTGAACGTTCCAGGGGCCCAAGAAGCCCAACGCAGTGGTGCCGGCGTCCTGGATCAGCCGCCGCCGTGGCACAGAGGTGGGAGGGGAGCTCATGGCCGTGTTGCTTAGACTTCGTAGGTCGGCGTAGCTTCGTAACTCTCCAGCTTGCACGCGCCTTGGGCATCTTTGTCCATCACGTCCTTGGGGTCCGACTGGGTCAAGATCTTGAAAATGTCGTCTTTTTCTGCCGGCTGGTCGTTGTAGGTGGCCATATAGATGGTTTGCTGGCACTGGTGGGTAACAGGGTCGATCCACGCATCGAAGTGTTGCAGGCGGTCAGCGGCAGCCATCTTGCGGCCTTCGAGTTTCTTGATTACGGCGATGTTGTTGGTCGTGCCAGCTTCTTCCACGCAGCGTAATAGTTCACGCGTGGCCATGTAGCCATTGTGATAAACGTTGCCTGGCACCCGTAGGGCCATGCCGGGGTATTGTTTTTGATAGGCTGCAACAAACTCCTTGACACCGGGAAGTTGGAGGCGCCAATACCAGGTGGTGCCAAACACGCCGAAGATTTGTTCAGGTCCCAGGCCGTAGACATCGGGCCAGTCTTGCTGGTTGTTGATCCAGGCCATGGTCTGGTTCAATTTCAGCTGTACCACTTGCTGGCGCAGCGCTTTGATGTCATCGCCTCCTACGGCAGTAGCCACCACGTTGGGCTTGAGCTGTTGCAGCTTGAGCAGGTAGGCCGAGAAATCACGGGTGTTTTGTGGCACCAGCAGTTCTTCCACAATCTTGCCACCGTTGGCCTCCACGATGGCACGTGTCGCCTTGGAGGTGGTGTGGCCCCATACGTAGTCATTGGTCAGCAATACCCAATTTTTGCCGTTGGCGCGGATAGCATTGCGCACCGTGGCGCTGGAAAAATTGGTGCCATTGCCATCCCAGACAAATTTGGTGCGGTGGCAGTCTTTGCCGGATTCGGTGGGTGAACTGGAATTGGTGTTCAAGAAGATCGTTCCGTACTTTTGCGCGACCTGCGAGATCGCGTTGGCAACGCCGGAGTGCACTGCACCGATGAGGAAAGCCGCTTCGTTACGCGTGATCATGCGCTCGGCCACTCGGGAACCCGTGGCAGGCGTAGTTTCAGTGTCGATGTGGATGGCTTCAATGCGGCGGCCCAGCACACCACCCTTGTCGTTGAACTCCTTGATGGCCATCATGGCGCCCAAGCGCTCCATGCCGCCCGACGCAGCGTACAGACCCGAGGCGTCCATGGTCAGGCCAATGGTCAGCGGCTTCTTCTGTGCGGCCTGGGCCCAGACGGTGTTGTGTTTCCAAGGGCCCATGAAGGGCGCGGCGCCGTACAAGCCTGCGCCTGCCACGGCTAGGCCGGTGTGCTTGAGCAGGGAACGGCGCGAGGCGGATACTTTCTCGGACTGGGTGTTATTGGTAGTGGTGATTTCAGATTCGCTCATGGTTGTCTCCTCAGGGGTTTTAGGAATGGAACAGTTAACGGGGAACGATCTTTACGTCGTTTAACTTCTCTTGCGCTTCAAAAAGAGAGGCAATCAGCTTGTCGCTAAAGCCGGCGTTGCTGGCCTGTATCAGACTTTGGTGCGTGGCCTCGCCGATAAGACTGGATACAGGTAGCATCTCGGCCAAGTGGGTGTAGTAGCGCAAGTCCTTCTGGGCATTGGCGATGCCAAACTTGAAGCCGGTTACATCACCTTCCTTCAGGGTCTTGGTGGCCATCATCTGAAAGATGCCGCAGTTCACACCTCCGGCGGAAACCACGTCATACACGCGGTGCAGGTCCAGTCCGCTCTTGGCAGCTACTGCAAAGGCTTCAGCGGTTGCGGCAGCAAAACTCATGGCCATCATGTTGTTGACTAGCTTGAGCACATGGCCATGTCCGGGGGGGCCGATATGAAAGATGTTTTCGCAGAATGCCTTGAGCACGGGCTCTAGTGTTTTGAAGTCTTCTGGTTCCGCGCCCACCATGGTGTTAAGGCGGCCTTCTTCTGCTTCCTTGGGTGTGCGCGCCAACGGGGCGTCGATCAGTTTGATTCCCTTGGCCGCCAGGTCGTTGCGGATGCGGGCGCTCGACGAAGGCTCTGCAGTGGAGGTGTCCACCACAATCAGACCTGCGCGCCCGCTTTCCAGTAACCCTTGTGGCCCATAGACGATTTGTTCAACCTGGGGCGATCCGGTGACGCAGATGAAAACGATGTCAGACGCTTGTGCGCACTCGGCATTGGTGTTGGCTTCCTTCGCGCCTGCAGCGATCAGGTCGGTCAGGTTGTCGCGGTTGCGGTTGACCTTAAAGGTCAACGGGAAACCTTTGGCCAGCAGATTTTTGGCCATGCCGTGGCCCATCATGCCGATGCCAATAAATCCGATTTTTTTTGTCATGGTCTTCCTAAGGGGTTTCAAACAGTGGTGGCGGTGGCTTCTACGGACTGCGTAGCGCGTGAGGCATCCCAAAGCGTGATCAGGCGCGCGTAACGTTCGGCAATGCATTGCACGACATCGGCATCACTCATCTGGCCTGAGAACCAGCCAGTAGCGGCGTCGGCAAAGATGGATCGTCCCACGGCGAAACCGCGGCAGATGGCGTGGGGTGCAGCGACTTGAAAGCTACGCTCCAGCATGTCTTCACTGGCTTCCAGACCCAGAATCAACACACCGCGGCAATGCGGGTCGTTGCGTGTGATGACTTCGGCAATGCTTTCCCACTCATTTGCCGAGGTGGCCGGCGGCAGCTTCCACCAGTCGGGGAAAATTCCAGCCTGGTAAATCTGCTCCAGCGCTTCTGCCAGCGTGCTGCTGTCCGATGGTAGGTCGCGTGGAGGAATCACTTCAATCAGGAACTCATGGAAGGTATCCACGCTGGCCTTTTGTAATTCGGCCAAGCGTAACAATTGGATCTCGCGCAGGGCCAATGGGTCATGCGGGTGGTAGCTGACCAAGCACTTGGCGACATGTTCGCCGGGCCAGGTGCGCATGGCGGTGGCCAGGTGCATGCCGGCCTCAAATTGCAGCGGGCGTGAGCCCGGCAGTTCTACTGGCCGTGCCACCCACCAGCCCTGGCCTGTCATGGGCGGAAAAACGTCTTCGCCAAAACGGCCGTCCACAATGATGCCCACACCTGAGCGCTTCCCTGCGCCCTGGCGCGCACCTTCGGCAATCAGCAGCTTGAAGGCTTTGATGCGTGCGTGGTCGGCGCTGTGTCGGTCGGCCAGTTCCTCCAGTTGCATGCGGTGGTCAAACGCCAGAATCACCAGTTCTTCCCAGTTTCGGGTGCGGGTGCTGACTCGGTGCAGGTGCTCCAGTTGCGGGTCTTCGCGCAAGCGCCGGGTGTGGGATCCATGGGCCAGGAAAAACTGAAGTTCTTCCCAGCTGGCCATGGCCGGAGCACAACCGTGGCGTGACACCACCAGGGCGCCGCAGGCATTGGCGTATGCGCAGCAGCGAGTAAGCGGTTCATTGCGGATCCAGCCGCGCAAAAAGCCGGCCATGAACGCATCGCCCGCGCCCAGCACGTTGTACACATCCACCGGGAAGCCTGGACCTTTTAGCCCTTGGTCAATCTCGTCGGGAATTGCACCCTCAAACACAACGCAGCCCATGGGGCCGCGTTTGACGACCAGCGTGGCATGGCTGAGTTCGCGCAGGCGGCGTAGGGCCACCAGCGTGTCGGTGCTGCCACCGGCAATGTGGATTTCTTCTTCGGTGCCAACGACCAGGTCGCAGGCACTGATGACGGTTTGCACATGGGCACTGACTTCGTCAGAGGGCACAAAGCGCTGTTCCCCCATGCCGGGGCTAGTCAGCCCCCAGAGCACGGGGCGATAGTCGATGTCCAGCACCACTCGCGTTCCGGCCGCTTTGGCCAGCGTCATGGCTTTGCGGCAGCTGGCGTAGGTCTTGGGCTGAGACAAGTGGGTCCCCGAGAGCAGCAGGGCCTTGCTCGAGGCGATGAATGACTGGTCAAAATCATCCTCACTGATGGCCATGTCAGCACACTGGTCGCGGTAGAAGATCAGTGGAAAAGTGTCACGGTTCTGGATGCCAAGGAACACCAGTGCTGTCAGGCGTTTGGGGTCGGTTGTGACGTGGCTTACGTCAACGCCCTCAGCCTGCAGCGTTTCCCGCACAAAACGGCCGTTGTGCTCGTCCCCTACGCGGGTCAGCATGGCTGGTTTTAGGCCCAAGCGTGCCATGCCAACAGCGGTGTTGGCGGGGGACCCGCCCATGTATTTAGTGAAGGTGAGCATGTCTTCCAAGCGGCCACCAATCTGTTCTCCGTACAGATCGACCGCTGCGCGGCCCATGCATATCACATCCAATTTTCGACTCATAGGGTTCCCTTTTTGCGAGGCGTACTGCGCCCCGGTGGTGTGGTTGGTTTTTCGGCAAGCTGGTGTCCCACGCTGACGACCAAGGCCTGGGCTAGGCATAGCGGCGCCACCAGCGAGCGGAAAGGTTTGGAGGAATCGTCTGCCAGCTCCAGGCAGACGTGGGCAGACGGTTTGAGCGGGGAGAGTGGTCCATCGGTGATGGCGATCACCTGCACGCCCAGGGCGCGGGCCTTGGCGGCCATGTCAATCACATCGGGCGAATAGTTGCGAAAGCTGGAGGCCAGCAGTACGTCACCCTTGGACATGGCGCGCAGGCTTTCACGCAACATGCCACCGCTGCCGTCCAGCAAGTGGGTACGCAGCTCTAGCTGGCTCAGTGCATAGGCCAGGTAACCCGCCACCGGAAACGCGCGGCGCTGTGCCAGGACAAAAATGCGTGTCGAATTGGAGATGACTTTGACTGCGGCCTTGAGGTCCGACTGCAGGATGGTTTCTTCCAATTGCCCCAACTCCACGACCGACTCGCTCACCAGTTCGTGCAGCACCTCAGCGGGGGCACGGGCACCCCGGGATTTTTTGCTGCGCATCTGGTCGATGCGTTCACGGTAGCTGTCAGAGCGTTCCAGCAAATGGCCGCGGAACACCTGCTGCATTTCCGAGAAGCCCTTGTAGCCCAGCGCATTGGCAAAACGGATCATGGCTGATGGCTGCACTTCGGTGGCCTCAGCCACGGTGGCCACGGTACCCAGTGCCAGGTCGTTGGGTCGCTCCAGGGAAAAACGCGCAATGCGCTGCAATTGTTTAGACATGTCCGGGTAGGTCCGGCCAATCAGGTCCTTCAATTCGTCGTAGGTCGTTACTGGGTCCATAAGCTGCTCGTTGCCATTCAGGGAATGTGTAGGGGTTGTCTCTTCAAGCTCTGCATTGAGTTCTTAAAAATCGAACAAATGTTCTTGCATGTTTGAATATTAGAACGTATATTCTGTTTTGTCCAGATCTTTTCGGAACATTTATTTCAAACCTAAAACAGAGACACCTTCCCCATGCAACTTGCTTCAGGCCGTGCGCCACTGTTCCCCCTGCCCATGCTGTTAGCAGTGGCGGTCTTCTTCTCCACCCCGCTCTGGATTACTCAGGTGGGCCTCTACCAATACCTGGCGCTTGAAATCATGATCTGGGTGTTGTTTGCCATCGGCTACAACCTGTTGCTGGGCTTCACCGGGCTGCCGTCGTTTGGCCATGGGGCTTTTTTTGGCATCGGTGCCTATGCGTTTGGCTTGTTGCAGCACAAGATCTGGCCCAACCTGTGGTTCGACCTGGTGGGTGCCGTGGTGGTGACCGCCGCGTTGGGCGGGCTGGTGGCCTTGTTCATCTCGCACCGGCGCGGAATTTATTACTCCCTGCTCACCATCGCGTTTGGCCAGGTGTTCTGGTTCATCGCCAACAAATGGAGCAGCGTGACCGGTGGGGAAGACGGCCTCTTGAGCATCAAGCGCCTGCCTGCCGACCTGGGTTTTGTCTCCTTCGACCTGGCCAGCAATAACGCGCTGTTTTTCTTCTGCCTCATCCTGTTTGCGTTGGTGCTGGTGGGGCTGTGGCGCCTCATCCATTCGCCGCTGGGGCGCATCTTCAGCGCCATCAAACAGAACGAAACCCGCGCCTCGTTTGTGGGCTACAACGTGTGGCTCTACAAGTGGTTGGCGTTCACCATTTCCACCGCTGTGGCAGGTCTGGCCGGTGCCATGTTCGCCATGGCGCAGCAGTCGGCTTACCCCAATGTGATGAGCCTGCAAACCTCGGGGTTTGTCGTGATGATGGTGTTGATTGGTGGCGGTCTGGTGAGCTTCTGGGGGGCACTGATTGGTGCCACCTTCTTTATCCTGGCGCGTGATTTGTTGGGTGCCTACACCGAGACCTGGTTGCTCTGGTACGGCCTGGTATTCATGGTCATGGTGCTGTTCAAGCCGGAAGGCATTGCCGGTGCGTGGCAAGCCTGGCGCAACCGCCCCCGCAAGACGGTGGCCACCTCCGCCGCTGCGACAGGAGGTGCCCTGTGAAGTTATTCGAAGCGACCGGCCTGTCCAAGCGTTTTGGTGCCCAGGTGGTGTTGCAAGACATCACGCTGGGGTTCGAAGAGGGTCACCTCAACGGCATCATGGGGCCCAACGGCGCCGGTAAAACCACCTGTTTCAACGTGCTCACGGGCCGCTACAAACCTGACCGCGGCAGCGTCACGTTTGCGGGGGAAGACATCACCGGTATGTCTCCCCGCGAGATCGCGTGCAAGGGCATCTCCCGCTCGTTCCAGATCATGAACCTGTTTGACAGCTACACCGCGCTGGACAACGTGCTGATGGCCACGCCCCATGTGCGCAAACAAGGCTTCAACCCCTGGCGCGACCTGGGTGCAGACCGTACCGCGCAAGACCTGGCAGCTGCCGTTCTGGAGCGCGTGGGCCTGAAGGGCAAGGAACGTGTGTTGGCCAGCAGCCTCTCGTACGGCGAGCGCCGCGCGTTGGAGATTGGTGTGGCCCTGGCGGCCGAACCGCGCATGTTGTTTCTGGACGAACCCACCGCCGGCCTGGGGGCCGAGGGCACAGCCCGCCTGGCTGAGCTGGTGAAGACCCTGAAACGCCAACTAACCATTGTGATCATCGAACACGACATGAACTTTCTTTTCAGCCTGGCGGACCAGATTTCCGTCATCCATTGGGGCCAGGTGATCGCCCAGGGCACACCCGATGCGCTGCGTCAAAACGAGTGGGTTCGCCGCTCCAACCTGGGAGCACTGGCATGAGCGCCGTATTAAAACCCGCTGCGCCGGCATCGATGTTGTCCATTGACCACATCGACACCTTCTATGGCGAGACCCAGGTTTTGTTCGATGTGTCGCTGCAGGTCGGCCCCGGCGAAGTGGTGGCCCTGTTGGGCCCCAACGGTGCCGGCAAGACCACCACGCTGCGTTCCATCTTGGGGCTCACACCACCGCGCAAGGGCGCCATTGCATTCGATGGCAAAGACATTACTCGCACGCCCACACACGAGATTGCCAAGGCAGGCCTGGGCTGGGTGCCGGACGACCGGCGCATCTTTCCCACGCTGACGGTGGCGCGCAACCTGGCCATTGCGCGAAAGCAGACCCGTTTTCGCAAGTGGAACGAGAAAGAGTGTTTCGAGATCTTCAGCGCCATGGAGTACCTGATGGAGCGCGAGTGCGAAAACCTCTCGGGTGGCGAGATGCAGATGGTGGCCATCTCGCGTGCGCTGCTGGGCTCGCCCGGTCTGGTGCTGTTTGACGAACCCAGCCAGGGCCTGGCGCCCAAGGTGGTGCAGGACGTGATGAAAACCATCACTCGGCTCAAGGCAGAGGGCATTGCGGTGCTGGTGGTGGAGCAAAACGTGCAGAGCGCGCTGGCTGTGGCCGACCGCGTGTACGTCATGAACCTGGGCAAAGTCATTCACGAAGGCCCTGCGGCCGATGTACGCAACGACCCTAGGTTGCGCCAACAGCTTTTGGGAGTCTAGTCAGCATGAACCAACCAATCTTGCGTGTGGAAAACCTGGCCAAGCAATACCAGCGGGGCGCTTTCAAGAAGACCACCACCTTTTCGCTGAACGCGAACTTCGAAATTGCCAAGCCCTGCGTGGTCGGCGTCATGGGGCCCAATGGCTCCGGCAAGACCACGCTGTTTGAGCTGATCACTGGCAGCAACCTGCCCACCAGCGGCCGCGTCATCGTCAACGGGCAGGACATCCACGAGGTGAAAACCCTGCAGCGTGACCGCATGGCGGTGCACTACCACCAGTCTTACCAGGTGCGCTCGTTCCAGAAGAAGAAGCCCGACTTTCTGCTCTCGAACGCGACCGGAAAATCGCCGTTGATCCACCTGTTTGACGAACCCCAGTTCAACACCCAGGACGGCTACATCGGCTTCATGCTGGATTTTTTCACGCGCCTCAAGCAAAGCGGAAAACTCGTCTTCTTGTGCATGCACCCCAACGAGCCCTTCCACATCGACATCCTGCGCGAGCAATGCGACAGCTTTGTGTTTGTGCAAAAAGGTGTGGTGACCCAGGCGCCGGACTTCACCACGTTGACCAACGACGAGCGTGTTCGCACCTACCTGGGTGCCCTCGCGCCTCAGCGTTAGTGCACCACGTCTTCCCCTCGACCTCACCACCAGCGAATCCCCATTGATGTCAACCCTTCCCGTTCTCCAGCACCTGATCCACGGCGACCTCGTGGACGGCGGCAGCCGCACCCAGCCGGTCTACAACCCCGCCACCGGCCAGGTGCAAAAAACCTTGCTGCTGGCCGACACCGCTACTGTGGAGCAGGCCATTGCCAGCGCACAGTCGGCCTACCCCGCATGGCGCGCCACGCCGCCGCTCAAGCGCGCGCGGGTGATGAGCAAACTCAAGAACCTGCTAGAGGAAAACGCGGCGAGCATCTGTGCGCTGGTGACCGCCGAACACGGCAAGGTGCTGGCAGACGCCATGGGCGAGTTGCAACGCGGCGTAGAGAATGTGGAGTACGCCAGCTACGCACCCGAGCTGCTCAAGGGTGAACACAGCAAAAATGCCGGTCCTGGCATCGACTCGTGGAGCGAGTTCCAGCCACTGGGCGTGACGGCCGGCATCACACCGTTCAACTTTCCCGTGATGGTGCCTTTGTGGATGTGGCCCATGGCCGTGGTGTGTGGCAACACCTTCATCCTCAAACCTTCGGAGCGCGACCCCAGCAGTGCCCTGTTGGTAGCCCAACTGGCTTTGCAGGCCGGCCTGCCGCCCGGGGTGCTCAATGTGGTCCACGGCGACAAGGAGGCGGTGGGCGCCTTGTTGGCCGACAAGCGGGTACATGCGGTGAGTATTGTGGGCTCGACCCCGATTGCCGAGAGCATCTACGCCACCGGCTGTGCCAATGGCAAACGCGTGCAAGCCCTGGGCGGCGCCAAAAATCATGCCGTAGTCATGCCCGATGCGGACATAACCAATGCCGTGACCGCGCTCATGGGCGCGGCCTACGGTTCGTGTGGCGAACGCTGCATGGCCATCCCACTCGTGGTGGCGGTGGGCGATGCCACGGCCGACGCCGTGGTGGCCGGCCTGAAGATGGAGATCGCCAAGATGCGCGTGGGCCCTGGCACCCATGCTCTCAGTGATATGGGGCCGTTGGTGAGCAAAGCACACCGGGACAAGGTGAAGGCCTATGTGGACCATGGCGTGCAAGAGGGCGCCACCCTGGTGGTGGATGGCCGCAACGCCGTGGTGCAGGGCTATGAAGAGGGTTACTTTCTGGGCCCCTGCCTGTTTGACAACGTCAAGCCCGGTATGGTGATTTACCAGGAAGAAATTTTTGGCCCGGTGCTGGGTGTGGTGCGCGTCAAGACTTTGCAAGACGCCATGGACCTGATCGACGCGCACGAGTACGGCAACGGCACCTGCATCTTCACGCGCGACGGTGAGGCAGCACGCTACTTCAGCGACAACATTCTGGTCGGCATGGTCGGTGTAAACGTGCCCCTGCCCGTGCCCGTGGCCTACCACTCGTTTGGCGGCTGGAAGCGTTCCCTGTTTGGTGACCTGGGTGCCTACGGCCCGGACGCGGTGCGTTTCTACACCAAGCGCAAAACCATCTCGCAACGTTGGCCGTCGGCCGGGGTGCGCGAGGGCGTTGCCTTTAGTTTCCCCAGCAACCGTTAAGTCGTTGTCGATGCGACCTGGTACGGAAGTGGGACTCCCGTCGCGCCCATCGGCGGGGCTTTTTATTGTTCAAGGAATACCAAATGCAAATAGGCGTACCCACCGAGACTACGGTGGGAGAGACCCGGGTCGCGGTGACCCCGGAATCCGTGAAAAAACTCAAGGCGCTAGGCCACACGGTGCGTGTGCAATCCGGTGCCGGTGTGGCGGCCAGCGTGACCGACGCGGCGTATGCCGCGGTGGGAGCTGCCATCACCGATGCGGCCGGGGCATTCGCCTGCGACCTGGTCCTCAAGGTACGCAGCCCGTCAGACACCGAGGCCACCCAGATGGCACCGGGGACCACGCTGGTGGGCATGCTCAATCCGTTTGATGCGGAAGGCCTGCAACGCTTGGCCACGGCTGGGCTCACGGCCTATGCACTGGAAGCCGCACCCCGCACCACGCGCGCGCAAAGCATGGATGTGTTGTCCAGCCAGGCCAATATCGCGGGCTACAAGGCCGTCATGCTGGCCAGCAACACCTACCAGCGCTTTTTCCCCATGCTGATGACTGCCGCAGGCACCGTGAAGGCCGCGCGCATGGTCATCCTCGGGGTAGGGGTGGCGGGCCTGCAAGCCATTGCCACGGCCAAGCGCTTGGGCGCCGTCATCGAGGCGTCGGATGTGCGCCCCAGCGTGAAGGAACAGGTCGAATCCTTGGGAGGCAAGTTCATTGATGTGCCCTACGAGACCGTTGAAGAGCGAGACGCCGCTGTGGGTGTAGGTGGTTATGCGAAACCCATGCCGACAAGCTGGCTGGAACGCCAGAAAGCCGAGGTGGCCAAGCGTGTGGCCCAAGCCGACATTGTCATCAGCACGGCGCTCATTCCCGGCCGCCCCGCGCCCACGTTGATCACCGAGGACATGGTCCGTTCCATGAAACCCGGTTCGGTGATTGTGGACATTGCCGCAGGCAGGGGCGCGATAGGTCCGCATGGCTCGGGCGGCGGCAACTGTCCGCTGTCGGAGGCAGACAAAACCGTGGTTAAGCATGGCGTCACCCTGATCGGTCAAACCAACCTGCCTGCGCTGGTAGCCGCAGATGCTTCGTCTCTGTATGCACGCAACGTGCTGGATTTCCTGAAGTTGATCATCAACAAGGAAGGTGCTTTGCATGTGGACTTGGAAGACGACATCGTGGCAGCCTGCTTGGTGACCCAGGGCGGTGAAGTTCGTCGCAAGTAAATCGCGCACGCCACCTTACGCACTCAATTTCATTCACTCACCCCATTCAAGGAGCGACACCATGGAAATGGTTTCCCCCACCATACTGAACTTGATCATCTTTGTGCTGGCCATCTACGTGGGTTACCACGTGGTCTGGACTGTGACACCGGCACTGCACACGCCTCTCATGGCTGTGACCAACGCCATTTCCGCCATCGTCATCGTGGGTGCCATGCTGGCCGCTGCGTTGACCGAAACCACCCTGGGCAAGTCCATGGGCGTATTGGCCGTGGCATTGGCGGCCGTGAATGTGTTCGGCGGCTTCATGGTGACTCGCCGCATGCTGGAAATGTTCAAGAAGAAAGAAAAGAAAGCGCCCGCTGCAGGAGCCAAAGAATGAGCCTGAACCTCGTCACTCTGTTGTATCTCTTTGCCAGCGTCTGCTTTATCCAGGCGCTCAAGGGGCTGTCCCATCCCACCACTTCGATCCGCGGCAATATCTTCGGTATGGTGGGAATGGCGGTGGCGGTGTTCACCACAGGTGCCCTGATTTTCAAGCTCGCGGACCAACTCGGTCAGGACGGCATGACAGGCATGGCCTGGGTGCTTGGCACCTTGCTGGTGGGCGGCACTGCCGGTACTGTGATGGCCAAGCGCGTAGAGATGACCAAGATGCCAGAGTTGGTGGCCTTCATGCATAGCATGATCGGATTGGCAGCGGTATTCATTGCCGTGGCTGCGGTGGCGGAACCCTGGGCTTTCAGCATCGCTGCCAAAGGCGAGGCCATCCCCACCGGCAACCGATTCGAGTTGTTCTTGGGTGCTGCCATTGGCGCCATCACCTTCAGCGGTTCGGTCATTGCGTTCGGCAAGCTTAGTGGCAAGTACAAGTTCCGCGTATTCCAGGGAGCACCAGTGCAGTTCACAGGCCAGCACAAACTCAATCTGGTGTTAGGTCTTGCCACACTGGGCCTGGGTTTGATGTTTGCCTTCACCGAAAACTGGACCTCGTTCTTTGTGATGCTCGCGCTCAGTTTCGTGATGGGCGTGCTCATCATCATCCCCATTGGCGGGGCGGACATGCCGGTAGTGGTCTCCATGCTCAACAGCTACTCGGGCTGGGCCGCCGCAGGCATTGGCTTTAGCCTGAACAACAGCATGCTCATCATCGCGGGCTCA
>JARXAM010000015.1 GCA_029865845.1 Rhodoferax sp. | reverse complement strand
ACGCCGGGCTGGACAACGAACTGTTCTACATGGACAAGACCATGATGGTGTTTGGGGATGCCAAGAAGGTGGTGGAGGACATGGGCAAGGCGATTGACTAGATCCCCCACAATGCAGCCACTTCCGCCGCCGGGGCGGGGGTGTGCATAAAAATATCGGAGACAAATAATGATCGAACGCGTGTGGCTGGGCAGCTACCCTGAGGGTGTGCCCGCCGATATTGACCCTGAAACGTACCCGTCCTTGGTGGACTTGCTGGAAGAGAGCTTCCACAAGCATGAAAAGCAGGTCGCTTTTCACTTCATGGGCAAGGACATGACGTATGGACAGACAGACCGTTTGAGCCGGGCGTTTGCCGCGTACCTGCAAGGCTTGGGTTTGCTCAAGGGGGACAGGGTTGCCATCATGATGCCCAATGTGCCGCAGTACCCAGTAGCGGTGGCGGCCATCTTGCGTGCGGGGTTTGTGGTGGTCAATGTGAATCCGCTCTACACCGCGCGGGAGCTGGAACACCAGCTCAAGGACTCTGGCTCCAAGGCGATCGTCATTATTGAGAACTTTGCCCACACTTTGGAAAAGTGCCTGGCGGCCACGCAGGTTAAACACGTGGTCTTGTGTGCCATGGGGGACCAGTTAGGCGCACTCAAGGGCACACTGGTCAATCATGTGGTGCGCCATGTTAAAAAAATGGTGCCAGCATTTAACCTGCCGCAGGCCGTGCGTTTCAATGAAGCGATCGCCCGCGGTGCCCGTGTGCCCTTGAAAAGGCCAGACAGCAAAGCGGATGACGTGGCCGTCTTGCAATACACCGGAGGCACTACCGGTGTGTCCAAGGGGGCGGTGCTTTTGCACCGCAACGTGATTGCCAACACCTTGCAGTCGCAGGCCTGGTATGCCCCGGCGATGGCACAGGTGCAGGCCGGAGCCCAGTCGACGACAGTATGCGCTTTGCCGCTCTACCATATCTTTGCGTTCACGGTGTGCATGATGTTGTCGATGCGCACCGGTGGCAAGTTGATCTTGATCCCGAATCCGCGTGACATTCCCGGCGTACTCCGTGAACTGTCAAAGCACACGTTTCACAGCTTTCCGGCGGTCAACACCTTGTTCAATGGCTTGCTGAATCACCCCGACTTCCGCAAGGTAGATTGGAGCCACCTCAAGGTCTCCGTAGGTGGTGGGACTGCTGTGCAAAGCAGTGTGGCGGCGCGCTGGTTTGAGCAAACGGGTTGCCCGATTTGCGAAGGTTATGGTTTGAGCGAAACCTCGCCCACGGTGAGCTGCAACCCTGCGACCTCCCGGGAGTACACCGGCACCATTGGCGTGCCCTTGCCCAGCACGTACATGAAGTTGCTGGACGACGATGGTGTTGAAGTGCCGCAGGGAGAGCGGGGCGAAATTGCCATCAAAGGCCCCCAGGTCATGGCGGGGTACTGGCAGCGACCGGACGAAACTGCCAAGGTGATGACGAGCGACGGATTTTTCAGGACCGGTGACATTGGCGTGGTCAATGCACAGGGCTTTTTCAAAATTGTGGACCGCAAGAAAGACATGATCTTGGTGAGTGGCTTTAATGTGTTTCCCAACGAGTTGGAAGACGTATTGGCCCAAATGCCTGGTGTGCTGGAATGCGCGTGCGTTGGCGTGCAGGACGCCAAAACCGGGGAAGCCGTCAAACTGGTGGTCGTGAAGAAAGACCCTCACCTCACGGAAGACGAGATTCGTCGCTTTTGCAAGGACAACCTCACCGGCTACAAGCAGCCCAAGGTCATTGAGTTTAGGGATGAACTCCCTAAAACCCCAGTTGGCAAAGTGCTGCGCCGCGAATTGCGCACGGCGCAAACCCGGTAATCCCTCGCTTGCCCGCCGCCGCTTTGGCGTGCGGGGTCGGGCATGCGGGTGACGCTTAGCGCAACCAGCCCCGCTTGTAGAAATACCACATGGGCACCAAAGCACTGGCCACCATCAGGGACACCGTGTACGGGTAACTCCAGCTACCCAGAAATGCAAGCTCAGGAAATCGGAGGTTCATGCCGTACACGCTGGCCACCAAAGTGGGCGGCAGCAAGGCCACACTGGCCACCGAGAAGATCTTGATGATCTTGTTTTGGTTGATGTTGATGAAACCCACGGTCGCATCCATCAAGAAGTTGATTTTGTCGAACAGGAAGGCCGTGTGGGAGTCCAGTGAGTCGATGTCACGCAAAATTTGTCGCGCCTCTTCGAACTGCTCGGCGTTGAGCATTTTGCTGCGCATCATGAAGCTCACCGCACGGCGGGTGTCCATGACGTTGCGTCGAATGCGGCCACTCAAGTCTTCGTGCCGCGCAATGGCACCTAGTGCCTCGCCCGCAATGGCGTCGGTCACATTGCCAGAAAGCACCTTTTTGCTGACTTTTTCCAGCTCGTCGTAAATGCCTTCCAGCGTATCGGCGGAGTACTCGGCATCCGCGTCGAAGAGCTTGAGCAGCACTTCCTTGGCGTCTTCGATCAAACCCGGTGCGCGCCGGGCGCGCATGCGCAGCAACCGGAACACCGGCACGTCTTCATCGTGAATGGAAAACAGCACGCCCTTGCTCCTGAGGTCGTCATTCACCAGATTCAGAATGAAGGCCGCACGCACGGTACGGGGCTCGTCATCGTCCGCGATCAAAAAGTCACTGCGGATATGCACGTCGCCGTTGTCTTCGGCATAAAAGCGGGCGGACTCCTCAATGTCCTCGTCCATCGCATCGTCGGGGATGGACAAGCCGTAGTATTGCTTGACCCAGCGCTTCTCTTCCAGCGTGGGCGACTCCAGGTCGACCCAGATGGGCTGAAATTTGGAAAGCTCTTCCAGAGACTCAATTTCTTCCTGAAAGAGTCTCCCATTGGCGAGCGTAAAAATATTGAGCATGGCTCACTCCCAAAAGGTTGGCTGCAGGCGGGTGTTCGGCGCTTTCAACCCCGGTGCAGTGGTGGGAGTTGAAAGCTACCAACTAGGGTAGGTTTCCAAGGAGGTCGCTCCAGTGATTCAGAAGCAGGAATTATCGCATCGCCCCGGGTGATAGAGTAGGTGCCCACCCCCAGAGTTACTCAACTTCACATCACGACATGCCTATTTCATTGAGCCCCCTGCGCGAACGATGGCTGCTGATCACGCTAGCGGGCATCCAGTTCACCAATATTCTGGACTTCATGATCATGATGCCCCTGGGGCCCGCACTGACCACACTGTTTCACATCAGTGACGCGCAGTTTGGCTTGCTGGTGTCTGCCTATACCCTGGCGGGCGGCGCTTCTGGTTTGCTTGCGTCGACGTACATCGACAAGTTTGATCGCAAGCGCTTGCTTTTGGTGTTGTACGTGTTGTTCGCGCTGTCCACCTTCGCCTGTGGCATCGCGCCTACCTACGAGACCTTGATGCTGGCGCGGATCAGTGCGGGCATCTTTGGTGGGGTGTTGTCGGCGCTGAGCCAGACTATCGTTGGGGATGTCATCCCATTTGAGCGGCGTGGCCACGCCATGGGCATTGTCATGACGTCGTTTTCTATCTCTACGGTTGCCGGGGTCCCGATGGGGCTGTTTTTGGCGGCGCATTTCGGGTGGCATATCCCGTTTTTGTTGATCGCAGGCGTTTGTGTGCTGTTTGCGCTGTTTGCCTACTTGACGCTTCCTCCGCTTCGCGGGCACCTGCAAGCCAGCGCATCGGCGTCCGCCTGGTCGCGGATATCCGAGGTGCTGCAAGACCGCAACCATTGGCTGGCATTTGTGTTCTCTGCCTTGCTCATGTTCTCGGGCTTCACCGTCATTCCCTACATCACCATCTTCATGCAAACCAACGTGGGCTTGCATGCGGATCAGGTGCCGTATGTATACCTGTGCGGTGGTGTGGCCACCCTGATTACGGCACGCTGGTTTGGCAACTTGTCCGACAGTTGGGGCAAGCTCCAAACGTTTCGGGCGATTGCCATCGTGTTTTTGCTGCCCCTCATCGGCCTGACCCAGTTGGGGCGTGTGGGCTTGGGGATAGCCTTGGTGGTGTCGACCTTGTTCTTCGTGTGTGGCAGTGGACGCATGATTCCTGGCATGGCCATGCTGACGTCTGCCGCAAACCCCGCATTGCGGGGCACCTTCATGACGTTGAACGCGTCCGTCCAGTCTGCGGCGATGGGTCTGGCGGCGCTGGTGGGTGGTGCCCTCATCAGTCGGGATGCCGCAGGCTTGGTGCAAAACTACTGGGCATCTGCCGTGATCGGAGCCATTGCCAGTGTGTTGGCCGTGGTTGTTGCGGGAAGGCTGGATATGCGTCAATCGCCCACAAAATCTTGAAGAAAAATGCCATTGCGTGGCCTCCGTACATTACAAAAAAGTTTTTGCAATTGGGTGCGAACAGGCGCATAGTGGGCCCATCAAGACCGCACCGGATTCGCAGTATTGACGTGCCGACTGCCGCCCCGGCAGGAGGATTTTTTCCCAGAGAGCAATTGGAGGCTAAGTATGAATTTGACGATCAGCGGTCACCATCTTGAAGTGACCCCGGCCCTGCGCAGTTACGTCACGACGAAGCTCGACCGGATCGTGCGCCACTTTGACCAAGTGGTGGACGTGAAGGTGTTGTTGACCGTCGAGAAGCAAAAGGAAAAAGAGCGTCGGCAACGCGCGGAGTGCAACATCCATGTGAAGGGCAGTGACTTGTTCGCCGAAAGTGCCCATGCTGATTTGTACGCTGCCGTCGATGACCTGGTCGACAAACTGGATCGCCAAGTGGTACGCCACAAAGACCGGCTACAAAACCACCATCACGAGGCGCCTAAACGCTTGATGTAGCTCGTGCGCGGAGGCGCAATTCCCGCAAACCGCCCTGATACGGGCGGTTTTTTTATGTGCATAATTCGCTCCACACCATGAACCGCCTCGCCTCCATCCTTCCCTCGGCGCAAGTCCTTGCGCAAGTTGATGTCACCAGCAAAAAGCGTGCATTTGAAGAGGCAGGCTTGCTATTCGAAAATCTTCACGGCTTGAGTCGTGCCTTGGTTACCGACAGCCTGTTTTCCCGCGAACGCTTGGGGTCCACAGGTTTGGGCCATGGTGTTGCAATTCCCCATGGCCGCATCAAGGGTCTCAAGTCGCCCATGGCATCCGTGTTTCAACTCGCGAACCCCATCGGCTTTGATGCGCCGGACGATCTGCCAGTCAGCCTTCTGATTTTTTTGCTGGTGCCCGAGGCGGCTACCCAAAAGCATTTGGAAATACTGTCGGAGATTGCCGAGTTGTTGAGCGACTCCATGCTGCGCGAAAAGATCACCACCTGCTCCGACCCCGTGCAGTTGCATGCCTTGATAGCCGGTTGGCAATCGGCACGCACCGTCTAGTTCATTTGTTTACCAAGGAATTGGGTTGAAGCCAACCGCAGTCAGTGCTGATGCCTTGTTCGAAGAGTTTCGCGGGCATTTGCGTTGGGAATGGGTTGCCGGCTTGGGTGCCTCAGAACGGCGGTTTGACGAGGTCGCCATCAAAGCAGCCCGATCGGGCGCCGATTTGGTGGGCTACCTCAACTACATCCATCCCTACCGGGTGCAAATCCTGGGTGAGCGTGAGATAAGCTACATCACCAATGCCACCCCCGAGGACTGCGCACGCCGCATTGCCCGGATCGTGACCTTGGAGCCGCCGGTTTTGGTGCTGGCTGACGGCCAAGTGGCACCGCAAGCGCTGCTTGCCATGTGCGAACGGGCGCAGATTCCGATGTTTGCAACCAAGGAGTCTTCGGCCTTCGTCATCGACGTCCTTCGGGCCTACCTGTCCAAACACTTCGCCGATCGCTTGTCCATGCATGGTGTGTTCATGGACATCCTCGGGATGGGGGTGTTGATTACGGGCGAGTCTGGCTTGGGCAAGAGCGAGCTGGGCCTGGAATTGATTTCCCGGGGCAATGGTTTGGTGGCAGACGACGCCGTGGACTTGTACCGGATCAATCAGACAACCATCGAAGGCCGATGCCCCGAATTGCTGCAAAACCTGTTGGAGGTGCGTGGCATTGGCTTGCTCGATATCCGGGGCATTTTTGGCGAAACGGCTGTGCGCCGCAAGATGCGCCTGAAATTGATCGTGCATTTGGTGCGCCGGGAAACGCTGGAGCGCGACTACGAACGCATCCCCTATGAGCCGCTCACGCAGGATGTGCTGGGCATACCGGTGCGCAAGGTGGTGATCCAGGTGGTAGCGGGCCGCAATATCGCGGTGTTGGTGGAGGCCGCTGTGCGCAACACCATATTGCAGTTCCGGGGAATAGACACGTACCAGGACTTTGTCGAGCGGCACCGCAAAGCAATGTCGCTCGGCCTATAACGTTTGTCCCCGGTGCGGGCACGCGCCCTTGGTGCAATGCGCGTACAGGCTGAGCGCGTGGTCTGAAATTGCAAATCCTTTGGCCTTGGCGACGGATTGTTGGCGTCTTTCAATTTCAGCATCGTAGAACTCTTCGACCCGCCCGCAGTCCAGGCACACCAGGTGGTCGTGATGCTGGCCTTCATTGAGTTCGTAAACTGCTTTTCCGCTTTCAAAATGGCTGCGGCTGAGAATGCCCGCCTGCTCAAACTGGGTCAATACCCGGTATACCGTGGCCAAGCCTACGTCGGAGCGTTCTTGCAGCAACACGCGAAATACGTCTTCCGCCGTCATGTGTCGTTGCACTCCACGTTGGAACACTTCCAAGATCTTCAGGCGGGGTACGGTGGCTTTCAGGCCCGTGTTTTTCAGCTCTTCAATGGTGGACATCAACACAATCCTGGAAAGTTCATTAGTGAGGGTCGCAAGAGTCAACCGCTACAATGCCCCGATCATATCGTCCTTGATTTTCATGTCCCTTCTCTCTTGTATCCGTTGGCGATACTTCGCCGCCGTCTCGTTTTTGGCGATGCTCTCTGCGTGCGGTGCGGTTGGGGGGAGCAACGGAAATCCTGCGACGGCGCGCGTGCCATACAAAATGGACATTGTGCAAGGCAACGTCGTGACGCGCGAGCAATTGGCCGTGCTGCGCATTGGAATGCCTCGCGCCATTGCCCAAGACGTGCTCGGAACCCCGCTTCTCACCAGCGTATTTCATGCAGACAGGTGGGACTATGTGTTCACCTTGACACAGCAGGGAGCGGCCCCTCAAACGCGAAGGGTGACTTTGTTCTTTTCCAATGACACCATCAGCCGGATAGAGGCAGACGAGCTACCTAGCGAAACAGAATTTGTCTCCACGTTGCGCAGCTCGAAAGTGACCGGCGCATTGCCCGCCATGAGCGCATCCGAGGACGCTCTCAAGAAATACCCCGTCCCCGTGCGCCCCCCAAGCCCTGCACCAGCAGATGGCAGCCCCGCGCCCGCCACGTATCCGCCGCTGGAGCCCGGCGGGCTCTGAATATTGCTCATTCTTTTTCGACCATGACCCACTCTATTGCCATTGCTGGCGCATCTGGCCGTATGGGCCAGATGCTGATTGACGCTGTCCGAGACGCAGACGACTGCACCCTCGCAGGCGCATTGGATGTTTCTGGTAGCCCTTCGCTGGGCTTGGACGCAGGCGCGTTTTTCGGGAAACCCACGGGTGTGTTGATTACCGCCGATGTGCGCGAAGGCTTGAAAAGCAGCCAAGCCCTCATCGATTTCACCCGCCCCGAGGGCACCTTGGCCCATCTGCAGGTGTGTCGCGAATTGGGTATTGCGGCCGTGATCGGTACGACTGGGTTCTCAGACGCGCAAAAAGCGGACATTGCTGAGATTGCCAAGACCATCCCCATCATGATGGCGCCCAATATGAGCGTGGGCGTGAACGTGACCTTGAAGTTGCTCGAGATGGCGGCGAAGGCGCTGGCCACCGGGTACGACATTGAAATTGTGGAGGCCCACCACCGCCACAAGGTGGATGCGCCGTCGGGCACCGCGCTCAAGATGGGCGAAGTGATCGCTGACGCGCTGGGGCGTGATTTGAAAGAGTGCGCGGTGTACGAGCGCTACGGCGTGACCGGCGAGCGCGATCCTTCCAGTATCGGATTTGCCACCATTCGTGGCGGGGATATCGTGGGCGACCACACGGTGCTGTTCGCCGGCACAGGTGAGCGGATTGAGATCAGCCACAAGTCATCCAGCCGTGCCACTTACGCCCAAGGCAGCTTGCGGGCCGTGCGTTTCTTGGCCGACCGCGCACCGGGGCTGTATGACATGTTTGACGTACTGAATTTGAAATGAGTCCGCTGCAGCTGCTGTTGCAGGGCGATGCGGTCCACACCGCCGTGGCATTGATCTTGGTGTCTATGTCCATGGCCGCGTGGTTTGTGATTTTCTGGAAAGGCTGGCTGCTGCAACGTGCGCTGAACGATGTGTCCCGCAGCACGACCGCCTTTTGGCAAGCGGCAGATGTGGATGCTGCATTGGTGGTCATGTCCGCTTTTGACCGCGAGCGCTTGGTGCTGCCCTTGGTTCAAGCCACACAAACCCAGAGTGCAGGAACCTTGGCTGCCGCTGGCGACCGAGGGCAACAACTTACCCGCGTACTGCGCGATGCCTTGCACGGCGTATTGCAACGCTTGCAGTCTGGTCAGGTGCTGTTGGCCACAGTGGGCTCCACGGCGCCGTTTGTGGGCTTGTTGGGCACCGTATGGGGCATCTACCACGCCCTGATCGGTATCACCGGAGGCGGGCAGGTCAACATCGACAAGATTTCCGGCCCGGTGGGTGAGGCGCTGATCATGACAGCGGCAGGCTTGGCCGTGGCGATTCCTGCTGTCCTGGCCTACAACGTGTTTGGCCGACTGGTGGCCCGGCTGGAGGCGGATTTGGAAGGCTTTGCCTTGGACCTGCGTGAACTGCTGCTGAGCAGCCCCAAGGCGAACTGAATGGCATTCGGCCGCTTGGAGCGCCCGTCCGGCGCGCAGCCAATGAGTGACATCAACATGACGCCGCTGATCGATGTGATGCTGGTGTTGCTGGTGATCTTCATCATCACGGCGCCATTGATGGTGAGCGCCGTGAAGGTGGATTTGCCCCAGGCGCAGGGCACTCAAGCCGCAGATGCACCCCGGTTCATCGCCATCACCGTGGATCCGGCAGGCCGCGCGTACGTGAACGACGCACCGATGGACAACACCGCCTTGACCCAGGCGTTGGCAGAGGCAGCCAAGCGCAACCCGGATACCGAGATTCGCTTGCGTGCCGACGCCGCAGTGCCCTATGGTCGTGTGGTGGAAGTCATGGGCTTGGCTCAGAAGGCGGGCCTCACGCAGATCGGATTTGTGGCCGAGCCAGCGGTGCCAGCCTCTCCCTGAACCCGCGCGCGGTGCAGCGCCTAAAATCGCACCCAGCCTCTCTTTTTGGCAGCGTGAACCGCTGCCCACTCTCCATGCACGACAAGTACCAGCACCAAGAAGTAGAACAAGCCGCGCAAGCCCATTGGGCGCAGCCCCTGTGGAATGGAAACACCGCCTACCGCGTGAACGAAAACGCCGTGGGCGCAGACGGCAAGCCCAAGAAAAAGTTCTATGCTTGCTCCATGCTGCCTTACCCCAGCGGCAAGCTGCACATGGGCCACGTGCGCAACTACACCATCAACGACATGCTGGCGCGCTACCTGCGCATGAACGGCCACAACGTACTCATGCCCATGGGCTGGGACGCGTTCGGTTTGCCCGCCGAAAACGCTGCACTTAAAAACAAAGTGCCGCCCGCCCAGTGGACTTTTGACAACATCGCCTACATGAAGGGCCAGATGCAGGCCATGGGCCTGGCCATCGACTGGAGCCGTGAAGTTGCTACCTGCGACCCGAGCTACTACCAATGGAACCAATGGTTGTTCCTGAAGATGCTGGAAAAAGGCATTGCCTACCGCAAGACCCAGGTGGTGAACTGGGACCCGGTGGACCAAACTGTGCTGGCCAACGAACAAGTGATTGACGGCAAGGGCTGGCGCACCGGTGCGGTGGTCGAGAAGCGCGAGATCCCCGGTTACTACCTCAAGATCACCGACTACGCCCAAGAGCTCTTGGACCATGTGCAAATGGGCAACGACAAGGCCACCCTCACCGGCTGGCCCGACCGGGTGCGCCTGATGCAGGAAAACTGGATCGGCAAGTCCGAAGGCGTGCGCTTCGCCTTCACTCACGACATTCACGATGGCGCTGGCACGCTGATTGGCGACGGACGCATGTATGTGTTTACCACCCGGGCCGACACCATCATGGGCGTGACCTTCTGCGCCGTGGCACCCGAGCACCCGCTGGCCACCCGCGCTGCGGCGACCAACCCCGCGCTGGCTGCCTTCATTGACGAGTGCAAGACCGGTGGTACGACGGAGGCCGAGCTGGCGACCCAAGAGAAGAAGGGGCACAACACCGGCTTGTTCGTGACCCACCCCCTGACCGGCGCGCAGGTGCCGGTGTGGGTTGGCAACTATGTGCTGATGGGCTATGGCGACGGTGCTGTGATGGGGGTGCCTGCGCACGATGAGCGCGACTTTGCGTTTGCGCTGAAGTACGGGATTGCGATCAAGCAGGTGGTTGGGCGCGCGCCGGATGCATCGGACGCAGCAGCCGGTACGGCGGGCTCCTCATACGGCGAGCCGAAATCGTCAGCCGCCGCACCGACTGCTGCGCCCGCGTTGGTGTTTGACCCCTCCGCTTGGGCGGACTGGTACGCGGACAAGCAGCGTGCGGTGTGCGTCAATTCCGGCAAGTACGACGGCCTGTCGTACAAAGCCGCCGTCGATGCAGTGGCCTCTGACCTGGCAGCGCTCGGACTGGGCGAGAAGAAAACCACCTGGCGCCTGCGCGACTGGGGCGTCAGCCGCCAGCGCTACTGGGGTACGCCCATTCCCATCATCCATTGCGACGAACACGGTGCCGTGCCGGTGCCCGAGAAAGACCTGCCCGTGGTGCTGCCGCAGGACTGCGTGCCCGATGGCTCTGGCAACCCGTTGCACAAGCACGAAGGCTTCCACGCCGGTGTCGTCTGCCCCGTGTGCGGCAAGCCCGCGCGCCGCGAGACCGACACCATGGACACCTTTGTGGACTCGTCCTGGTACTTCATGCGCTATTGCGATCCTAAGAACCCGGACGCCATGGTGGCCGCTGGCACGGACTATTGGATGCGCGACCTATACAAGGCGACTGGCGGCAGCGGCATGGACCAGTACATCGGCGGTATCGAGCACGCCATCCTGCACCTGCTGTACGCCCGCTTCTGGACCAAGGTCATGCGCGACCTCGGGCTGGTGAAGGTGGACGAGCCGTTCACCAAACTGCTGACCCAGGGCATGGTGCTCAACCACATATACAGCCGCCGCACCGCCAAGGGGGGCAAGGAATACTTCTGGCCCAAGGATGTGGAGCATGTGATGGACGCCGCCGGCAAGGTGGTGGGCGCCAAGCTGATCGTCGAGGTGGACAGTGCCGATGGCATGCTGCCCGTGGGCACCGCGATTGACTACGAGGGCGTGGGCACCATGTCCAAGTCCAAGAACAACGGGGTGGACCCGCAGGAGCTGATCGCCAAGTACGGCGCAGACACGGCCCGCATCTACACCATGTTTACCGCGCCACCCGAGGCCACGCTGGAGTGGAACGACGCTGCGGTGGAGGGCAGCTACCGCTTTCTGCGCCGCGTGTGGAACTTTGGCTACAAACTGTCTGCGATGGATTCCGGTACGGCACCCGCCGGTGGGGCAGTCCTCAAGGGACTCCATGCCGTGGAGTTTGGCGAAGAGGCCAAAGCCCTGCGCTTGGAAATGCACACCGTGCTCAAGCAGGTGGACTTTGACTATCAGCGCATGCAATACAACACGGTGGTATCGGGTGCGATGAAGATGATCAACGCGTTGGAAGGCTTCAAGTCCCTGGACAGCGCCGGGGCACACGAAGCCTTGTTCGAAGGTTTTGGCATCCTGTTGCGCTGCCTCTACCCTGCCACGCCGCATTTGTCGCACGCCCTGTGGTCCGGGCTGGGCTATGCCGCGGCCTTGGGTGACTTGTTGGACGCCCCTTGGCCCCAGGTGGACGCCGCCGCCTTGGTGCAAGACGAGATCGAGCTGGTGCTGCAGGTCAATGGCAAGCTGCGCGGCGCGGTGCGGGTACCTGCCGCTGCCAGCAAGGAAGCCATCGAAGCTGCCGCCCTGGCCAGCGAGGCCTTCCTGAGCCACGCCGCCGGAGCAGCAGCCAAGAAGGTCATCGTCGTTCCCGGCCGACTGGTCAATGTGGTGGTCTAGGCCTGTGATGCAACGCCGTCACCTGTTTGCCCTTCCCGCTGCGGCCCTGCTGGCCAGTTGCGGCTTCAAGCTGCGTGGCCAGCAGACCTTTGCCTTTGAGACGATTGCCGTCACGCCCGAGCGCGGTGGCGCGGTGGCGTCCGAGTTGGCACGTTACCTGGGCGGCGCCGTGCGTCCGTTGGTGCCTCCTGCAGGTGGCCAACCGCCGCAGGTGATTGTGGACATCTTGCAGGAACTGCGCGAGAAGACCGTGGTGGGGGTCAATGCCTCGGGCCAGGTGCGCGAATTCCAGCTGCGCATTCGCGTCAAGTTCCGCATGCGCACCCCACAGGGGCGCGATTTGATTGATGAGACCGAGATCATCCAGCAGCGCGACATCAGTTTCAACGAATCGGCCGTGCTGGCCAAAGAGGCCGAAGAAACGCTGCTCTACCGCGACATGCAGTCCGACATCGTGCAGCAGTTGTTGCGCCGCATTGCCGCAGTCAAAACCCTGGACTAGCATGGCCCTGGACCGCGTGGACCACACTTTGCTGGAACTGTTGCAGCGCGATGGACGCATGAGTGCCCAGGCACTGTCCGAAG
>JARXAM010000013.1 GCA_029865845.1 Rhodoferax sp. | reverse complement strand
GTCTTCGCAGTAGTCAAGCGGCTGTGGGGGTTTGGCAAGGTGCGCTACCGCGGCCTACAGAAGAACGCCACGAGGGCATTCACAGCATTGGCTCTGACCAATATCTACCTCGGTCGCCAACGCTTGATGGCACAGGTGCGCTCATGAGGGCGCAAAGTGGGCCAGTTGGCCCTTCCAAGAGCCCCACGGGGGCCACCAGGAAGAGCGCAATACCTCACTTTTTTGCAATCTCCCCCTTCAATGCGCGACGACGACGTTTTGACGGGGCTTATTCAGCGTAGCCTTAGATACCTCTTTGCCTGGTGACTTGATTTGCCGACTGAAGGGATGCGAAGGGTAAATTTGCAATCAGTTGTTAACACTTAAAAACTGATGGCGCTTTACTTCCATGGGGGCGGACGGGAAGATCAAAGTCTTCCACGCTTTGGAGCCACTCATGTTTGGTTTGCTCTCATCCCCACGCGCATTGAGTGTTCAATGCGCGGCCATCCCGCAGCATGCGGGTCAGGCGGCGCTTGTCGCACTCAAGCTTGAAGGAGAGGAGGGGCTCAATAGCCTGTTTCACTACACCCTGACCCTGCAGACCCGCGAAGGCATGCCGTTGAGCGCGATGGGCAGCAACCTGGACCTGGACAGCTGTGTGGGGGTGGAGATCACCTGCAGCATCGAACTCGAAGGCATGGGCAGGTTTCAGGCGGGCATGCCCGGTCAGACGGGCAGCGCCAACCAAGGCGCAGGTCAGCGCGAAATCAGCGGCCTCATCACCGCTGCGCGCTTTGTCCGCGAGGACCACCGCCATACCGTGTATGCGCTGGAGATCCGGCCCTGGCTGCACTTGGCAACCTTGGGCAGCAACTGCCGGGTGTTCCAAGACATGACGGTGGTCGAAGTCATTGAATCCATCCTGGGCGAATACAGCTTTGCTGCACAAAAGCGCCTGATCGAAACCTACCCCCGGCGCGACTACTGCACCCAGTTCAACGAAACCAACTTTGAGTTCGTCACCCGGCTGATGCAAGAGTGGGGCATCTCGTACTGGTTTGAACACAGCGAGGGCGTGCACCGCCTCATCTGGGGGGATCACAACGGGGCATTTCAAGCAAGCGCAAACAGCAGCGCCTACCACTCGCTTCCCTACTACCCGTTGGGCCACAAAATCGAGCGCGAGTACATCCACGCCTTTAGCCCTGCCAGCCGCTTGACCAGTGGCGCGTATGCCAGCCGCGACTACGACTACACCCGCCCCCGCGCCCCCCTAGAGGCCAGTGCCACAGCGCCCCGCGCCACCGGGCAATCAGGCCAAGAGGTGTATCTATGGCGCAGCGCCAAAGCGGGCTTGGGCGGCAGCGACTACAGCCAACCCAACGCAGGCGCTGACAACGCCGCCAACCAAACCCAAGACCAGGGCAGGCAACTGGCCATGCTGCGCATGCAGCACCTGCGCCAACACGGCCTGCGTGCCCATGGGAGAGGCCATGTGCGAGGCATCGTCCCGGGCTGCACCTTCACCCTCACGGAGCACCCGCAACAAGCCGCCAACACCGAGTACATCGTGCTGAGCACCCAGTTCGTGATAGAGACCGTGCAAGAAGCCACCCAGCGCAACCCCTTGGCTGCACCGGCGCAGGCCCCGCAAGGGAATGGGCAATGGCGCGTGGAGGTCCGCTTTGAAGTGCAGCCCACCAATGAGGTGGTGCGCCCCGACATCACCCAAGCCAAGCCCTTGGTGTGCGGGCCGCAAGCGGCGCTGGTGTGTGGGCCAGACACCCAAACCGCAGAGGCCAACCTCTACACCGACTACCTGGGCCGCATAAAGGTGCAGTTCATGTGGGACCGCACCGGGGCACACAACAGCCACAGCTCCTGCTGGGTGCGCGTTGCCAGCCCTTGGGCGGGCAACCAGCTGGGCGCCATCCACGTGCCCCGCGCAGGCGAAGAGGTCGTGGTGAGCTACTACGAAGGCGACCCGGACTTGCCCATCGTGATGGGCAGCGTCTACAACCAAAACAACCAGCCGCCCTGGGCACTGCCCGCCCAGCAAGCGCTCAGTGGGTTGAGAAGTCGCGAGCTCGCTGCCGGTGCCGGTAACAGCGCTGCGGGGCGTAGCAACCATATCGTGCTTGACGACACCCAAGGCAAGATACAAGCCCAGCTCAAAAGCGACCACCAGCACAGCCAACTCTCGCTGGGGTACATCACCCGCATAGAAGACAACGCCGGGCGCAAAGACTACCGGGGCGAAGGCTTTGAGCTGCGTACCGACGGGCACGGTGCGTTGCGCGCCACAGACGGTCTGCTCATCAGCACCCACGCGCGCGCAGCCGCCCACGACCACATCCTGAGCATGGAAGAGACCATCCAGCAGCTCAGTACCGCCCAAGAGCAACACCGCAACATGGGTGCACTGGCCGTGCACCACCTCGCCCACGACGATGACGAAGCCCAAGCGGTGCAAAACAGCTTGCAGCGCCAAGCCGATGACGTCTCTGGCAATGGCCACACGCGCAGCAGCGCCACCTTGGCCGAGCTGCAGCAAGCGCACATCACCCTGAGCAGCCCGACGGGCATCGCAAGCACCACACCGGGCAGCACCCACGTCCACAGCGGCACGCACCATGCCGTGACTGCTGGCCAACACATCAGCCTGGCCAGTGCGGGGAGCTTGTTGGCGTCTGCGGGCAAGAACATCGGGATGCTGGCCAACAAAGCCCTGCGGCTGATCGCAGCCAAGGGCAAAGTGCACATACAGGCGCAAGACAACGACGTGGAAATCCTTGCACAAAAGCTGCTGGAGCTTCAAGGCAAGCAGGGCATTGTGCTTAAGTCAGACACCCTCATTCGCCTGATGGTGGGAGCCCATGCGATTCAGCTCACACCGGACGGGGGCATTGAGTTCTTGTCGCCCCTGTCACCGCAGTTCCGTACGGCAGCGGTCAACCTGGGCACACCAAAGAGCAGCAGCCAGCATATGCAAGAGATGCCCAGCAGCAACTTCAACGATGCCTACACCTTGCGTAACCCGTTAGGCGAGCCACTCAAAAACACAGTCGTGCGGATCACCCGCGAAGACGGGACCGTCATGACGACCCGCACCGATGGCGCAGGCAAGTTGCCACTGCAAAAAAGCCTGTTACCAGAGTCCATCTTGATCGAAGTACTGGGCTAGTTTTTGAAGGCACACCCACCAAACACTCCACCTACCTGCATCACCATGACTGACAACATCCCCAACGACCCAAAGACCGAGGACACCGGTCCGGTCTACAACTACACCACCCAAAATGTCAACGGTACCCAGCAGGTGCATGTCCAACTCACGCAAGACCGAGACACCCGAGAAAAAAACATCGTCTGCAAATCGAACACCGTCATTCCAGTCATCTTCTTGCCAGGCGTCATGGGGACCAATTTAAAGAAGAAAGACTCCGCCAAAGAAGTTTGGCAACCGCCCCGCAGCACATTGGGAGGCATTCCCATGCTGTTTGAGTACTTGTTCAAAGATGCTGCAGCCCGCCAAATGCTGTTCAACCCTGACAACTCCGAGATTGATTGGAGTGGCCCTGTGGATGCTGGGCCCGTACGGCTTGGCCCAGACAAAGATACCAGCCAAGACATGCTGCATAAGCGGGGTTGGGGCAGCGTCTATTCTTCCTCGTACCATCCCTTGCTGCAAACCTTGCACCAGCGCCTCAACCACGAGGGCGTCTTGGTGCACGGAAGCACCGAGCTTGCTCCCTGGTGGAAAGACACCATGATGCAAGACCCCCAGGGCTGGGGCAGTGTGAGCGGTGACAAGCCCCTGAGCGAAGACGAGATCAAGGGTCTGTTGCGCTATCGCTTTGAGATTTGGGCCTGTGGCTACAACTGGCTAAAAAGCAACGCAGATTCGGCCAAGCAGGTTATGGCTTACATCCGCAAAGTGCTGGGCGTCTATGCCAACAACGGCAGCCCTGCGGCCAAGAAAGTCATTCTGGTCACGCACAGCATGGGCGGCCTGGTAGCGCGTGCTGTGATGCAGTTGCCCGGCGCGCTGGACAGCATATTGGGTGTTGTGCATGGTGTGCAGCCCGCTGCCGGGGCGCCAGCGGTGTACAAGCGCGCACGCGCCGGGTTTGAAGGGATCGAGCAAGTGGTGCTCGGCAGAAGCGCTGCCGAGGCGGTGCCCGTGCTGGCCAACGCGGTCTCTTTGCTGGAGATGCTGCCCTTTAAAGACTACAACCAAGGACGGCCTTGGCTCAAGGTTCGGGGGGGTACTTTGGCACTGCCCCAGTCAGATGGAAACCCCTACAAAGACATATACGCAAGCACCGCGTGGTACGGACTAATTCCGGAGCAGAACACCAAGCTTATCGACCCGGCAGGCATCATTGCCAAGCGCTTGGGACCCAGGCAATCTGTGCGTGCTGACGTTTTCGAAACGTTCCTGAAAGCGGCAAAGACCTTTCAAGAATCCATTACTCGGCCCGGCGCCGCCTATCATCCTGTGACCTATGCACATTGCGCCGTAGAGTTTGCGCGCAAGAGCTGGGGCGAGATTTACTGGGCTGGCCCGGTACCGCAAAACGTTTCATTAGAAGCGGCCACCCTCACGGACGACAACTTGGATGGCACCGTGGAACTGGCGGGAAACTTGAAACTCTCGCTCGAAGACCCCGCTGCAGACGGTGACGGCACCGTGCCCGGGTGGTCTGGCATCGCGCCCAAAGGCAAGGCCCTGAGCCTGTTTGTGCACGGGCGCGGCTTCGTGGTGGGGGACAGCAGCGTCGATGCCAGCCGCACCACCGACGATGCGGCACCCGCGCGCCACGAAGGCTATGAGCACCAAGACTCTTACAAAGACCCGCGCGGCCAGTGGGCCACGCTCTATGCCATTGCCAAGATCGCCCAAAAAGCAGACTGGGCCACCTGATGCAACGCCGCCACCTAGTAGCCACCCTGAGCGCCGCATGGTCGCTCCCCGCCTTTTTAACCTTGGTACGAGCCGCACATGCGGACAGCCCCGACCGGAGTAGCGCCATGAACCTGGACCTCAAGAACACCACCGACTGGAAACCCCTGTGCTTTGCACGCTTGGTCATGCAGCTCCCACCGCAGGCCGCTGTGGGGGTACGCCACACGTTTTGGGGCGACGAGCTGGTGCTGCGCAAAGACCTGCGCAGCATGGAGCTCCTCAAGCAAGAGGTGGCCCAGCGCCAGCAAACCTTCAAGAGCTTGGCGCACAAAGACTTTGGAACCCGCTACATCCAAACCTATGATTTGAACAAGCGCGGGGTGACGGTGTGGGGGTATGAGAGTGGAGAGGTCAACGAGTTAAATGGCAGGCATCTCCGAACCACGCATGACTATTTCTTCAGTCTGGACCCGTTTCGGGTGTGGTACTCGCACGGGGATGTAGGGCAAGACCACCTCCAGTCTGCGCTGGACTACCAAGGCAAGCTAGCCGGGCAAATTCGCGCATTGGCCGAGGGGGAAATTCCCCGGGAACTGGGCTACGCCATTGAGGGTGGATTGGTACGCACCGACGAGGCCATGGCAGAGGTGGGCGAGATGTGGTTCACGCTCCCATTCTTTAGGAGTCCTATCAAGCGCGGGCAAGTGATGTTTGAGGAACAGGACAACACGCACGAGCAACTGGTGATATTCACCGTCACCACCATGGTGAACGGGTCAGAGCGCACCCAACTGCTGGACCGGTTGTCGCTGGTCCAGAGCGCGTTAATGGCGCTCAAAGGGGTGCGGGTTATTCGCAAGGGGGCGCGCAAACTCAATGGCATAGAGGGGCAGGAATACCTGTACCGAGAGCGCTCAAGTGACGACCGCTGGACGGCGTATGTCTTTCGCTGGGAGGCTGCAGGGAAGATCGATGACCCCTACCTTCCCAACATCGTTGTGGAAATGAATGTGAAACTCCCCACCACCCCCGAATACCCAGCGCCCCCCTTCAAGGACGATGATGAGGCGCTGGCGTTCTGGGATGCCATCGTTGGCAGCCTGCGCATGCGCCCGGTGGTGACGGCCTCAGGCGCTCAAATTAGCCAAGATGGGCGCACTATTCCCCCGGTGACTTGTGGCTCTGATGAGGTGGTGCCTCGCACCGGGGTCTATCGGGGCACGCTCGACACGTCCCACCCAGACGCTGCGTACTTCAACAGTCGCAATGCGCTGGCCTTTAAGCGGGCCGGGGAGAAGATGATCCGCCTGGGGGCCTATGGCGCCGAGCACTTGGTGACTTGGACCTGGATTCGGGAGGCCTGAGCCATGTTCAATGCCGCAAACCAAGCAGCCATACGCTTGGGTGACGCCACCAGCCATGGCGGCAAAGTCACCAGTGCCACCACCCGCTATGTGCTGCACGGCATTGCGGTGGCACAGGAGGGTGATATGACCCACTGC